>NZ_CP079865.1:600865-901298 GCF_025263565.1 Mycobacterium sp. SMC-8
GATGCGGGTCCACCGCAGCCACGATCGCCTGCAGTGGCAGATCCGCCACGGGCGAAACCAGCGAGATCCACGACCCGTCCTCGTGCGCCGGTGACGAACGCACGTGCACGAACCCGGGATCGACGTCGGCCCTGACGTACGCGGCGGGATTGAGCAGCGGGTGCAGCTCGAGCACCCGCAGCGCCCCCCTGGCGTCCGTGGACAGGTTGAGCGCCCGATGGATCCGCTCCGCAGCCACACCGGCGATGCCGATCAGCTGTTTGGTGCGGATGCTCCGCGCCAGCGCCGCGTCGTCCTTGGCGCGGGCCTCGATGGCGAGGTTGAACGACAGCACCAGCAGATGCATCTGCAGACACACCTCGTCGGCGATACGGACCAGCGCCGAGTGCGAGAACGCGCCGAAGTCGACGTCCGACACCAGCGGGCCCGAATAGTCCGCCATACCTTCGTCGTCGCGATCGATCGGCTCCAGCTCGGTGTTGTAGGCGTGGCTGGCTGCGACGATGTCGAGTTGCGGGATGAAGTCCACCTCGGGGTACGACTCATCGATGATCACCGTCCACGCGCAGTGCGGGTGGCGGTCTGCCGGAGTCCGCGGCGGACGGTGGATCGGACGGACCTGGCACCTGCGGTTGGTGGCCAGAGCGGTGGCGTCGAACGTCGGGTCCTCGATGTCGTGGCACATTCCGCGGACGTAGTCCTCGCCCATCGGCTCGACATCGAGCAGCGCGCCACAGTGATCCAGGTGGAACTCGCCATGCCACCGGTCGTGGACGGTGTAGCGGAAATCCATGAACTGCGGCGGCGCACCGATATCCAGTTGCAGGCCCTTGAAGATCGTGATGATGTCGTCGCCTTCGTACCTGAGGGCCTTCTGCATCCGCTTGGTGTAGACCGGGCTGGAGCCGGCCCACTCCTCGATCGCGATCTGCAGCATCTCCTCTCGGCCGAAATTACTGATACACCAGGCCATCCCGGAACGGTCGATCAGCTGACCGATGAGCAGCAGTTCGGGCACCAGCGTGGCCAGTTCCTCGCGCGTCAGCGCGGCGTACCTACTCATCATCGAGCGTGCCACCCGAGTGCATCTGCAGGGCCGCGTTCACGTTCGCTTTCCGGTCCTCACCCTGGCCGCGTTCGGCTGCCTTCTTACGCTGCTTCGCCACCTTCGACACCGCCCCGTCCAGCTTGGAGCCCAACGGGAAACCCAGATAGTGGGTGAGGAACACCGCCATCTCCTTGAGTTCCTCGACCGTGAGTTCGCCGTTGGCCAGCGCTGCGTTGACCTGGATCTCCGCCAGGTCCGAACTCCCCACTGCAGTCACGGCGGTCAGCGTCAGCATCCGCTTGTCCCGCATCGACAGGCCGGGCCGGGTCCAGATGGTCCCGAACAGATGCTCGACGGTCAGGTCGAAGTACGGGTCGCCCTGAATGTCGGGCATCTCCCACCCGTACACCTCGTTCATCTTCTCGAGGCCCTTACGGCGCACGTCATCCATGTCGGCTACTCCTTAATGCTTGGCGAGGTGTGGGGGACACCGAGGCCGGCGGCCAGGTCGCGCAAGGCTATTTCGGCCAGCGGCAGTTCCACCCCGGTGGCTTCCCCGAGGCTCAGCGCCAGCTTCAGATCCTTTTCCGCGAGCCCGCGGGTGTGGACGAACATGTCGTGCAAGAAGTGTTCGGAGGCAAGAGGTTTGGTGTCGTCGCGGAACATGATCGCCCCCGGTCCGCCGCTCTGCGCATCACTGTGGCGTACCACCCGGCCCAGCTTCTGCAGGTCGATGCCCGCCGCCTCGGCGAGCTTCTGCGCCTCGCACACCGCGGCGAATCCGATGAACGTCAGCATGTTGCGCGCCACCTTCATCCGCGTGCCGGCACCCGGCTCCCCCGCGCGGACCACCAGCGACGCCCACCGTTTGAACACCGGCTTGACTTTCTCGTAGGCCTCGTCGTCTGCACCGACCATCACCGCAAGCTCGCCCTTGTCGGCGGCGCCGGCGCCGCCGCTGACCGGCGCATCGACGATGCTGATCCCCTTGGGCCGCAACTGTCCAGCCAACTCAGGCGCGGTTTCGGGCTCGATGGTGGAATGGATCGCGATGACGGTGCCCGGCTTGGCGTACGCGGCGAGCTCACCGACGACATCACGCACTTGCTCGTCGTTGAGCACCGTGACGCTGATCACGTCGGCGGCCGCGACATCGGCGACGCTGTCGGCCAGCGTGGCGCCCAGCTCGGCCAGCGGGGTCATCGCCTCAATCCGGACATCGAACACGATCAGCCCGCCGGGCCAGTTCGCCAGCCGCTTGGCCATGGGAGCGCCCTGGTTTCCCAGACCGATATAACCCAGCTTGAGGTCGTCAGCACTCATCAAAACCCTCTGTTCTTCGCGCAAGCGCTCATCCGTGTCCTCTGTTCTTCGCGCAGGCGCTCATCCATGTCCTCTGTTCTTCGCGCAGGCGCTCATCACCGGATGATCTGTCCGCCGTCGACGTTGAAGATCTGCCCGGTGATCCACTTGGCCTGGTCGGACAGCAGGAACAACAGCATGCCGACCAGGTCCTCGGGTTCGCCCATGCGCGACAACGGGATTCCCTTGACGATGTCGGCGACCATCTCCTGCGGCGTGGTGGTCCGGTTCGCCTCGGTGTTGATCGGCCCCGGCGCGATCGCGTTGACGCGGATGTTCTGCCCGCCGAGCTCGGTGGCCAGCTGCTGGGTCAGCCCGTTGATCCCGACCTTGGCCAACCCGTAGAAGTTCGAGTACAGCCAGGCTGCGGTCGACGACTGATTGACGATGGCGCCGCCGCCGCGCTTGGCCATCTTGCGATAGACCGCCCGGGTGCACACCAGCGCACCGTCGAGGTTCACGCTCATGAACTTCTTGTAGTAGTCCCAGTCGACGGTGATCAGGAAGTCGAGCTTCATCCCGCCGAAGATCGCGGCGTTGTTCACCAGGTAGTCGATGCCGCCGAACTCCGAGAGTGTCTGCGCCGCCATCTCTTTGGCCGAGGCCGGGTCGGACACATCGACCCGGACGGCCAGCGCGTTGCCGCCCTCGCCCTTGATACCGTCGGCGACCTTCTGCGCGCCTTCGGTGTTGATGTCGGCGACGACGACCGCCGCGCCCTCACGGGCCAGTGCCTCGGCGTAGGCCTGACCGATGCCGCCCCCGGCGCCGGTGACGATGGCCACCTTCTCCTTGAACTGATCTCCGTAAAGTCCCATTGACGTCTCCTTGGTTGACCGGCCCGGCATGTCAGACGGCAGTGGCGATCGCCTTGATCTCGAGGTATTCCTCGAAACCGGCGAGCCCCATCTCCCGGCCGATGCCGGATTGCTTGTAGCCCCCGAAAGGCATGTCGGCGGAGTACCAGACACCACCGTTGATGTTGACCGTCCCCACCCGAAGACGGGCGGCCACGGCGTTGGCGCGGTCGAGATCCGGTGAGAACACCGTGCCCGACAAGCCGTACGGCGAGTCGTTGGCGATGCGCACAGCGTCGTCGTCGCCGTCGTGGGCGATGACGGTCAGCACCGGACCGAAGATCTCCTCGCGAGAGACCTTGGCGTTGTTGTCGAGGCCCGCGATCACGGTGGGCTCGATGAAGAAGCCGGTGTCGCGGTCGGCGGGACGCCCACCGCCGCAGGCGAACCGGCCGCCCTCGGCGATGGCGGAGTCGAGGTAGCCCTGGATCCGATCGCGCTGTCGCGCCGAGATCACAGGTCCGCACACCGTGCCCGGGTTGGTCGGATCCCCGGGATTGAGGCCACCCATGGTGGCCGCAGCGGCGTCAACGGCTTCGTCGTACCGGGCGCGGGGAACGACCAGGCGGGTGGTGATAGCGCACCCCTGCCCGGCATGCATCGACGCGGTGAACGCCGCCATCGAACAGGCACCGGCAAGATCGGCGTCGTCGAGTACCAGGAACGCCGACTTGCCGCCGAGCTCGAGAAACACCTTCTTCAGGGTGGCCGACCCGTCGGCCATCACTGCCCGCCCGGTGTTCGTCGACCCGGTGAACGAGACCATGTCCACCCGTGGGTCTTTCGACAGCAGCGCACCCACACCGTGGTCACTGGAGGTGACGATGTTGACCACCCCGGCCGGGAAGTCGGTGTGCTCGGTGATCAGCTCGCCGAGCACCGCCGCCGCCCAGGGTGTGTCAGGAGCAGGCTTGAGCACCAACGTGTTTCCGGCGGCGAGCGCCGGGCCGATCTTGGCCAGATTGATCTGGTGCGGGAAGTTCCACGGGGTGATCGCGCCGACCACGCCGATGGCTTCGCGTGCGATCGTGCGCTGAGTCTTGATGCCCATCGGCGACGCGGTACCGAAGTCGGTGGACCACCGGTAGGACTCGGCTGTGTCGGCGCAGAACGTCAGGTCCTCGACAGGGCCTTCGAGTTGGGCGGCCGCGGTGAGCATCCGCGGCGCTCCGACCTCCGCCATCGTCAACTCCCGCAGTTCCTCGACATGGTCGCGCATCGCCCGCTGTAACTGCCGGATACAGCGCACGCGCAGCTCGGTGTCGGTCGCCCAGCCCGTCTCGTCGAAGCTGCGGCGGGCAGCGCCGATCGCCGCACTCATGTCCTCGGCGTTCGCGTCGGCGGCCGCACCGAGTGTCTCCTCGGTGGCGGGATTGACGGTGGGGAACGTGCCCGCGCTTCCGGCGACGAGCTTTCCGTCGATGAGCAGCCGGCTTTCGCGATCGGCCAGGACTGGCATCCGACCTCCTGTGTCTGATTGCTGGACAACTGTCCGAAATAGTTCTTTCGAACCATAGCCTCAGGCATCGACCTCAAGCAAGGATCGGCGGCCGGCACTTCCAGCAGAGGCGGTATGCGCTGGCATTTTTGTTCGCCGCTTGCCTCATGCATGTGCGGTCGGATAGCTTGGACAGGTGTCCAGTGATGCTGTTGCCGCGCTCACAGATGGCTCGACGCATCCGCCACGCAACCGTCGACAGGAAGAGACCTTCCGTAAGGTGCTGGCCGCCGGTCTGGAGATGCTGCGCGAGTCCTCTTATGCCGACCTGACGGTGCGCGCGGTGGCGGCTCGGGCCAAGGTGGCGCCGGCCACCGCCTATACGTACTTCTCGTCGAAGAATCATCTGATCGCCGAGATCTACCTCGATCTCATCCGCCAGGTCGACTACTTCACCGACGTCAACGACAGCACCGTCACGCGCGTCGAGAAGACGCTGCGCACCATGGCCCTCATGGTCGCCGACGAACCCGAGGTGGCGGCGGCCTGCACCACAGCGCTGCTCTCTGGCAACGACGCCGCCGTCCGTGCGGTCCGCGAGCGTATCGGCGCCGAGATCCACCGCCGAATCCGCGCCGCGGTCGGCCCGGATCCGGACCATCGCACGCTGGCCGCGTTGGAGATGACGTTCTTCGGCGCCCTCGTCAACGCCGGCAGCGGCGCCTTCACCTATCACCAGATCGCCGACCGGCTGAGCTACGTGGTCGGCCTCATAGTCGGAGAGGACCGTTGACAGTCAGCGAGGTACGGCTCGACCCGTACGACTACGACTTCCATGAGGACCCCTACCCGTACTACAGGCGGCTGCGCGACGAAGCCCCGTTGTACCGCAACGAGGAACTCGGGTTCTGGGCACTGTCCCGCCACGCGGACGTGCTGAAGGGTTTCCGCAACAGCACCACGCTGTCCAACAAGTTCGGCGTCTCACTGGATCCGGCGTCGCGCGGGCCGCATGCGTCGAAGACCATGTCCTTCCTGGCCATGGATGATCCCGACCACCTGCGGCTACGCACGCTGGTCTCGAAGGGCTTCACCCCGCGGCGCATCCGCGAACTCGAACCGCGCGTCACCGAGATCGCGGTAGCGCATCTGGACAGCATGCTGGAGATCGCGAGAACCGGTGTCACCGTAGATTACGTGGATGAATTCGCCGGCAAGCTCCCGATGGATGTGATCTCCGAATTGATGGGAGTACCCGAAGCCGACCGCGTCCAGGTGCGGGCGTGGGCGGATGCGGTGATGCACCGTGAGGAGGGCGTCACCGATGTGCCCGACTCGGCCATCGAGGCGTCGCTGAACCTGATCGTGTACTACCAGGAGATGGTGGCCGAGCGCCGCAAGAAGCTTACCGACGATCTGACGTCGGCTCTGCTGGAGGCCGAGATCGACGGGGACCGGCTCACCGACGACGAGATCATCGGCTTCATGTTCCTGATGGTGATCGCCGGCAACGAGACCACCACGAAACTACTTGCCAATGCCGCTTTTTGGGGACATCGGAATCCCGACCAGCTGGCACCGGTCTACGACGACTTGGAGCGGGTGCCGCTGTGGGTCGAGGAGACGCTGCGCTATGACACGTCGAGCCAGATCCTGGCCCGCACCGTGTCGGGTGAGCTGACGCTCTACGACACCAGGATCCCCGACGGCGACGTGCTGTTGCTCCTGCCCGGTTCGGCGCACCGCGACGAGCGGGTGTTCGAGAACCCCGATGACTACCTCATCGGGCGTGAGATCGGCTCCAAGCTCATGAGTTTCGGCAGTGGCGCACACTTCTGCCTCGGCGCGCATCTGGCGCGCATGGAGGCACGGGTGGCACTGGCCGAGTTGTTCAAGCGAATCCGCGGGTATGAAGTCGACGAGGCCAACGCCGTCCGAGTCCACTCCAGCAATGTCCGCGGGTTCGCTCACCTTCCGATTCATGTGGAGATTCGCTGATGCCTCGTTTTGATCCTCTGCCCGACCGGCGTCCAGCGCTGGTCGCCGGCGCTTCGTCCGGAATCGGGGAAGCCACCGCGATCGAGCTTGCCTCGCGGGGATTTCCGGTGGCGCTCGGGGCACGCCGTGTCGAGAAATGCCAGGAGACGGTCGACAAGATCCGCGCCGACGGCGGTGAGGCGGTCGCCGTACATCTGGATGTCACCGATCCCGATTCGGTGAAGGCGTGTGTCGAACAGACCGTCTCCGAGCTCGGGGAGATCGAGATCCTGGTCGCGGGCGCCGGTGACACCTACTTCGGCAAGCTCGATTCGATCAGCACCGAACAGTTCGAGTCACAGATCCAGATCCACCTGATCGGCGCGAACCGGGTTGCCACCGCAGTACTCCCCGGCATGCTCGAACGCCGGCGCGGCGACCTGATCTTCGTCGGATCCGATGTGGCGCTGCGGCAACGGCCGCACATGGGCGCCTACGGCGCCGCCAAGGCGGGGCTGGTCGCGATGGTCACCAACTACCAGATGGAACTCGAGGGCACCGGCGTCCGCGCGTCGATCGTGCACCCCGGCCCGACCAAGACCTCCATGGGCTGGAGTCTGCCGGCAGAACTGATCGGGCCGGCCCTGGAGGACTGGGCCAAGTGGGGGCAGGCCCGCCACGACTACTTCCTGCGCGCCGCCGATCTGGCCCGCGCCATCACGTTCGTCGCCGAGACCCCGCGCGGCGGCTTCATCGCGAGCATGGAGCTGCAGCCCGAAGCTCCGCTCGCATCGGTCAAGGACCGTCAGCAACTGAAAGTCGATGAGGAGTCGCTTCCTGGGAGCAGGAGCGAAGCGACCCGAGGGAGGGATTTGAAATCATGACGGCTCTTACAGAGGTACAGCGGGTCTCCGGCGGGGAAGAGGAGCACGGCCACCTCGAAGAGTTCCGCACCGACCCGATCGGTTTGATGAAGCGCATTCGAGAGGAGTGCGGGGACGTCGGCTGGTTCCAGCTGGCCGGCAAACAGGTGGTGCTGCTCTCGGGTGCCGAAGCCAACGAGTTCTTTTTCCGGTCCAGCGACAGCGAACTCAACCAGGCCGAGGCCTACCCGTTCATGACGCCGATCTTCGGCGAAGGCGTGGTGTTCGACGCCGACCCGGAGCGCCGGGCCGAGATGCTGCACAACACCGCGTTGCGCGGCGAGCAGATGAAAGGCCATGCCGCGACGATCGAGGCGGAGGTCCGCAAGATGATCGCCGACTGGGGCGACGAAGGCGAGATCGAGCTGCTGGACTTCTTCTCCGAGCTGACGATCTACACCTCGACGGCGTGTCTGATCGGGCTGAAGTTCCGCGATCAGCTGGACTCACGGTTCGCCAACTACTACCACCTCCTCGAGCGCGGCACCGACCCGCTCTGCTACGTCGACCCGTATCTGCCGATCGAGAGCTTCCGCATCCGCGACGAGGCGCGGGCCAGTCTGGTCGAACTGGTGCAGGAGGTCATGCACGGCCGAATCGCCACCCCGCCCAAGGACAAGAGCGATCGCGACCTGCTCGACGTGCTGGTCTCGATCAAGGATGAGGACGGCAACCCGCGCTTCTCGGCCAACGAGGTCACCGGCATGTTCATCTCGCTGATGTTCGCCGGTCACCACACCAGCTCGGGCACGTCGTCGTGGACGCTGATCGAGCTGCTCCGGAATCCGGAGTTCTACGCCAAAGTCCAGCAGGAACTCGACGATCTCTATGCCGACGGGCAGGAGGTGAGCTTCCATGCGCTGCGCCAGATCCCGAATCTGGACAACGCGTTGAAGGAGACGCTGCGGCTGCACCCGCCGCTGATCATCCTGATGAGGGTGGCCCAGGACGAGTTCGAGGTCGCCGGATATCCGATCCACAAGGGCCAGATGGTGGCGGCCTCCCCCGCCATCTCCAACCGGATCCCCGAGGATTTCCCCGACCCCGACGCCTTCGACCCCGACCGCTACGACAAGCCGCGACAAGAGGACCTCATCAACCGCTGGACCTGGATTCCGTTCGGCGCAGGCAAGCACCGCTGCGTCGGTGCGGCGTTCGCGCAGATGCAGATCAAGGCGATCTTCTCGGTGCTGTTGCGCGAGTACGAGTTCGAGATGTCGCAGCCGCCCGAGAGCTATCAGAACGACCACTCGAAGATGGTCGTGCAATTGGCGCGACCGGCGAAGGTCAAATACCGCAAGCGAGCCAAGAACTGACGGAGTCTGTCGAGATGGGTTGCTACCGAGTGGAACTCGACGAGGACCTGTGCCAGGGCCACGCCATGTGCGAGCTGGAGGCACCCGATGTGTTCAGGGTGCCCAAGCGCGGCGTGGTCGAGATCCTCGACCATGAGCCCCCCGACGAACTTCGCGAGGCCGTCGAACTTGCTGTCGACATGTGTCCCACCAGGGCACTTTCCATCACAGAGAAGGAGTGAATGTGGCGTCACGGGAGCAACTTGAGGACTGGGTAGAGCGCTGGCTCAAGGCCAATCAGGAGGCCGAGGCGGCCGGTGACTGGAAGCCGTTGGCGGACTTCTACACCGACGACGCCACCTACGGCTGGAACATCGGGCCCAAGGAAGACGTCATGTGCGTGAACAGGGACGAAATCCGCGACGTCGCGCTGGGCCTGGAGATGGAGGGCCTGGAGAACTGGGTCTACGAGTACCAGAAGGTCCTCATCGACGAGAAGCAGAACGAGATCGTCGGCTTCTGGAAGCAGATCGCCAACAAGAGCGACGGCACCCGCGATGAGATCTACGGCATCGGCGGCAGCTGGTTCCGTCTCAACGACCAACTGCTGATCGAATGGCAACGTGACTTCTTCGACTTCGGCCACGTGCAGAAGGCGTTCCTGAAGCTGATCGAGTCCGGGGACCTCACCCCGACCATGCAGAAGCGCATCGAGCGCTCGCTGGCCGGCGAGAAACTGCCGGGTTACTACCCGATCGGCGAGGCCCCGGCTCCCATCTGGTGAGGACACCACCAAGCAGTTGCTTGGGGGGCCTGTGATGTGGCTAACTAGAGCCTCTAGTCTGGAACTAGGGGCTCTAGTCGAAAGCAGGAGAAATGAAGACCAAAGGCGCTCTGATCTGGGAATTCAACCAGCCGTGGTCGATCGAGGAGATCGAGATCGGCGACCCCGTCAAGGACGAGGTGAAGATCCAGATGGAAGCCTCGGGCATGTGCCATTCCGACCATCACCTGGTCACCGGCGACATCCCGATGGCAGGTTTCCCGGTGCTGGGCGGCCACGAGGGCGCCGGCATCGTGACCGAGGTGGGCCCCGGCGTCGAAGGCCTCGAGCCCGGTGACCACGTCGTGCTGTCCTTCATCCCGTCGTGTGGCGCGTGCCCGTCGTGTCAGTCGGGTCTGCGCAACCTCTGCGACCTCGGAGCGATGCTGCTCCAGGGCACTGCGGTCTCCGACAACACCCACCGCATCCACGCAGCCAAGGACGGCACGCCGGTCATCCCGATGACCCTGCTGGGCACCTTCAGCCCGTACATGGTCGTGCACAAGAGCTCGGTCGTGAAGATCGACCCGTCCATCCCGTTCGAGGTCGCCTGCCTCGTCGGCTGCGGCGTCACCACCGGCTACGGCTCCGCGGTCCGCAGCGCCAACGTCCGGCCCGGCGACGACGTCGTCATCGCCGGCATCGGCGGCGTCGGCATGGGCGCACTGCAGGGCGCGCTGAACGCCGGCGCGCGCAACATCTTTGCGATCGACCCGGTGGAGTGGAAGCGCGACCAGGCGCTCAAGTTCGGCGCCACCCACGCCTACCCCGACATCGCCAGCGCGATGATGGGCGTCGCCGAGATCACCGCGGGCCGGATGGCGGCCAAGACCATCATCACCACCGGTGAGCTCCACGGCGAAGAAATCGACAACTACCTCAACATCACGTCCAAGGGCGGCACCTGCGTGGTCACCGCGGTGGCCAACATGGCCAGCTCCGATGTGACGCTGAACCTGTCGATGCTGACGCTGCTGCAGAAGAACCTGCAGGGCACCATCTTCGGTGGCGGCAACCCGCACCACGACATCCCCCAGCTGCTGTCGATGTACAAGGCGGGCCGGCTCAACCTCGACGACATGGTCACCCGGCAGTACAAGCTCGAGCAGATCAACGACGGCTACAAGGACATGCTCGAGGGCCGCAACATCCGCGGCGTCATCCGCTACACCGACGCCGACCGGTAACCCCAGAGCTCCCGCGAGGGTCTTGCTGAAGGAGTCACATGACAGAGACGGCCGAACTGACACCGGTGGTCGCAGCGTCGCGGAACTCGTGGCGCTGCGTGCAATCCGGCGACCGCGAAGGCTGGCTGGCCCTGATGTCCGACGACATCGTCATCGAGGACCCCATCGGGGAGGCTGTCACCAACCCCGACGGCACCGGGGTGCGCGGCAAGGACGCCGTTGCCGCGTTCTACGACGCCAACATCGGCCCGAACCAGCTGCGCGTCACCTGTGAGGAGACGTTCCCGTCCAGCAGTCCGACCGAGATCGCCTACATCCTCGTGTTGGAGACGACCTTCCCGAACGGGTTCGTGGCCACCGTACGCGGTGTGTTCACCTACCGCGTCGACGACGCCGGCCTCATCACCAACCTGCGCGGTTACTGGAACATGGACGCGATGAGCTTCTCGCAGAAGGAAAGCGCGGATTAGCGGACTGTTGTCCGGCCGCGGAGCCGTCGTGGTCGGCGGCACACGCGGGATCGGCCTGGCCGTCGCCGAACTATTGGCCGCTCTCGACGCCGGGGTGGTGGTCAACGGCCGCGACGACGTCGCAGCGCACGAAGCGGCCGAACGTGTTCCGGGTGCGGTCGCCCACCCGGGCTCACCCGCCGATCCGGCGGTCGCCGACGCGCTGATCGGCACCTGCGTCCGCGAGTTCGGGTCGATCGACATCCTGGTCAACTGCGCCGGCACCGCCGAACCCGCCGGCTCGTCGATCCTCAACGTGACCACCGAGCAGTTCCAGAGCCTGGTGGATGCCCATCTGGGCACCGTCTTCCAGACCTGCCGCGCGGCCGCCCCGCGGATGGTGCAGCAGGGCTCCGGCGCGATCGTGAACACGAGTTCGTTCGCGTTCTTGGGCGACTACGGCGGCACCGGATACCCCGCAGGCAAGGGGGCGGTCAACAGCCTGACGCTGTCGATCGCGGCCGAACTGAAGGAGTACGGGGTGCGCGCCAACGTCGTGTGTCCGGGCGCAAAGACCCGGCTGTCCACCGGGTCGGACTACCAAGCGCATATCGCCGAACTCAACCGCCGCGGCCTGCTCGATGATGTCAGCTACCAGGGCGCCCTCGACGCCGCGCCGCCGGAGTATGCCGCACCGACCTACTGCTACCTGGTCAGCGACCTCGCCAAGGACATCACCGGACAGATCTTCGTGGCCGCAGGCGGATTCGTCGGCCGCTTCGATCGGCAGCCCCCCGCGATCGTGGCCTACCGCGGCCACGAGAACGAGCCACCGTGGACGGTCGAGGAGATCGCAGCCCGGGTCAACTGATCACGGCACCTGCGGTCTGATCTCCTCGTTCACCGACCGAGTTGCACGCCCGACTACTTGAGCATGCTGCCGGCGTCCACGGTGACCGGGAGGCCCGTGATGTACCGCGCCTCGTCAGAGGCCAGGAACAACACGGCATTGCTGATGTCCACCGGCTCGACCCAACCAACCGGCAGGACGTGCATGAACTGGGCGGCGACCGCCATATCGTCGGGCCCCGGATTCTCCAGGTCCGGCCGGAAGAGCTTCATCGTGCCCTCGTTCATGAACAGCGGGGTGTTCACATTGGTCGGGCAGACGGCGTTGACCCGGATCGAGTGC
Organism: Mycobacterium sp. SMC-8; assembly: GCF_025263565.1. Classification (NCBI taxonomy): domain Bacteria; kingdom Bacillati; phylum Actinomycetota; class Actinomycetes; order Mycobacteriales; family Mycobacteriaceae; genus Mycobacterium; species Mycobacterium sp. SMC-8. Next base: position 613,417 of record NZ_CP079865.1, read on the forward strand.
TGGCCCAGCTCGACGGCGAAGGTGCGCATCAACCCGATCACGCCGTGCTTGGCGGCGATGTAGTGACCTGTGTGCGCGTACGGCTTGAGGCCGCCAACCGAGCTGGTGAGGATGATCGATCCGCCGCGGCCGCCAGAAAGAAGATGCGGCACAGCGGCCTTCACCGACTTCCAGACGCCCGACAGATTGACGTCGATCATGTCGTTCCAGTCATCTTCGCTGGTGTGGTCCAGCGTCTGCCCACCGTTGCCGATGCCCGCGTTGGCCACCACGATGTCGAGCCGGCCCAGCTGCTCCACCCCGGAGTCCACCGCCGCCTTCACCGCGGCGTAGTCACGCACGTCCACCTCGGCGGAGACGACCCGGCGACCGGTCCCCTTGACCAGATCGACGGTCTGGGCCAGGTCATCGGGTGTCGCCGGCGGGATCTCGGTGTTGCTGCTGATCGCTGCACAGACGTCGATCGCGATGATGTCGGCGCCCTCTTCGGCCAGCCGCACCGCATGACTACGGCCCTGACCGCGCGCCGCGCCCGTGATGAACGCGACCTTGCCCTCCACCCGACCACCCATGTGCCACCTCAATTCCAGCCCGATAGTCGATGTTTGTCGATCGATCAGGAGCGTGACACCGATCGCGGGACCTGTCAACCACCCGGCGCGGGGGCCAGTGACTTGAGCTGGCGGTCGACGTAGGCGCGCATCTCGTCGTGGCCGAGCGTGACCCCGACCGCACTCTCGTTACACAGGCTCCGGGCGATCTGGGCGATCAGCATCGAGACCACCACCGGTGGATGTTGCTGCAGGTCAACACCGTTGGCGCGCAGCGCGACCGTGACGGCGGCAGTCTCGATGTCACGCACCCGCTCGGCGTAGGCACGCAATTCGACCCGAATCGCCTTGCGGTGGTTGGCCAGCGCCATGAACTCGGTGTTCAGCGCGGTCCTGCTGGCGTCGCTGTTGATCAGCCACAGTGCGCGCAGCGGATCATTGTTGGCCAAGGCGGCGCGCATGTGTTCCAGCGAGCTCTCCGCGCCCGCTCGCAGTACCTCGACATACAGGTCGTCCATGGTCGGGAAGTAGTAGTAGACCAGCGCCTGTTTGACGCCGGCCTCGGCGGCCACCCGGCGCGAGGTCGCTGCGGCATATCCCTCGTCGCGCATGATCTTTGCCGTCGCCTCGATCAAGCGCGCCCGTGCGCTGACGTCCCCGCCGCGGGCCTTGGCTGCAGCCGGCATCAGCGGGCTCTCGCACACGCGCCGCTTGACCGTGTGTCGAGCACCGTGGTAAGCATGGCGCATTCTAGCAGTCTGATCGATCGATCAGGCAAGCGAAAGGACGGCTGCCCAAATGACCGACCTCGCATCGGCGGACTTCTTCTCCGACTACGCGCTCAGCCAGGACCCCTATGCCTACTGGGATCATCTGCGCGAGCAGAATCCGGTCTACCGCGAACCGCACTACGGCGTCGTCGCCGTCACCGGTTACCAGGAAGTGCTGGCAGCGTTCAAGGACCACGGCTCGTTCTCCGCGGTCAACGCGATCGGCGGACCGTTCCCGCCGCTGCCGTTCACCCCCGAGGGTGACGACATCACCGAGCAGATCGAGGCACACCGCCACCTGTTCCCGATCCACGAGCACATGGTGGTGATGGACCCGCCCGCCCACGAGCGGGCCCGATCGTTGCTCAACAAGTTGCTCACGCCGCGGCGCCTCAAGGAGAACGAGGACTACATGTGGCGTCTGGTCGACAGCCAGATCGACCGCGTGATGGACCCGGATTCCGCCCAGGGACGCTGTGAGTTCCTGTCCGAGTACGCCAAACCCTTTGCCACGTCGGCGATCATCGACCTGCTCGGTGTCCCGGAGGAGGACCGGCCGGAGTTCCTGGCCGCGCTGGGTGCCGAGCAGCCGGACGGGGCAAGGGTGGGCGCCCTGGACGGGGAGCCGGTGGGATCGGATCCGCTGCAGTATCTTGACGACAAGTTCGCGGGGTACCTCGCCGAGCGTCGCCGCGAGCCACGCGGGGACGTGTTGTCGGGCATGGCGACGGCGGTGTACCCGGACGGTTCGATACCGGAGCTCATCGAGGTCGTCAAGCCGGCCACGTTCCTGTTCGCCGCGGGGCAGGAGACCGTGACCAAACTGCTCAGCGCAGCCGTCAAGACACTGGCCGAACAGCCGGAGTACCAACAAACTCTGCGCCGGCACCCGGACCGCATACCGACGTTCATCGAAGAGTCGCTGCGGATGCACTCTCCGACCAAGGTCGACTTCCGGCTGGTCCGCAAGACCACCACGCTCGGCGGCGTGCATTTGAAGGCGGGCACGATCGTCATGCTGTGCCTCGGCGCGGCGAACCGCGACCCGCGCAAATTCGAGGATCCGCACAAGTTCCGCCCGGACCGCAAGAACGTTCGCGAGCACATCGCGTTCGGTCGTGGCATCCACACCTGCGCGGGCGCCCCGCTGGCCCGGGTCGAGGGACAGATCACCGTCCGCCGGTGGCTGGACCGCACCAGTGAGATCCACCTCGACGAATCGGCCCACGGGCCCGCCGGGGCGCATCACTTCGCCTACGATCCCACCTTCCTGCTGAGGGGGCTGACCGAGCTGCAGATCGAATTCACCGCTGCCCGATGACATCTCGACGGGTGCTCATCACCGGCGCGGGCCAAGGCATCGGACGCGGTCTTGCCCTCGCATTCGGCCGCGCCGGGGCCGAGGTGCTCGTCAACGACCTCCAACGGGAGCGCAGCGAACAGGTGGCCGGTGAGCTCCGCGCCGCGGGCGGCTCTGGTACGCCGGTCCCGTTCGACGTCTGCGACTACGCGTCGGTGACCGCCGCGATTGCCGAGGCCGGACCGGTGGACGTGCTGATCAACAACGCGGGCAACGCCGGCGCCGAAGGGTTCGGCGGCCGGGCCAGGTTCGCCGAGACACAGCCGGCCGACTGGGAGTCCTTTCTGCGCGTCAACCTCTACGGCGTCCTGCACTGTGCCCGGGCGGTCCTGCCGTCGATGATCGCGAACACGTGGGGCCGGATCCTCACGGTCGTCTCCGACGCCGGGCGCACCGGCGACCCCGGTGGCGCCGTCTACGGCGCCGCGAAGGCCGGGGCCGCCGGGCTCACCCGGTCGCTGGCGCTGGAGAACGGTCGGTTCAACATCACCGCCAACAACATCTCGCTCGGGACGATGCGGACCCCGATGACCGAACCGCTGCAGGCCGAGCCTGATTCGCCTCAGGCCAAGGAGATTCTGCGCAACTACGCCATCCGACGTCCGGGCGTTCCGGAGGACGTCACCGAGTTGGCGCTGCTGCTGGCGAGCGACCACGGGTCGTGGATCACCGGTCAGACCATCTGCGTCAACGGCGGGTACTCATTCGGGCTGTGACCGCTGACGATCGCGGTATTGCTCACGCAGTTTGACCTTGAGCACCTTGCCGGTCGCAGTGTGCGGCAGCTCGTCGACGAACACCACGTCGTCGGGCAGCCACCACTTCGCGACCTCACCGGACAGAAACTTCAGAACGTCATCACGAGTGGCGTTGTGGCCCTTGCGCAGTACCGCGATGAGTAGCGGCCGCTCCTGCCACTTGGGGTGCGGCACACCGATGACGGCCGCCTCGGCGATCGCGGGATGGCCCATCGCGGCGTTCTCCAGGTCGATCGAGCTGACCCACTCGCCGCCGGATTTGATGACGTCCTTGGTGCGGTCCACCAGTTGCAGATAACCGTCGGGGTCGATCGTCGCGACGTCACCGGTCGGGAAGAACCCCTCGGCGTCGAGCTTCTCACCGCCCTCACCCTTGAAGTAGCCGCTGGCGATCCACGGGCCGCGGACGAACACTTCACCGAAAGCCTTTCCGTCCCAGGGCAGGCGATTACCCGACTCGTCGACGATCTTGAGTTCCACCCCGAACACACCCCGGCCCTGCTTGAGCTTGACCTTGTGCTGCTCCTGGGCGCTCAGCGCGGCGTGCTTGGGCAGCAGCCGGCCGACCACGCAGATCGGACTGGTTTCGGTCATCCCCCACCCCTGACCGCCTTCGGCCCCGAGGTCGTCCTCGATGCGTTCCAGCATCGACTGCGACAGCGCCGATCCGCCGATCCCGGCCCACTCGAGTTTCAGTTCGCGCGGGTCGATCTCGGGATGCTCGTCGAGGTAGGAGAAGAACATCAGCCACACCGTCGGCACGCCCTGCATGATGGTGACTGCTTCGTCGCGCATCAGTCGGTACACGCTCTCGCCGTCCAGGTGCGGCCCGGGCAACACCAGCTTGGCGCCGACCATCGCCGCCGAGTACGGGGTGCCCCACGCGTTGGCGTGGAACATCGGGACGACGAGCAACAAGGTGGTCCCGCTGTTGATGTCGAAGGTGTCGCGCGACAACGACAGCATCGCGTGCAGCACCGTCGAACGATGGGAGTACAGAACACCTTTCGGGTTTCCGGTGGTGCCGGAGGTGTAGCACAGCGACGAGGCGGTGCGTTCGTCGAACTCCGGCCAGTCGTAGTGGGTGGACTGCTTGCCGACCAGCTCGTCCCAGCAGAGCACCCGCCCGGCGGGGATATGCGCAAGCTCGGGCATGTGGTCGCGGTCGGTCATCACCACGTATGTCTGGACAGTGGTCAGCTCGGCGGCCAACTTGTCGACCAGCGGCGCGAACGTGATGTCGAAGAACAACACCCGGTCCTCGGCGTGGTTGACGATGTAGACGATCTGCTCGGCGAACAGCCGCGGGTTGACGGTATGCATCACCGCACCGGATCCCGAGACACCGAAATACAGCGCGAGGTGACGGTCACTGTTCCACGCCAGCGTCGCCACGCGGTCACCCGCTTCGATGCCGAGCTCGCCGAGCGCGTTGGCGACCTGTTTCGAGCGCTCGTTGACGCCACGCCACGTGGTGCGCCGCACCGGCCCCTCCGGTAGCCGCGACACCACCTCGGTGTCACCGTGAAATGCCGCCGCGTGCTCGATCAGCGAGGAGATCATCAAAGGCCGGTCCTGCATCAATCCGAACATCTGGCCAGGCTAGAGCGGATCGGGTGCGCAGGGGCGCTTCTTCCGGCACTGTTGCGTGCCGAATCCGCCGACTGGAATGCTCGACGCATGGCGACCGTCTTCACCAAGATCATCAACCGCGAACTGCCCGGACGATTCGTCTACGAGGACGACGACATCGTGGCGTTCCTGACGATCCAGCCGATGACGCAGGGCCACACGCTGGTGGTGCCACGCGAGGAGATCGACAACTGGCAGGATGTCGAGCCGGCGAAGTTCGCCCGCGTGATGGAGGTGTCGCAGCTGATCGGCAAGGCGGTCTGCAAGGCGTTCGACACGGAACGCTCGGGGGTCATCATCGCGGGACTGGAGGTGCCGCACCTGCACGTGCACGTATTCCCGGCCCGCAACCTGTCGGACTTCGGCTTCGCCAACGTCGATCAGAACCCGTCGCCGGAGTCGCTGGACGAGGCTCAGGCCAAGATCAAGGCCGCGCTAGCCGACCTGCGCTGAACTGGCCGGCACCGCCGACTCGGCGTCAGGGCCGGCGTCAGCGAACCGCGGCAACGTCACCCGGAACCGCGAGCCCTGGCCCGGGGCGGTGGTCACGCTGACCCGGCCGCCGTGCGCATAGACCAGCGAGTCGACGATCGACAGCCCCAGACCGGTGCCGCCGCTGGCACGCGTCCGTGACGAGTCGGCGCGGTAGAAGCGTTCGAAAACGCGCTGAGCGTCCTCCGGGCGCATACCGGGACCCTCGTCGCAGACCTCCAGGACGGCGACGTCGCCCTCGGTTCCCACCCGCACCGTGACCGCCGCCGACTCAGGGGTGTGCTGCAGCGCGTTGGCAACCAGGTTGGACAGCACCTGACGGAGCCGCGGCTCGTCGCCGAGCACCTCGGGCGTGCCGGGGCCGTCGAACACCTCCATCCGGATGCTGCGCCTCGGTGCGATCGACTGCGCGTCGTGCACCGCGTCGGTGGCCAACGCCAGCAGGTCGACCCGATGCTGGTCGAGCGGGCGCTGCGCGTCGAGGCGCGCCAGCAGCAGCAGGTCCTCCACGAGCAGGCCCATGCGGCGTGACTCGCTCTCGATGCGGCTCATCAGCATCTCGACGTCGCGAGCGGCGCCCTGCCGGTACAGCTCGGCGAAGCCACGGATGGTCGTCAGCGGGGTGCGCAGTTCATGGCTGGCGTCGGTGATGAAACGCCGCATCCGCTCCTCGGAGCTACGCGCCTGCTCGGCAGAGGATTCCGAGGACGCCATCGCGCGCTGGATTTGAGCGAGCATCCCGTTGAGCGCCGACGACAATCGGCCCACCTCGGTGCGCGGATCGCGTTCGGGGACACGGCGATCCAGCTGGCCGGAGGCGATCGCCGCAGCGGTCTTCTCCACTTCGGACAGCGGGCGCAGGCTGCGGTGTACGACGGCGTAGCCGGCGATGCCGAGCACCAGCAGCACCGCTGTTCCGATGCCGAGCTGGGTGTAGACCAGCGACCGCATGGTGGACTTCACGTCGGACAGGTCGATGGCCACCGTGGTGAGCTCGCCGCGCAGACCACGCACCGTCATCGCGCGCCATTGCACATCGGAGTGGTCGACGGAGCCTACGGTGACCGGCACCGGTCCCACATCGTTGTCGGCGGGCAGCGCCGGTTCGTGATCGCGGTCATTGACGGCCATCCAGATGTGTCCGTCGGGATCGATGCCGCGGACGAAGAAGTCCGACGGCGGCCGTGCCGGGTTGGGATCCTCGACGGTGACGGTGGGAAGCCTACGCGGCACCTGCGCCCACCCGCGGGACGCGTCGAGCAGGGTGTCGTCGACGCGGTTCATCAAGCTGTGCTGCATGATCGTGGTCACCGCGATCCCTGAGGCCAGCAGACCGCACGCCACCAGCAGCAGTGTGGCGGCGACAAGGCCTACACGAAGCGGAATGCCTCTCCTGAACCGACCCGGCACACCACCATTGTTCAGGGTCGAGCGCCTAACGCCATCCACGGCTCTTCGCGCAAGCGCTCATCTCAACCCACGGCTCTTCCCGCAAGCGCTCATCTCAACCCACGGCTCTTCCCGCAAGCGCTCATCTCAACCCACGGCTCTTCGCGCAAGCGCTCATCGCGGTTCCCGGAGGACATAGCCCACACCCCTGAGCGTGTGCAGCAGGCGCTTGTCGCCGGTGTCGATCTTGCGACGCAGATAGGACACATAGGACTCCACGACGTTGACGTCGCCGCCGAAGTCATAGCGCCACACGTGGTCGAGAATCTTGGGCTTCGACAACACCGTGCCGGCGTTGATGATGAAGTAGCGCAGCAAGGTGAACTCGGTCGGCGACAGCGACACCGGTTCGCCGGCCTTCCATACCTCGTGGGTGTCCTCGTCGAGTTCGATGTCGGCGAACGTGAGCCGGGACGTGCGGGGCTCGTCGTGGCCGCGGCCGGACCGGCGCAGGATCACCCGCAGCCGGGCCACCACCTCTTCGAGGCTGAACGGTTTGGTCACGTAGTCGTCGCCGCCCAGGGTCAGACCTGCGATCTTGTCCTGAAGCGAGTCGCGCGCCGTCAGGAACAGCGCCGGGGCGTCGATGCCGTCGGCGCGCAGCCGTCGCAGCAGACCGAAACCGTCCATCCCCGGCATCATCACGTCGAGGATGATCGCGTCCGGATGCACTTCCCGCGCTTTGTCCAGGGCTGCGGGGCCGTTGGACGCGGTGTGCACCTCGAACCCTTGGAATTTCAGACTCACCGAGAGCAGTTCGACGATGTTCGCTTCGTCGTCGACCACCAGAACGCGAGCCTCTGGGACGTTCTCCGGTACCGGCATGGCCATAGCCCTCAACTGTCCACCGATTCGCTTGAAATGTACTGCCCGCTGGCTGTGCACTTCCTGTGAGTTTGTGCTTGCGCGGTCCATAGACTGGGCGGATGAACCTCGGCAAATCCCTGACGGATCTCGCGTTTACACCGGTGCGCGCAGGGCTGGCCGTCGCTGAAGCCGGCCTGGGCATGGCCAGCGGCGCGTTGGACATCGCCAACCGCACGCTCGGCGAGTCCAAGGACGGGGTCCGGCGGGAGCCGACGTCATTCGCGTCCATGCTCGGCGTGCAAGACGCCGTCGAGCGCGCCAACCGGCTGGCCCGGTTGATGGACGAGGACCAGCCGCTCGGCCGCGCGCTCGCCCCTGACGGCCCGATCGACCGGCTGTTGCGTCCCGGTGGGGTGGTGGACCGGCTCACCGCGCCGGGCGGCGCGCTCGACCGGCTGACTCAGGAGGAGGGCGGGCTGATGCACACCCTCGAACCGGGTGGGCTGGTGGACCAGCTGCTGGCCGAGGATGGCCTCATCGACCGGCTGCTGGCCGAGGACGGCGTCGCCGACAGGCTGTTCGCCGAGGGCGGAGTGGTCGACACGCTCACCGCGCGCAACGGCCCGCTGGAGCAGCTGGCCGCCGTCGCCGACACCCTCAACCGGCTCGCCCCCGGGCTGGAGGCACTCGAGCCGACGATCGAGGCGCTGCGCGAGGCCGTCATTGTGCTCAGCCAGGTGGTCAACCCCCTGAGTAACATCGCCGACCGCATCCCGCTGCCCGGGCGGCGCATGCGTCCCCGCCCGACATCGCGGCCGGTGACGTCGCAGCGGATTATCGAAGCCGAAGAGTGAGGTTCGTACGGGACGTGCCTTAACCTCGATCCGTGGACTTGAGTGATTGATGTGTCTGCCATGGCTGGTTGTCGTTTGGTGGGCTTGTGAGCGTGACGTAACCGCTGGTCTGCCCAGCTTTTCCCTGTGCGCTCCGGTAGGGGCCTATTCGGCCAGGTGGTCAGGCTGTGGCCAGTAGAGGTGGATCGTAGCCGATGATGTTGCGCCACAGCGTAAGCCAGTGGTCAGCCCAGGGCCAGTGGCTCGGTAGGTGCAGAAGGGGTCGGCGTTGCGGTCGGACCAGGCGTGCGGGGACGGTGATGAGCTTGCGGCGCAGTGTGGCGCCCCGGGCGACTGCGTGGGCTCCACCGGCCAGGACGCCGGCGGCGCGCAGCAGGTTGTGGGCAATCGCGGCGCACAGGATCCACGCCGAGTTCGCTCCGAAACGTCCCGAAGGCATGTGAGCCAGGGGTCCATCGATCAGGTCGGCGAACACGGTTTCGATGATCGCGTGGCGGCGGTGGGTGATGTCGGCCGCAACGGTGGGTTCGTCGGTGTCGGTGAAGAACGGGTGATACCGCCACACCGGAAACAGCGCATCAGGAAAGCGGGCATCTTTGACCCGACGCACGATCAACCGGGCGGTCATCGGGTTGTCGGTGGAGGTGAAGGCGGTGTAGGTGGTCTCGGCGACTTCTGCATCGGAGATCCAGGCTCCCGTGTCGGGATCACGGACCGCTCCGGGGTATTCCACTGCAATCCAGGCGCTCTCGTCGATGGACTCGATGGCTGCAGCGACGGCGCGGGTCTTGGTCAGCACCAACGAGAACTGGGCACCGGCGCGGCGGCAGGCTGTGGCCACGGTGCTGTTGCCGTAGGCCGAATCGCCGCGCACCACAATCTGGCCGGTGACCCCGGCGGTGCGGGCGGTGGCGACGGCTTGGGCGATCATCCGGGCCGCACCCTTGCCGGAGTTGGCCTTCCCGGCTCGCAACCGGGCGCCGGTGATCACCGGCGCACTCGTGGCGGTGCTGATCGTGGTGACCAACGGCGACAGGCCCTTGCGCAGGATCTGCTTGCCCGCGATTTTGGTGTGTCCGTAGGAAGCACCTTGTTTGGCGTGGCCATAGACCGGACGCAGCAGTGAGTCGATGTCGAGGAACGCGCGCTCGCCGGCGCCAGGCAACAGATCGACCCGCGCGCAGAGTCCGGCCAGGTGCTCGCGCAAAACCGATTCGAGCTGGCGGGCGTGTCCGAAAGTAAACTCGCGCAACAAAGTTCCGATGGTCGAGGGTGCATACACGCCGCCGAACAGTGTCTTCATCCCACCTGCCCGCACCAGGTCGAGATCGTCAATGCAGTCCGCACCGGCACACATGCCCGCGATGACTGTGCTCAGCTTCGGTGCCGGGTTGGCCGCCCCGGACTTGATCCTCGGCTCGGCAATGACCACCTTGTCACGTAATAGCTGCGGCAAGGCAGTCTGGGCCGCCAGGGTCATCACCGGGACCAATCCAGCGCAGGACACGAGATGGTCATCATCGAAGACCGCCGACGACACAGCGAAACTATGGGACACTTTCACCGGAAGTGCCTTTCTGACCTGGACTGATTAGTGCGTAGAGAACACCAATCTTCCCAGTTCAAAGGGCACTTTCCTCATTCCGACACCCTGCGACCAGCCGATACATCGGTGGATCGAGGCTTAAGCCGTTCCTTTAGTAGGACAGACCGTCTGCGTACCGCCGGCGCCGGTAATAGCGACCGCTGCCGCGATTCCTCGCCTTATACGTCGGTAGCTGACTGTCGCAATTCGGGCAGATGAGCCGGAGATTCTCGCGGCGGTCATTGCTTGGGTCGCCGTCGATGTGGTCGACGATCAACCCCAAACTCCGGCCGTTCCAACTGTCACTGTTGCCGCAGATCGCACAGCACCCGCTCTGCTGCTCGTAGAGGTAATCACGGACGTAGTGGCCCTGGTAAGACGTGCGGCCACACACACCGCTCGCTAGCCAAGCCTCCAGGAGCAGCCGCCGGCGATGTGCCTGCTGGCATGCGTTGGTGCAATACACCCGCCGCCGGCGACCCTGAATCGTCGCTCCGCATCCCACACAGATCACTGGCACGTGTTGAAGTTAAGTCGCGATACCGACAACCTTAGAAGCCACTGCTCTAGGCGAAGGTCTCGGGGCAACTCCAGACCGTGAGGCACCGGCGATCCGCTGCCCCACCGACCGACGGGCACATAAGCGCCGAACTGACGGCTTGTCGAAGGCTGGAACGGAGCCGATAAGATCTGAGATGCCCTCCCGGAGGGCACGCCTCCTTAGCTCAGTGGTAGAGCAACGCTCTTGTAAAGCGTAGGTCGTCAGTTCAATCCTGACAGGGGGCTCTGCCAATACCTCCGCCCCAGTTTCAACCTTGCCCCGACACGGCAATACTCGATAGCGGTCGCTAACGAACCCAACCCTTGCGAAGGCGGAACCTTGTCCCAAGCCGTGGAATCGGAACCCGAAGACCAGGGCAGTGATTCTCATGAGACGCCCGAGCTGACGTTCGACGAACACCTGCACCCCGCCCGGCCTCGGTCGCTGCGGTTCCGGCCGCGGGTCCGCCAGCCGTTCACGCGGCGCTCGCTGGCACGCGACGGCTCACCGACGGGCGACAATCCCGCCTATGTGTCCTGGCTGATCAGCCAGTCGATGCTGGCCGACGCCAACCAGATCAGCCAGCAGTTCTCCGGCCAGGGCTCGATGTGGCAGAACCCGTACGCCACCCCGAGCCCTCGCGGCGCCGTCGAGACCGCCTCGGTGTGGTTCACCGCCTACCCGCTGTCGCTGATCACCCGGTCCAACGAGTCGTTTCTCAAGGCGATGGCCGACGCCGACATGTGGAAGGCCTTCGCGGAGATCGGGATCGAGGCCGTGCACACCGGGCCGGTCAAGCGGGCCGGCGGCATCTCGGGCTGGGAATTGACGCCCAGCGTGGACGGCCACTTCGACCGCATCAGCACCGAGATCGATCCCGCGTTCGGCACCGAGGACGAATTCCGCCAAATGTGCGGCACTGCCAATTGGTACGGCGGCACCATCATCGATGACATCGTGCCGGGCCATACCGGCAAGGGCGCTGACTTCCGGCTCGCGGAGATGAAGTATGCGGACTACCCCGGCATCTATCACATGGTCGAGGTCGACCCGCGCGACTGGGAGCACCTGCCGGAGGTGCCGCCCGGCGCCGACTCGGTCAACATCGATCCCGCCACCGAGGAGTGGCTGGCCAAAGCCGGCTACATCATCGGCCGGCTGCAGCGGGTGATCTTCTACGCCGAGGGCATCAAGGAGACCAACTGGAGTGTCACCCGCCCCGTCGTCGGTATCGACGGCGTCGAACGCCGCTGGGTGTACCTGCACTACTTCAAGGACGGTCAGCCGTCGATCAACTGGCTGGATCCGTCGTTCGCGGGCATGCGGCTGGTCATCGGCGACGCGCTGCACTCGCTGGCCGATCTGGGAACGGGCGGACTCCGCTTGGACGCCAACGGTTTTCTCGGTGCCGAGAAGACAGCGGCCGAGGACAGCGCCGCGTGGTCGGAGGGCCATCCGCTCTCGGAGGCGGCCAACCACCTGATCGCCAGCATGGTGCGCAAGGTCGGCGGCTTCACCTTCCAGGAGCTCAACCTCACCATCGACGACATCCGCGAGATCGGTGAGGCCGGTGCCGACCTGTCCTACGACTTCATCACCCGTCCCGCGGCGCACCACGCGTTGGCCACCGCCGACACCGAGTTCCTGCGCCTGACGTTACGCACCACCCTTGAGCTCGGCGTCGATCCCGCATCTCTGGTGCACGCGTTGCAGAACCACGACGAGCTCACCTACGAGCTGGTGCACTGGTCGACCGGTCACCGCGACGACGTGTACACCTACAAGGGCGAGGAGATCACCGGCGAGGAGCTCGGTGAAACCGTCCGCACAGACTTGCGCGACAAGTTGTCGGGTGAGAACGCGCCGTACAACCTGGTGTTCACCACCAACGGCATCGCCTGCACCACCGCGACGGTCATCACCGCGACCCTGGGCATCACGTCGCTGGACGACGTCGTCGACGACGAGCAGATCGACCGGATCCGCCGGGCCCACCTGCTGCTGGCGATGTTCAACGCGCTGCAGCCGGGAGTGTTCGCGCTGTCGGGCTGGGACGTCTGCGGCATGCTCACGCTGCCACCGGCGCAGATCTCCGAACTGTTGCGCGGCGGGGACACCCGGTGGATCCACCGCGCCGCCCACGACCTGATGGGCGTCAACCCGACCGCGACCCAGTCGCCGGCCGGAATGCCCAGGGGCCGTAGCCTTTACGGGTCCATCCCGGAGCAGCTCGCTGATGACACCAGCTTCTTGCGCCAGCTGCAGGCCATCCTGAAGGTGCGGTCGCACTACGGAATCGCCACCAGCCGCCAGATCGACATCCCCGAGGTGTCCCACCGCGGGATGTTGGTGCTGGTGCATCAGCTCGATGACGTCGGCCGGTACCAACTGACGGTGCTGAACTTCGCCAACGAACACGTGGCCGGAACGGTGCGTTCGCTGAAGCTGCCGCCCGGCAGTGAGGTGTCGGACATGTTCTCGGGCAAGTCATTGGCCACCGTCGACGATCTGCACAGCTTCGGGGTCGAGCTGGCCGCGCACCAGGGCTTGTCCCTGCTGGTCGAGGCACCCGTCAAGGACAACGCCCGCGACGGCGGCTGACCGCTTCCACGCGGCGGGTGGGGTGCGCGTGGAGCGAGCATCGCTGCAGTAGCGTTCGGGCATGGCCGAAGCAGGACTGTGGGTCGCATGGGGTGTCCCGACCCGCGGACGAGAACACCAGGCACTGGATTTGCTCGTCGAGACCGAGGGCTATCTGTCAGGACTCCGGGACCGGGATCGGATCGAGGGCTTCGACCGGGTCGTCCTCAAACCGCAAAGCATCGAGCTGGGCGGGTTCATCCTGATCCGGGGAACCAAGGCCCAGATCGACGACCTCCGTCGCGATCATGATTTCGAGCTGTGGCTCACCCGGGTGCAGCTGGTCGCCGACCAGGTCGGCGTCGCCGACGCCTGGCTCGGCGACGGCATTGCCGAAGCGGTCAGCCTTTACAGAAAGGCGCTGGAGAACCTCGACTGAACAACGGCGCTGAGTTTGCCGTTCACCGCCGCCGCGGCGCATCGCGCGGAAAACCGCGTGGTCACGGTCACGAAACGATATTTGTGACGATATAACCTTTTGCTCGCTGGTCTGTTGGTGGTGCGATTCAATGGTCGCCACACCGGGGGACGGTCACGGCTTTGTCAAAGGGGTTTCATGGGTTCCGCAGCGTACGTCGGTCGGGTGGGCGGCCTCGCCGTCGCGTTGGGCGTCGGATCGACAGTCTTTGCAGGTCAGGGTGTGGCCTGGGCCGACGATACCAATTCAGCCCCGTCGAGTTCGACGAGTGCAGCAACCTCCGATACCGGTCAGAAGGACTCGCCCGGCGCCGCCGGGTCGGCCTCGGATACCCGTGAGACCGAGGCGGACGGTCAACCCGGGCCGGAGGACGAGCTCGAGGCCCAGCCCGAGGACGATCCGGACAGTGACACTGACGAGAACGCCGAGCCGGAGCCAGAGCCGGACGAGGACGCCGGCCCGGTCGACGTCGCGGAGCCGGACGAGGACGCCGCCCCGGTGGACGAGGCTGAACCGGTGGACGAGCCTGCGGCCGGATCCGGAACCGCCGACGACGAGACGACGCCCAGCACCGGTGCCGGCGACAACACCGATGGCAATACAGGGCCCGAAGCCGGGACCGAGTCCGAGGCCGACAAGAACGTCGAGAAGACGACGGCGAACGTCGCCGACGCGGTCGATGACCCCGCGGTGCCGCCGCAGCAGAGCACGAAGGTCGCTGTGTTCGCATCGGCGACCAAGCTGGCCGAAGCCAGCCCGAGGCCGCTCTCCCCGACGGTGGCCGCGCTGCTGACCACCGAGCAGGACCAGGCCGCGATGGCGAAGAAACCCAACCTGATCACCGCGGTGGTCAACGTCGTCACCAGCATGCTCGACTGGGCCCGCCAGAAGGCCGATGCCAAGCCCGGCGACGCCCCGCAGCCACCGTTCCTGTGGGCGCTGCTGGCCTTCGCGCGGCGCGAACTCGACAACCTGTTCGCCGCACGCAGCACCAGCAACGCCCCGCGCACCACCGTGGTGACGCCGACCAGTCTGGCCCTGACCGACGACGTGAGCACCGCAGCGCTGATCCCGTCCTACTCACCGTGGCTGAACCCTCAGGTGAGCCCGTCGACACGGTTCATCAGCTGGGTCACCGGCAAGAACGTCTATCTCGGCGACCCGACGCTGGCCAACACGTTGAAGCGGTTCGCCGTCCACGGCACCGACGTCGGCGTCATGTGGGACAACGGCATGGTCGACGATCCGTCCACACCCGACATCAACGAACATCAGATCCTGATCGCGGTCGGAGACACCTTCGGCGCACAGGGCATGACCGGTCGGTGGATCTACAACACGCTGTTCCGCAGTTCCGACACCGACCTGTCCGACGGCTTGACCATTCCGGACGGCGAATGGAAGAACGGCAACATGTTCGGCGGCGCTCCGCTGTCCGGTCCGACAGAGGCCCGGCCGATCATCGATCGGCCTTCGTGGCTGCCGAATTCGGTGACGCTGATCCCGACCGCCGGTGTCTCACTGCCCACAGAGGTCACCAAGGACACGCCGTTCGGCACCATCCAGTACGTCAGCTTCATGTCGGTGTCGAAGTGGGGCCAGGCCGGCCGCTGGACCACCAACTACTCGGCGATCGCGTACTCGACCGACAACGGCGAGAATTTCAAGGTCGCGCCTGAAAGTGTGCGCTATAACTCGTTTTTGAGCGGTAACCGCAACTTCCAGCAGTCGGCGTTCGTCAAGGGCGACGACGGCTACGTGTACGTCTACGGCACCCCCAACGGCCGGCAGGGCGCGGCGTATGTCGCCCGCGTCGCCCCCGACGACATCCTCAACGTGTCGAAGTACGAGTACTACAAGGCCGCATCCACCGGCTGGTTCGGCGGCTCGGCGGCCAAGTGGGTCAAGGGCAGCCCGTCCTCCGCATCGGCGGTGATCGGCAAAACCGGCGGCGCCTGCGGGTCGACCAAGCCCGGTTACACCGTCAGCGAAATGTCGGTGCAGTACAACGAGTATCTGCAGAAGTACGTCGTGCTCTACGGTGATCAGTTCAACAACATCGTCATGCGAACCTCGGACACCCCCGAGGGCACCTGGTCGGACGCGACGGTGTTGATGGGTCAGCAGAGCGGTGGCATCTACGCGCCGATGTTGCATCCGTGGTCGCCGTCGACCCTGGGCACCGGATCAGACCTGTACTGGAACCTGTCGCTGTGGTCGGAGTACAACGTCATGCTGATGAAGACGGACCTGACCAAGCTCTGAACTGCCACTCCCCCGCCGAAATCGCATTCCACGCGGCCTACACACGAAAAGGGCCGCGTGGAATGCGATTTCGGCGGAATCCTGGGCGCGGTCAGACCAGCGGGACATCGAGGATCGGCCGTTCAACGGCCGCCCCCGGCCCGTCGAAATGCCACCACTCCCCGGCGTAGACGGTGAATCCGCCGGCCACCATCGCGTCACGCAACCGGGCCCGGTTGGCCTGCGCGGCCGCGCTCACGCCGTCGGCCGCGTAGGCCAAACTGCGCGGCGAAAAGTCGTCGAACCCCGTGCCCATGTCCACCAGCCCGTCGGCACCGGCCAGCGTCACATCCACCGAACGGCCCGCGACGTGGCTGCGCGCGAACGGACCGGGCCGCGCCACCCATGACGGATCCGGCACGGCCTCGAACATCCGGACCTGTACGGCGTGCGGCCGGTAGCAGTCCCAGAAAACGAGCCGCTCCCCGCCCGCACGCAGCAGATCCGCCGCGACCGCAAGGCCGGGCGCCAGCGATTCATGCACCATACAGCGGGCGCCGACCGGATACAGCTGGATACCGACGAAGTTGTCCGTGGTCGCGTACCGCAGGTCGATCACCGCATCGGGGACGACACTGCGCACGTCGACGAGGCCGGCCGCACCGGCGGAGTCCGACACCGGCGGCACCGGCGACGCCGCACCGGTAGCAGACGGTCCGACCGCGGCCACCGCGGCGAGGGCGCCAATGATCAAGCAGCGCAGTGCGACAACGCTCATCCCGCAAGGGTAGGCATACACTTCGCTCGTGCGCGACGTCCTCGACGAGTTGCTGACGATCTGGCGGTCCGGCGGGACGGCCGGTCTGGCCACGGTGGTGCGCACCATCCGGTCGGCGCCCCGTCCGCCCGGCGCGGCAATGGTCGTCTCCCCCGACGGATCGGTGGCCGGATCGGTGTCCGGGGGTTGCGTAGAAGCCGCCGTGTACGACACCGCCAACGAGGTCGTCGCCAGCGGGACACCGCAGCTTCAGAGGTACGGCATCAGCGACGACGACGCGTTCTCCGTCGGCCTGACCTGTGGCGGCATCATCGACATCTTCACCGAACCGGTGTCGCGCCAGACGTTTCCGCAACTGCAGCAGGTGGCCGACGACATCGCCGCGCACCGCGCCGTGGCGGTGGCCACCGTGATCACACACCCCGATCCGCTGCGCGTCGGATTGCGGATGGTCGTGGGACCCGATGCACGGCACGGAACGCTCGGCTCCGCGCGCACGGACGACGCGGTGGCCGACGACGCGCGGGGGCTGCTGCTGGCGGGCCGCTCGGCGACGCTGACCTACGGCGCGGACGGTGAGCGTCAGGAGTCGGGCATGGAGGTGTTCGTCTCCAGCCACGCCCCCCGTCCGAGGATGCTGGTGTTCGGCGCCATCGACTTCGCGTCCGCGCTTGCGACGCAGGCGGCCTTCCTGGGCTACCGGGTGACCGTGTGCGACGCCAGGCCGGTGTTCGCCACTACGGCACGGTTCCCCGCTGCCGAAGAGGTGGTGGTGGACTGGCCGGACCGTTACCTGCGCGCCCAGGCCGAAGGCGGCGAGATCGATTCCCGCACCGCGATCTGCGTGCTGACGCACGACCCGAAGTTCGACGTGCCCGTCCTGCAGGTGGCCCTGCGCCTGCCCGAGGTCGGCTACATCGGCGTGATGGGATCGCGTCGCACCCACGACGACCGGATGGGGAGGCTGCGTGAGGCGGGCCTGACCGACACGGAACTGGCCCGGCTGGCCAGCCCGATCGGCCTCGACCTGGGCGCCCGGACCCCGGAGGAGACCGCGGTGTCGATCGCCGCAGAGATCATCGCGAGGAGGTGGGGCGGGGAGGGCCGACCCCTGACCGAGACCCGGGGACGAATCCACCACCAGACCTGACGCAACCCCGCGATGCGGTGAGACAACGACCACCGCGGGCGGTGAGACAGTAGTGGTGGAAATGTCGCTCTCGGGTGCGATAACGTCACTCTTCACAGCCCGAGGAGTGTGATCCCTTGTGACCGACACCGCCGTCAACGCTGCCGACGCCGTCGCCCCGCGCTACGCCGGACAGCGCATCCCTCGCGTCGAGGACAGCCGCCTTCTCACCGGTCACGGCCGTTTCGTCGACGACATCAACCGCCCGGGCATGCTGCACGCGTGCTTCGTGCGCAGCCCGTTCGCGCGCGCGACCATCCGGGGCATCGATGCGTCCGCAGCGCTCGCCCTGCCCGGCGTGCACGCCGTGTTCACCGCGGCCGATCTCAACCCGGACGTCAAAGAGGCCTGGCACGCGGTCGCCGGCAAGGATGTGCCGGACACCCCGCGGCCGCCGTTGGCCGAGGGCGAGGCGAAGTTCGTCGGCGACCCGGTCGCACTCGTGGTCGCCGACAGTCGCTACCTCGCCGAGGACGCCGTCGACCTCGTCGAGGTCGACTACGAACCGCTGCCCGCGGTGGCCGATTTCCGGACCGCCGTCGGCGGCGCCGAGGCCGGGGTACCGGTGGTGCACGAGGCATATCCCGACAACGTCGCCGGCGGGATGGGCGGCATGCCGCCGGATGAGGAATTGTTCGCTTCGGCGCCCCATGTCGTCTCCGAGCACATCTACCAGCAGATGTACGTACCCGTGCCGATGGAGACCCGCGGCATGGTCGTGGAGTGGACCGCGGCGACCGACGAACTCACCGTGTGGGCGTCGACGCAGACACCGCACGAGCTGCGCGCATTCGCCGCGCGGCTGCTGGGCATCCCGGCCCAGGGGGTGCGGGTCATCATGCGCGACACCGGCGGTGCGTTCGGGCAGAAGGTCGTCCCGATGCGCGAGGACATGTGCATCCTGCTCGCGGCACGGAAAGTGGCTGCCGCGACGTCGAACGCGCAATCGGGCGTAGTGCTGAAGTGGATCGAGGACCGCCGCGAGAACCTGATGTCGGCCGGGCAGTCCCGCCACGTCGACGGCACGGTGCGGATGGCGTTCGACGACGACGGCAAGATCCTGGCCGCCGACATCGACTTCATTCAGGACGTCGGGTCCTACCCCACGCCGTATCCGGTGCTGACCACCGCCGCGATCGGCATGTTCTTCCCCGGCCCGTACCGGGTGCCCAAAGCCAGCTTCAACTACAAGACCGTGTTCTCCAACACGCCCGGACTGCACGCCTACCGCGGCCCCTGGCAATACGAAACCCTCACGCGGGAAATACTTCTCGACTGCGCGGCTCGCAGGATGGGAATGGATCCGGTCGAGTTGCGCCGGATCAACATCCTGCGCGGCGACGAGATGCCGTTCTTCAATCCCAACGGCATGCCCTACGACAACTGCGCGCCCGCAGACACATTCGAGCAGGCCGTCAAGATCCTCGACCACGAGGGCTTTCGCAAGGAGCAGGCCGAGGCGCTGGCCGAGGGGCGCTACATCGGGCTCGGGTTCTCCGCCTACATAGAGCCGACCGGCGCGGCGACCGGAAACCTCGCGACCGAGGGCGCCACGGTGCGGATGGAGTCCACCGGCAAGATCAACGTCTACGTCAACGGCGGGTCCGCAGGTAACAGTATCGAGACCACTGTGGTGCAGCTGACCGCGGATGCGTTGGGCGCCAACATCGAAGATGTCGCCACGATCCAGGGTGACACCGCGGTGACACCCTATGGAGCGGGCACCCAGGGCAGCCGCAGCGGGCCGATGACCGCGGGCGCGGTCAACGAGGCCGGCTCCATCCTGCGCGGGCAGATCCTCGCGATCGCCGCGCAGATGCTCGGAGTCGAGGAGTCCGAGGTCGTGCTCGCGAACTCGAAGGCCACCGTGCGCAACGACCCCGACAAGGGCGTCAGCTTCGCCGACATCGCCTACCGCTCCTATTACGACCCCGCCCAGCTCGGCGGTGTCCCGCCGACCCTGGAGGCCACCGCACGGTTCAACTCACAGGCGATGATCCACTGGGCCAACGCGACTCACGTGTGCACCTGCGAGGTGGACATCGAGACCGGTCAGGTCACACTGACCCGCTACATCGTCAGCGAGGACGTCGGCCCGATGATCAACCCGAACGTGGTCGAAGGCCAGGTCGCCGGCGGCACTGTGCAGGGCATCGGCGGGGCGCTGCTGGAGAAGCTCGCCTACGACGAAGCCGGCAATCCGATCGCGTCGACATTCGTCGACTACCTGCTACCCACGGCTACCGAGGTGCCGCCGATCGAATTCGGCCACGTCGAGATCCCCGGACCCGGAGTGGGCGGATACAAGGGTGCCGGTGAGGGCGGGGCGATCGGCTCACCGCCGGCGGTCATCAACGCGATCAACGACGCGCTGGCCCCGCTCGGTGTCACCCTGACCCAGTTACCCGCAACACCGGCCACGATCGTCGAGCTCATCGAGCGCGCAGGACTAGCAGGAAAGGACCACTGACGGTGGAACTGAACAACGAATTCCGGGTGGCGGTCCCGCCCACCGAGGTCTGGGACGTCTTCACCGACGTCGAGCGCGTCGCCCCCTGCCTTCCCGGCGCCACACTGCTGTCCGTCGACGGTGACACCTTCCACGGCGCCGTGAAGGTCAAGGTGGGTCCGATCACCGTGTCCTACAAGGGCATCGCGTCCTATCAGGAGAAGGACGCTTCGGCACGGCGGATCGTGCTGCGCGCAGAGGGCAAGGAGACCCGCGGCAGCGGGACCGCGGCGGCCACCGTCACCGCACAGCTCAAGGACGAGGGCGAGTCGACCTATGTCGGCATCACCACCGACTTGGCGATCTCCGGCAAGGCCGCGCAGTTCGGCCGAGGGGTACTGGCCGACGTGTCCGGCAACCTGATCGCGCAGTTCGCCCGCAGTCTGGAAGCCGAACTGCTCGGCGATTCCCCGGCCACCGCAACGACGGCGCCGACCTCCGAGGCGGCGGCGGCCCAGCCGGCCGGTGATTCCGTCGACCTGCTGAAGGTCGTCGCGGTGCCGATGGCCAAGCGGTTCGCCCCGGTGATCGCCGCGGCCGCGGCCGCGGGCGCGCTCGGCTTCCTGCTCGGGCGGCGCAAGCGCTCCGCACCTGCCGCGGCCGTGCTCGCCGACGATCTACAGGCCCTGTTGGCCCGGTTGCTGTCCTCATGAAGGCTGCTCCCTTCGCCTACCACCGCCCCGACACGGTCGCGGACGCGGTGTCGCTGCTCGGTGAATTCGGCGACGACGCGAAGATCCTCGCCGGTGGACAGAGCCTGGTGCCGATGCTGGCGATGAGGCTGACGCACTTCGAGAACCTGATCGACATCTCCCGGATCGATGATCTGCGCGACATCGAGTTGCGCGGCGACACGGTCCGGATCGGAGCCGGCACCCCGCACGCCCTGGTCGGTATAGATGACGAAGTGGCGGAATCGGTTCCGCTGCTGACCCTGTCCACCCCGCACATCGGGCACTTCCAGATCCGCACCCGCGGCACGTTGGGCGGCGCCATCGCCCACGCCGACCCGGCGGCCGAGTACGCGGCGGTCGCACTGGCACTGGACGCCGAGATCGAGGCCACCTCCGCGAGCGGGACGCGACCGATCCCGGCGGCCGAGTTCTTCACCGGCCTGTGGGAGACCGCGCTGGCCTCCGACGAGATCTTGACCGCGGTGACCTTCCCGGTGTGGTCGCGACGATGCGGCTTCGCCGTTCAGGAATTCGCCCGGCGTCACGGCGATTTCGCGATCGCCGGCGCGACGGTGGCCGTCGAGCTCGACGATCACGGCACGGTGTCCCGCTGCGGGATCGGGCTGCTGGGGCTCGGGTCCACCCCCGAGCGCGGCACCCCGGCCGAACAGGCCGTCGTCGGACGACCCGTCAGCGACATCGCCGCCGAGGAGTTCGGCCGGCTGGCCGTCTCCGCGCTCGACGATGTTCCGTCCGACCTGCAGGGCACCGCGGCGTACCGCACCAAGGTCGGCGCCACGATGGCCGCGCGGGCATGGTCACAGGCAACCACTGCCGCTCTTGAAACGACGGAGGCCCTCAATGCATGAACATCCCGTCGAGGTGTCGGTCAACGGCCGCCGCTACGCAGGGACCGTCGAGCCACGTCTGACATTGGCCGACTACCTGCGGGAGAACTGCGGGCTGACGGGCACGCACCTGGGCTGCGAACACGGTGCCTGCGGCGCGTGCACCGTGCTGCTCGACGGCCAGGCGGTCCGGTCGTGTCTGATCTTCGCGGTGCAGGTCGACGGCCAGGAGGTCACCACGGTCGAGGGCATCGCCGGCAAGGACGGTGAACTCTCGCCGGTGCAGGCCGCGATGCGCGAGTGCCACGGACTGCAATGCGGCTTCTGCACCCCGGGATTCGTCACCAGCATTACCGCGCTGCTGAGGGACAACCCCAGCCCCACCGACGAGGAGATCCGTGAGGGCCTGTCCGGCAACTTCTGCCGGTGCACGGGCTATCAGGGCATCGTCAACGCGGTCAAGCGCGCGGCCGAAACCACCAGCTGACGCCCTGCCTCGCCTCCGCGGCCGCACCGGAGCACGGCGTTTCCCGGCGACCCAGCCCACCGAGATCGCACGTAGCGCGCGTCAATACGCGAAACTGGCGCGTGGAATGCACGTTCGGCGAAGGGGTTGGGCATGAGGATCGGGTTCGTCGGGCTGGGCAACATGGGCTCAGCCATGGCCGCCAATCTGTTGGCGGCGGGGCACGAGGTCCTCGCCTACAACCGCTCGCCCGAGAAGGCCGCCGCTCTCGCCGAGCGTGGCGCCACGCCGGTGCCGACGGTCGCGGCCGCATGCGACGCCGAGGTCGTGATCTCGATGCTGGCCGACGACACCGCCCTCGAAACAGTCGCGTTCGGCGACGGCGGCATTCTCGCGTCGCTTCCCGCCGGCGCGGTCCACGTGTCCTCCAGCACCATCAGCGTCGCCCTGGCCGACCGGCTGACCGCCGCGCACGCCGACGCCGGGCAGGTGTTCGTGTCGGCACCGGTATTCGGCAGGCCGGAGGCCGCCGCCGCGGCCAAGCTGTTCGTCGTGGCCGCGGGTTCGGCGGATGCCGTGCAGTCTCTGCAGCCGGTGTTCGACGCGATCGGCCAGCGCTCGTTCGTCGTGTCCGACGACCCGAAGGTCGCCAACCTGGTGAAGCTGTCGGGCAACTTTCTGATCGCCTCGGTCATCGAATCGCTCGGTGAGGCGATGGCGTTGGTGGACAAGGCCGGCGTCGACAAGCAGCAGTACCTCGAGCTGCTGACATCAACGCTGTTCACCGCGCCTGCCTACCAGACCTACGGCGGGCTGCTGGCGCGCGAGGAGTTCGAGCCCGCCGGATTCGCCGCGCATCTCGGTCTCAAGGACATCCGTCTGGTGCTGGCCGCCGGCGAAGAACTTCAGGTGCCGCTGCCGGTCGCCAGCCTGATCCGCGACCGGTTCCTGACGCTGCTCGCCGGCGGCGGCCGCGACCTCGACTGGTCCGCGTTGGGCGCGCTGGCCGCCTGGGAGGCCGGCGGCAGAAAACCCGGTGCCTGACCTCGCCGAAATCGCATTCCACGCGGCCGCGGGCGCCCGCAGCGCGCGTGGAATGCGATTTCGGCGCTAGCTGGAGACGACCCCGCGCAGCCCGTCGGCGCCGAAGATCGGCTCGAGCATGCTGGACAGGTCGGGGCCCCGGCGCAAGCCGTGCCCGCCGTCGACATTGATGACCTGCCCGGTGATGAAGCTGGCCGCGTCGCTGAGCAGGAACACCGCCAGGTTGGCGATGTCCTCGACCTCGCCGACGCGGGGCAGCGGCGTGCAGGCCCGGTAGTCCTCGCTGATGGCCGGCGACTCCATGATCGGGGCGACCATGTCGGTGCGCGTCAGCCCCGGGCGGATGCCGTTGACCCGGACCGAGGACGGGCCGAGTTCGTCGGCGGCCACCATCATCAGATGGTCGAGCGCGGCCTTGCTCGGCCCGTAGGCGCCGAACCAGCGGTGGGTGTTGCTCGAGGCGATCGACGAGATACCGATGAACGCTCCCCCACCGCCGCGCACCATCTCCCGGGCGCTGTGCTTGAGCACGTACATGGTGCCGTTGACGTTCAGGTCGACGGTGTTCCGCCACGCGGCGGAGTCGATCTGGGTGAGCGGTCCGATGGTCTCCGAACCGCCTGCGCTGTGCACGACACCGTCGAGCCGGCCGCGCCACGCGGTCGCCGCCTCCACCAGCCGCTCCGCGTCGTCCTCGTCGGTCACGTCGGCCGGCTGGTAGTTCACCTCACCCGCGCCGTCGCCGGCGGTCGCCCTGAGTTCCTCGGCGGCGGCCGCGAGCTTGTCGGCGTTCCGCCCGGCCAGCATCACGTTGCCCCCAGAGGCGACCACGGCGGCTGCCACGCCCTTGCCGATCCCGCTGCCACCGCCCGTGATCAGGTACGTGCGTTCTGACAGCGACAGCAACATGGGAAGTCCCTCCGACGGGTAGTCAGGCTAACTAGAACAGGTTCCAGTTATACGTCACGGCTCGTCGCGGCGGGACAGCTTTGGCGCACCCAGGGTGCGCCAGTCCGGCACATCCGGCGGCAGGCCGACCGGGAACCGGTTCTCGTTGTGAGCCGCCCAGTGCGCGTGCCCGAGTTCGTGGATGTGGAACGCGTGCCGCAGCGCCTCGGCGAAGCCCATCGCGTCGCTGGCCGCATTGACCGAATCCTTGACCAACAGCGCGGCCATCGTAGGCCGCTCGGCGATCCGCCGCGCGAACTCCAGCGTCTTGTCCTCGAGCTCGGCGCGCGGGAACACCTTCGACACCATGCCGAGCCGGTGTGCCTCGTCGGCGTCGATCGCATCGCCGGTGAGCAGCAGCTCCTTGGCTTTGCGCGGGCCGAACTCCCACGGGTGGGCGTAGTACTCCACGCCCGGCATCCCCATCCGCACGGCGACCACGTCGCTGAACTTGGCGTCGTCGGACGCGACGATCAAATCGCACGCCCAGATCAGCATCAGCGCCGCCGAAATCGCGTTTCCCTGCACCTGCGCGATGGTGATCTTGCGCAGGTCGCGCCAGCGGCTGGTGTTGTTGAAGAAGTAGTGCCACTCCTGCAGGTACGTCCGCTCGATCACGGCGTCGCGGGTGGCGCCGTTGCAGGTGAACGTCGGGTGCTGGTCCGGGCCGGGGGCCCGCTCGGCCAGCGCCTCCTCCGAGCCCAGGTCGTGCCCGGCCGAGAAGTTCTTGCCCCGCGCGGCCAGGATGACCACCCGGACGTTGTCGTCGGCCTCGGCCCGCCCGAACGCCTCGTCCAGTTGCACCAGCAGCGTGCGGGACTGTGCGTTCTGCGCCTCGGGGCGGTTCAGCCAGATCCGCGCGATGCGACCCTCGTCGAGGGTCTCGTATGTCACCTGCTCAGGGTTCGCCACGCGATACACATTACGGCGGAAGTGTCACGTCCGAGTACAGCACCCCGGAACAGTCCCGGTAGTTGGCTAGAGTTGATCCATGCCTGCGAAATCTGATCCCGCCGAGATCGGCGACGTCGAGCCTATCGCTGACAGCACCGAGCGCCAGGCGCGTCGCGTCGTGGCCGCCTACGCCACCGACGCCGACGAGTGCCGCGTCTTCCTGTCGATGCTGGGTATCGGACCGGCGAAGCTCGACGCCTAATGACGTCCGAGAGCGGTGCCGAGGCC
The DNA here is from genome assembly GCF_025263565.1 of Mycobacterium sp. SMC-8. NCBI lineage: Bacteria > Bacillati > Actinomycetota > Actinomycetes > Mycobacteriales > Mycobacteriaceae > Mycobacterium > Mycobacterium sp. SMC-8. The sequence goes on from NZ_CP079865.1 coordinate 639,156, forward strand.
CGCTCCGGAGGTGCCGACTTCGTCGTGGTGGCCAATCGGCTGCCGATCGACATGGTGCGGAAACCCGACGGCACCGTCGAGTGGAAGCGCAGCCCCGGGGGGCTGGTAACCGCACTGGAACCACTGCTGCGGCGCAGGCACGGAGCCTGGATCGGCTGGCCGGGTGTCCCCGAGGACGCTGATGACCCCGACGCGTCCACCGAGCCGATCGAGCAGGACGGGATGACGCTGGTCCCGGTCCGGCTCAGCGCCGAGGACGTCGCCGAATACTACGAGGGTTTCTCCAACGCCACGCTGTGGCCGCTCTACCACGACGTCATCGTCAAGCCGATCTACCACCGGCAGTGGTGGGACCGCTATGTCGAGGTCAACCGGCGGTTCGCCGAGGCCGCGGCGCGCGCCGCGGCACCGAACGCCACGGTCTGGGTGCAGGACTACCAGCTGCAGCTGGTCCCCAAGATGCTGCGGATGCTGCGCCCGGATCTGACCATCGGCTTCTTCCTGCATATCCCGTTCCCGCCGGTGGAGCTGTTCCTGCAGATGCCGTGGCGCACCGAGATCACCGAGGGCTTGCTGGGTGCCGACCTGGTGGGCTTCCACCTTCCGGGCGGCGCACAGAACTTCCTGATCCTGGCCCGTCGGCTGGTCGGCGCGACCACCTCCCGCGCCACCGTCGGCGTGCGTTCGCGGTTCGGCGAGGTGCATTTCGGGTTCCGCACGGTCAAGGTCGGCGCGTTCCCCATCTCGATCGACTCCGCCGACCTCGACCAGCAGGCCAGAAGCCGGACCATCCGGCAGCGCGCCCGCGAGATCCGCGCCGAATTGGGCAACCCGCGCAAGATCCTGCTCGGGGTGGACCGGCTGGATTACACCAAGGGCATCGACGTGCGGCTGAGGGCGTTCTCCGAATTGCTCGAAGAAGGCCGCATCAACCCCGAGGACACCGTGCTGGTGCAGCTCGCCACGCCGAGCCGGGAGCGCGTGGAGAGCTACATCGCGATGCGCGAGGAGATCGAACGCCAGGTCGGCCATGTCAACGGGGAGTTCGGCGAGGTCGGCCACCCCGTCCTGCACTACCTGCACCGCCCGATCCCCCGCGAGGACCTCGTCGCGTTCTTCGTCGCCGCCGACGTCATGCTGGTCACGCCACTGCGCGACGGGATGAACCTGGTGGCCAAGGAGTACGTCGCCTGCCGCAGCGACCTCGGCGGTGCGCTGGTGCTCAGCGAATTCACCGGCGCCGCAGCCGAACTGCGTCAGGCCTACCTGACCAACCCGCACCACCTCGAAGGGGTCAAGGACGCCATCGAGGCGGCGCTGAACCAGGCCCCCGAGGAGGGCAGGCGCCGAATGCGGGCGCTACGCCGGCAGGTCCTCGCCCACGACGTCGACCGCTGGGCCCGGGCGTTCCTCGACGCCCTCGCATCCAAGGAACCGTCCGGCCAGGAGTGACGTCGAGCTCCGCTAGCATTCCGATACCAGTGGAATCGGATTCCGCCGCGCGGCGAAAGGCACATCGATGGCGACCTACGCAGTCACCGGTTCGGCATCGGGAATGGGCGCCGCCGCGGTGGCCCAGCTCCGGGCCGACGGCCACACCGTGATCACCGTCGACATCAAGGACGCCGACGTTGTGGCCGACCTGTCGAGCGTCGATGGCCGGGCCCACGCCGCAGAGCAGGTGCTGACCGCGTGCGCCGGTCGCCTCGACGGAGCCCTGATGGCGGCTGGCCTGGGCCCTGGCAAGGGCGCAGACCGTCTCCGGCTGATCGCCACGGTGAACCACCTCGGCGTCGTCGATCTCCTGCAACGCTGGCGCCCCGCACTTGCCGTCGCGCAGCACGCGAAGGTCGTTGTCGTGGGCAGCAATTCGACCACCACTACGCCGGGGGTACCCGGACGCGCGGTGCGCGCACTGCTGGCCGGAGACGTCGACGGCGCCGTACGGTCCACCCGACTCTACGGTCCCGGCCGGCCCGCCATGGTCTACGCGGCCTCCAAGATCGCGGTCACCCGCTGGGCCCGGCGTACCGCCGTGCTGCCCGAGTGGGCCGGCGCCGGCATCCGGCTCAACGTCCTCGCCCCCGGCGCGGTCCTGACCCCGCTGCTACAGGAGCAGCTCGCCGACAAGCGTCAGGGCAAGCTCGTCGAACGCTTCCCGGTGCCCGTGGGCGGCTACGGCGAGCCCGGACTGCTGGCCCGCTGGATGTGTTTCATGCTCTCCGATGCCGCCGATTTCTCCTGTGGCAGCGTGGTTTTCGTTGACGGGGGCACTGATGCACTTTTCCGTGGCGATGACTGGCCGCGTCCGTATCCGTTGCGCCGGGTCGTACGGTACCTGCGGCGGTACCGCGGTCGAAGCCGACCGGCGTGAGTGACGGCAGGCCCACCGGGCGCCCCCGCGACTCGTCGATCGACGACCGGGTGTTTGCGGCCACCCGCGAGCTGCTGGCGGAGGTCGGCTGGGACGAACTGAGCGTGCGCCTGGTCGCGGCGCGCGCCGGAGTCGGCCGGTCGAGCCTGAACCGCCGGTGGAACTCGAAGGCCGAGCTCGTGCTGCAGGCCGTTCTCGGCGAAACCCCGGACATGTCACCGTTTTCCGGGACGGACCTGGACGGGTGGATCCAGTGGGTGGTGCGCGGCAGCCACGAGTTGTTCGCCCGCAGCGACGTGCGTGCCGCGGTGCCGGGCCTGCTGCTGGCGCTGGCCGAAAACGACGAACTGCGCGACAGGCTGTGGAAGAGCTTCAGCGGTCCGGCGGTGGCGCTGTACACCGAGCACGTCCCGACACGCACCCCCGCCCAGCGCCGACGCGCCGAGCTTGATGCCCGCGCGGCGCTGGTGATGGCGGCCGGTTCGGCGCTCTTGCTGACCACGGTCGCCACCGACGACGACTCCGACGCGCTACGGCGCAGGATCGCCCAACTGCTGAGCGATGCTGTCGGCAACCGCTGAGGCGGAGAAGGATTCGATGATGGCCTGCCTGGGCGAGCGCCAGCGCAGGCCGAGATCGTCGGTGGTGGCGCGGTCGTCGGTCGGTGTGGCCGAGGTGAGAAGCAATGCGGCCTCGTAGCTCAGGCCGTCACCCAGCGGGACGTAGCGACCGACGGCGTCGGAGAGCCGGCCGAGCGCCAGCAGCACCCCGGGCGGCAAGGGAACTCGGCGGACCGGCCGCCCCAACCCGGCCTCCAGTGCGTCGATCATCTCGTCGAAAGTCAGCATCACACCGCCGCAGACGTAGCGGCGCGGGCCGCGGCCGGGCCGCATCAGCGCGGTGTGCACATCGGCCACGTCCCGGACGTCGATCATCTGCATGCCCGCGCGCACCCTCGGCGCCACCCGGGACCGCACGATGGGCGCCCATCCGCGCTCGGTGACTCCCGCGGCGGTGTGGAACGCGGCGCCGACCACGCTGGACGGGTAGGTCACCACGACCGGTGCGCCCGCCTCCTGCAGGCGGCGCGCCACCCGGTCGGCATAACCTTTGGTCTTGGCGTAGGTGCTGCGCCCATCGGAAGTCGGCGAGTCAGCCGAGATGACGCCGTCAGGCGGTGGGAACAGTGCACTGTAACTGCTCACCGACACGACGGGATCCAACCCGAGGTCGACGGCCCGGGTCAGGACCCGTTCGGTCGCGTAGGCGTTGATGTCCCACATCAGCTGTGCGCGACGTTCGTCGGTCCCGACCACACCGGCGGCGTGGACCACCGCGTCGGCACCGGTCAACAGCGCGGTAACGGTGGACTCGTCGCGGATGTCGCCGACGACGACGGAGACCTCGCCCAGATCCCGGAGGCTACGGAGCACCGCAGCGTCCTGTTCCTGCGGGAGGACCAGGAGTCGGACCCGGTGCCGCGCCTGCAGGAGCGCCCGAACGGTGTGCGCGCCGAGACAGCCGATGCCCCCGGTGACCGCGATCTGCATGGAGATCTCCTCGTCGCCCGCCATGACATTACGATACCAATGGCATCGAAACGGTGATCAGGGGCGGCCAGGGTCGAGACCGGTGGTCAGGTGTCGGCGCCGGCCTGAACGTAGGGGCGGTTCAGATCGGGGTGATGTAGGCGATCAGCCACTTGCCGTCGACCTTCTTGTAGTCGACCCGCAGACGGCTGCCGTCGTAGACGGACTCCTTGCCTTTGTCGGTCACCGTGCGGTTCATGTAGACCATCACCGATGCCGAGGTGCGCGCTGCGTCAAGGATTCCCGCTCCGACCGTGTGGGCCTGGCTGACGAGCTCACGGTCGCGTGCCTGCGGGATGATCTCGTTGGTGACGCGGTCCTGGAACTCCTGGCGATATTCCGGGGTCAGCATCGGATACACCTCGGCGAAACTGCGCTCCACGGTCTGGTAGTCGAAGCCGAACACCAGCGGAATCTGCTCTTGCGCCAGCGAGGGCAACTCGGCACGAGCCTGCTCTTCGCCGTTGAGCTCCACCCGATTCCAGTACAGCCAGCCGCCGACAGCGGACAGCGCGACGAAACCGGTGGCCAGAAGCACCGCGAGCGCCCCGAGAAGCCTGGCGGGCCAGTCTCGCATCAGTTGCCCCCGTCGGGGTATTTGAGGTCGTAGGCCGTCATGTGCCCGTTGTCGTCCTCATGGACGATGACGCGCATCCGGTACGGCTCGGACGGTGCGTTGTTCCCGTCCAGATCGGTCACCGTAACGCGCACCGACACCATCACTTTCGCGTTCTGGGCGATCTCGTCGATCTCCTCGAGCGCCGCACCGTTGACCACCGCCTCGGAACTGGCGTTGGTGTCGCGGAACAGCAACTTGAGGTTCTCGACGTTGCCCTCCTGCGTCATCATCGCGCGCAACGGGCCGCTGGTTCCGTCGACGAACCGGTCCACGCTCTCGTCGATCGTGTTCTGGGTGTAGCTGAACATGTTGACTACCGACTGCGCCGCGGTGTCGACGAACCGGCGCTCACGGTCTTGCTTGGCCTCGATGGCGCTCTGCTGGCCGACCATCATCACGACCGCGGCGACCAGTGCGCCCACCGCGACCGCCGTGATCGCGATCGACAGGATCGCCACCATCTGCCGGTGTGGCCGCCGCCGCGGTGGAGGGCCGACGGGCCGCGCGGAGCGCACCGGCGCGGACACTTCGACGCTCAGCCCGGCGGGCGAGGGCGTGGCCTCGGCCTTGGCGGGACCCGCGGCGCGCGACGCCCGGCGGCGCACCCGCTGCGGGGTGGGAACAGACTCTTGCACTACCTACACCTGCTTCGGCGCCAACATCAGATCGACCCAGTTCTCTGCCGGCGCCAGCTTGTCCGAACCGGGCGCGTACACGCCGACGCCACCTGCCGGGTCGACGAACTTGCCGTTCCGATCGTAGGTCGCCGTCGAGGTCCCACTCGCCAGGGGGGCCTCGGCGGGCAGTGGCGCGCTGGGCGCGGCGGGGGCCGGTGCGGGCGCGGCGGGGGCCGGTGCCGGCGCGGGCGGCGCCAGCGGCGGGCGCCCGTACGGCGGCACCACCTGGTCCGGCGGGGCGAAGTACGGCCACGGGGCCGGCTGGGGGCCCTGCTCGTTCGGCGGGACCGGTAGGGGGAACGGCGCGTGCGGCGCCGGTCCGGGACCGGGCGCCACCCCCGGGGGCAGCTGCACCGCAGGTGGACCCGGATCGGGATCGACCTGCGGCGGGATCATCGGGAACTTGTTGGGCGGCAGAATGTTACGGCCGTCCTGGATCGGCGTGCCGACCGGGACCGGCGGTCCGCGCCACGGGTTGTTGCCGATCGGCACGTACCCGCGCGGGTCGCGGCAGAGTTGCACGGTGGGCGCGCGCTTGCCGGGGAACTCCTGGCACGGGTAGTTACGTGCACCGCGCACCACGCTCGGATCGTTCTGCGGCACCTTGCAGTACAGATCGGTGGGAAGGTCGCGCAGCGTGGTGTCGGCCGGGGACCTGATCTGCGTGGCCGGGATGAACCCAGTGGCGCACGGCGGCGGATCCTGGAGATGGATCTTGAAGTCCAGCTTGCCGCCCTCGTCGGCGGGCACGCCGCCGGCGACGGTGTTCAGCGCGGCGAGCAGTGCCGGGAACACCACCAGCGCATGCTCGAGCGACTTGTTGTAGATCACCCCGATCCGGCCGAAGTTGGCCAGGTTGGCGGCGAGCATCGGGAACGACGGCCGGATGCCGTCGAACGTCTCGTTCGCGACGGCGGCGGTGCCGGGCACGGTCTGCAACGTGGTGCGCAGCTGCGGGTCGGCGCCCGCCACCTCGGTGGTCAACCGGCCCAGCGACTCCGCCAGCGACCTGATGTCGTCGCCGCCGCGGATCTGCGCGTCCAGGAACGGTCCGGCCTGGTCGATCAACTGCGCGGTCTGCGGGAAGTTCGCATTGGCCTCGTCGACCAGCAGGCGGGACGATTGGATCAACCGGGCCAGTTCGGGGCCGGAACCGTTGAACGCCTTGAACGCCTCCCGCAGCAGGTCCTGCAGGCGACTGTTGCTGACGCTGCGCACGAGTGCGTCGGCCTCCGACAGCAGCCCGGCGATGTCCTGCCCGATCGCGGTGCGGTCCATGCCGATGTCCGAGCCTTCACGCAGCGTCGCCTCGGACGCGTGCTCGGGCGGCACCAGGTCGATGTACTGCTCGCCGATCGCCGAGACGCTTTTGACGGTCGCCGTCACGTTCTCCGGAACCGGTGTGCCACTGTTCAACTGCATGTGTGCGACGACACCGCGGTCGGACAGGCCGACCGACTTGACGTGGCCGACGGTGACGCCGCGGTAGGTCACGTTGGCGTTCTCGTAGATCCCGCCGCCGGCGACGAAGTTGGCGGTGACGTTGTAGGCGCCGATTCCGACGGCCGCGGGCACGTGCAGATAGAACAGCGCCACCGCACCGACGCTGAGCACGGTGACGATCGCGAAGATCGTCAGTTGGAGACGGGTCAGGCGATCCAGCATTACGGCGCCCCCTCGTGTTGCGTGGCCGTGCCAGGGGGGATCTTGAACGGATCAGCTGCCTGGCCGGACAGGTTGGCCATCGCACCGGTGAGGAAGTCGGGCGGGTTGACGACCTCGCTCATCCGCTTCATGTTCGGGTCCAGACCCAACGAGGTGGTGAAGACCGATTCACCGACGCGGCGCAGGGTCAGGTCGAACGTGACGTACACGTTCAGGTAGTCACCGCGCACCGCGTTGCGCAGGTACTTGTAGTGGAACGGGAACGTCGGCAGGAACTCAAGGTCCTTGATCAGGTAGTCGACGTTGTCGTTGAGCGACTTGATGACCGGGAACAGGTCCTTGAAGTCCGCGGCGAAATCGTCCTTGGTCTCCTGAAGCACCCGGGAGGCCACGGTGGCGAAGCTGCGCAGCGCGGTGAACGCCTCGACGATCTGTGCGCGGTTGTCATTGAGCACCGCCAGCGCCTCGGGCAGCGTGTCCAGCGTGCGGCCCAGACCGTCCTTGCTGCGAGCCAGGATTGCGGCGAACCGGTCCAGGCCCTCGGCCGCAGCGATGATGTCACCGGTCTGTCGATCCAACGACGCGGTCAGTTCCGCAAGCCTGGGCAGCAGACCCGCGAATGTGCCGGACCGGTCCGCGACGGCGGTGTAGGCCTCATCGGTGATGTCCTGCAGCGCACCGAGATTGCCCTTGTTCACGACCACGCCGAGCGACGACAGCACCTCCTCGGTGGTCGGATAGTTACCGGTGCGGTCCATCGGTATCTCGCCGCCGTCGGCCAGGATGCCGGTGCCGTCCGCCGGCGCCGCCAGCTCGATGTGCTGCGAACCGAGCAGCGAGGTCTGCGCGACCTTCGCGGTGGCGTTGGCCGGCAGCCTGACGTTGCCGTCTAGGGACAACTGGACCTTCGCGTAGAACGTGCCGTCGGGGCGCTGCACGGCGTCCACCCCCGACACGCTGCCGACGGTCACGTCGTCGACCATCACCGGCGAGTTCTGCGGCAGCGTCGAAACATCGGGCAATTCCACGGTGATCGTGTACGAGCCCTCGCCGTGACCGGCGGTGCCGGGCATGTTCAGCGAGTTCAGGCCACCGAATTGGCAGCCGGCCAACAGCAGCGTGACCGACGAGAGACCCAATGCGCGACGGATCATCGGCCCGCCTCCGCGGGTGCGGCAGGTCCGGCGGTCGACGGTCCGGTCTCGGGTCCACCGGCGTGCGAGGTCGACGACTCCGGGCCCTCGGCCGGGACCAGCAGCGAGCTCAGGTCGGCGTCCGGGGCGACCTGCGGCGGCGTGACGCCGGGGGCGTTCTGCCACTGCAGGTACGGCACCGGGGTCTCGGCCTTGGCCTCGGTCTGAGGGGTGTCGTAGATGATCTGCCCCTTGTAGGCGGTGATGCTGTTGATCGGGTGGAACAACAGCGGCGGGTAGTTCATCGTGATGCGCTTGAACACCGGGCCCATCCGCTGGCGGCAGATCTCGGCCCGCTTGTAGTTGTCCGGGGTGGCGGCCGCGTCGAACGTGCCGCCGCAGATGAATTGCACCGGGTTGCCGAAGTTCGGCAGCGTCAGCAGACCGCCGACGGTGCCCTGCGCCGGGTTGTAGATGTTGTAGAAGTTGCTCAGGCCGTTCGGTGTGACATGCAGGATCTGTTCGATGTCGTCGCTGTGCTCGGTGAGGATGTTGGTGAAGTCGGTCAGCCGGTTGACCTGACCGATCAGCGCCTCGTTGCTCTCCCCGAGGAAGCCGCGCACGTCGCTGAGCGCCTGGTTGAGGGTGCCCAACGTGACGTCGAGATCCGTGGTGGCATCGGCCAGCACCTGCGACACCGACGCGACGTGGTTGGTGAACTGCACGATCTGTTCGTTGCTGTTCGACAGCGCATCGACCAAGATCTGCAGGTTTCGGATCGTGCCGAACAGATCGGTGCGGGAATCGCCCAACCGCCCCGCGGTCTGGGACAGCTCACGCAGCGCACGGCGGAACGTGTCCCCGTTGCCGTCGAAGGTGTCGGCGGCCTGGTTGACGAAAGAGGTGAGCGGGCCCTGCAACGAACCCTGTTGCGGGCCCAGCTGAGCGCTCAGCTGGGTCAGCTGCTCCTTGACCTCGTCCCACTCCACGGGCACGGCGGTGCGGTCCAGACCGATCTCGGCGCCGTCGCCCAGTTCGGCCCCGCCCGTGTAGGCGGGTGCCAGCTGAATGAATCTGGCAGACACCAGGTTCGGCGCGATGACCAGGGCCTTGGCGTCGGCGGGGATCTTGACGTCGCCGTCGACGGTCATGGTGATCTTCACGTCGCCGGCACGCGGCTCGATCGAGTCGATCTTGCCGACCGGCACACCGACCACCCGGACGTCGTCACCGGGGTACAGGCCGACCGCCGACGTGAAGTACGCCGTGATCTTCTGCCCGGCACGGCTGGGCCACACCAGGTAGGCGCCGACAATGAGCGTGAGGACCAGCACGCACACCAGGACGGTTCGTATCCAGCGGCTCCGCCGCACTGAGTTCCCTTGCGTCATGGCGACTTCGGCCTGATGATCATCCGCTCCGAGATGTAGCCGCGGAGCATGTCGGACAGGCTGTCGGGCAGCTTGCCCGGTTGGAAGTAGGTGTCGAGGAGCACCTCGGCGATCGGGGCGGGCGGCAGACCGTACAGGTTGATCTGGAAACCGGGCCCAGAGCCGACCACCTCGCCGAGCGCGGTGGCGTAGGGCGGAAGCCGCCTGAGTGCCTCGCTGATGTGCTCGCGGCGCTCAAGTAGATTGTCCAGCACCAGGTTCAGCTTCTCCAGCGCCGGCTTGAACTCGCGCCGGTTGTCGGCGACGAACCCGGAGAGCTGTTCCGAGACATCGTCGATGCCCGCGATCAGGTTGCTCAACGCCTGGCGCCGCTCGTCGAGCGCGGCGAACAACAGGTTGCCATCGGTGATCAGCTGATTGACCTGACCGGAGCGTTGCGCCAATGTGTCCGACACGTTCTTAGCGTGGGCGAGAAGCTGATCGAGCGCCTCGTCGCGGGCGTTCAGGCTGCGGGACAGGTTCGCGACTCCGTCGAGCGCGCTGCGCAGTTGAGGGGTGGCCTCGCGCAGAGAATCGGTCAACGTCTGCAGCGCCATCTCGAACTTCGGCTTGTCGAGCGCCGAGATGTTCTGCCCGAGATCCTGCAGCGCGGTGTTGAGGGTGTACGGAGTCGTGGTGCGCCCCAACGGGATCACCGTGGACTCGCCCCCGCCCTTGGGCGTGATGGCCAGCGACTTCTCACCGAGCACGGTATCGGTCTTGATTGCGACCAGCGACTGGTCGCCCACCTTCACGGCCCGGTCGACGGTGAAGGTGATCTTGGCGGCGTCACCGGCCAATTCGACCGCGGTCACCTTGCCGACCGCGAGGCCCGAGACGTTCACGTCGTTGCCCGGCGTGATGCCGCCGGCGTCGGCGAAGTACGCCTCATACGGCTTGCCCTGCGGGAAGAACGGCAGGCTCGAGTACCCGAACGACACCAGCACCAGGCACGCCACCAGGACGATGCCGAAGATCCCGGTGCGCAAGGGGTTCGAACCCTCCGGACTACTCAACTTCGGCACACCTCCCCTTACTCGGATCCGGCGGACCGCCGAACGGGATCAGGATGTCGCTGCCCGCCGGGCCGTTGATCTTCCCCCGCGTCGAGCAGTAGAAGATGTTGAAGAACGAGCCGTAAGCGCCGAGCGCGTTGAGCCTCAGATAGTTCTCCGCCAGCGGCTCGATGACCTTGTTCACGTCCGCCTTGCGCTCGTCGAAGCGCTGTGCGAACGGCCGGACGTTCTCGATCACGCCCTGCACCGGCCTGCGGGACTGCTCCAGCATGTCGGTCAGTTCATTTTCGGCCGACGCCAGCGGGCCGATGGCTCCGGCGATCGGATCACGGCCCTCGGCCAGCCCGGTGATCAGCTTCTGCAGCTGGTCGACACTGGCGTTGAACTGTTCACCCTTCTCGTCCACGGTGCCCAGCACCGTGTTCAGGTTGGTGATCACATCGCCGATGAGCTGATCGCGGGCGGCCAGCGTCTGGGTGAACGCGCTGGTGTTCGCCAGCATCGCCGACAGGGCCCCACCCTCACCCTGGAGCAGTTCGATGACCGCGCTGCTGATCTCGTTGACCTTGGCACCGTCAAGACCCTTGAGCACCGGCTTGAGCCCACCCAGCAGCGCGTCCAGATCCAGCGCGGGTTGAGTGTTGACAATGGTGCCGCCCTTGGGCAGCTTGACGAGATCCCCGGGGCCCGAGGTGATCTCGAGGTAGCGATCGCCGACCAGGTTCTCGTAGCGCACCACGGCCTTGGTCGAGGTGTAGAGCTGGTAGCGATCGTTGACGCTGAACGCGACGTCGACGGTGTTGTCGGGATTGAGCGTGACGTCTTCGACGGTACCGACCGGGACACCGGCGATGCGCACATCCTGCCCGGCCGTGAGCCGAGACGCGTCGTCGAAGGTCGCGTGGTACTTGTCCTCGGAGGCGAATCGGAACTCGCCGAAGACCACCACGAGTATCGCGGCGACCAGCAGCATCGCGACGGTGAAGACGCTGACGCTGATGAGGGTTCTGTCACGCCTCACTAGAAGTCGTCCCTTTCCGCGTAGGCGCCGTTGAACAGGAACTGCAGCGTCGAGGGCGCGTCGAACTGCAACTCGGTGTTCGGCTGGTAGGGAACATATGCGTTGTCGGTGACCAGGAAGGGCGTGTGGTACCACGACCCGCCGAACTGCTTGCTCGGAACCTCCGGCAGGCCACGGCAGTTCGGGCCGCCGGACGCGTTCACGATCGGCAGGCTCTCGGGATAGGTATAGGCGGGCGAGCCCGGCAGGAAGTTCGACGACACGAACAGGCCGGGACGGATCCCGCCGATGATTGGGGCGAAGCGGTCGACCGCGTTGGCGGTGCCTTTGAGGGTGCAGCCGAACACCGGAGAGTACTCCGCGGCGACCTTCAGCGGTGCGCGCAGCCGCTGTATCGCGGCGATGTAGTCGTCGGCCGCCGGCTCGAAGGTGGCGGTGCCGTTGTTGGCCAGCCCGGTGGCGGCCAGCAGTGCGGCGTTGAGGTTGTCCTGCTCGTCGACGATGGTCTGGCTGATCGCGGGCGCGTTCTCCAGCACCCGCACCAGGTCCGGGCCGGCGTCGCCGTAGATGTCGGTGACCACAGCGGTGCGACGCAGATCCTCTTGCAGCACAGGCAGCTTCGGGTTCAGCTGGCCCAGGTAGGAGTTCAGGCCCGACAACAGTGCGCCGAGGTCGTCGCCGTTGCCGCGCAGGCCCTCGCCGAGAGCCGACAGCGCGGCGTTGAGGTTGATCGGGTCGATCTTGTCCAACAGGTCGGTCAGCGTCTGGAACAGCGTGTTCACCTCGAGCTGCACACTGTCAGCCTTGACCTCGGCACCGGCTCTCAGCGACTGGCCGTCCGGGTCTTCCGGAGGAAGGAACTCGACCGCCTTGGCGCCGAAGATCGTGGTACCGGCGATGCGTACCGGAGCATCGGCCGGGATGTAGCGCATGTCGCCGCGGTTGATGGCCAGGGTGAGTTTCGCTGCGTCGCCGGCGTACTCGATCGACTCCACCTTGCCGACCTGGATGCCGCGGTACTTGACCTTCGCGTCCACGTCCATCCCCAGACCGGCCCGCGGCGACAGCACCGTGACCCTGTCGGTCGGGGTGAACGCCGCCGTGTAGGACAGGTAGGTGAACACGACGGCGATCAGCACCAGCACAGCGAGGATCGCCGCAGCGATCCTCACCTGGCTGCGCTTGGCGTCACCGTCGGCCATCGTGTTCCCGCCTTACCCGGAGAGGTTGAAGTTGCCGGACGCGCCGTAGACGGCGAGTGAGATCAACAGGACGATCGTCACGACGACGATCAGGGATGTGCGCACCGCCTGGCCCACGGCGATGCCCACCCCGACCGGACCACCGGAGGCGTTGTAGCCGTAGTAGGTGTGCACCAGCATCACCGCGACCGCCATCACGATCGCCTGGAGGAACGACCAGAGCAGGTCGCTGGGAACCAGGAACGTGTTGAAGTAATGGTCGTACAGACCGGCGGACTGGCCGTTGATGTAGACGGTGGTGAACCTCGCGGCAAAGAAGGCCGCGAGCACCGACAGCGCGTAGAGGGGCACGATCGCGATCAGCCCGGCGATCAAACGGGTGGACACCAGGTACGAAACCGCGTGGACCGCCATCGATTCGACGGCGTCGATCTCCTCGGCCACGCGCATGGCGCCCAGCTGTGCCGTGGCTCCTGCCCCGATCGTGGCCGCGAGCGCGATACCGGCGATCACCGGAGCCACGATGCGGACGTTGAGGAACGCCGACAGGAAGCCGGTCAGCGCCTCGATGCCGATGTTGCCCAGCGACGAGTAGCCCTGGACGGCGATCACGCCGCCGGAGGCCAGCGTCATGAACGCCGCGACGCCGACGGTGCCTCCGATCATCACCAGCGCGCCGGTGCCCATGGACATCTCGGCAATGAGGCGGACCGTCTCCTTGCGGTACCGGGTGATCGCATTGGGGACGTAACGGAACGTCTCGCCGTAGAACAGCGCCTGCTCACCCACGGTGTCCACGGCGCGGGGGAAGACGCGCAGAAGCCGGCGGAACCGGATGGTGGCGTCGTAGCTCATAGCACCCGGACCCCGATCGCGGTCATGATCACGTTGATCACGAACAGACAGATGAACGCGTAGACCACCGTCTCGTTGACGGCGTTGCCGACACCCTTCGGGCCACCCTGGACCGTCAGGCCGCGGTAACAGCCGACCAGCCCGGCGACGACCCCGAACAGCAGCGCCTTGATCTCGGCGAGCACCAGCTCGCCCAGGCCGGTCAGAACCGTCAGCCCGTTGATGAACGCCCCCGGGTTGACGCCCTGCAAAAATACCGAGAATACGTAACCACCGGACAGGCCGATCAGACAGACCAGACCGTTGAGTAGCAGCGCGACGAAGGTTGAGGCCAGCACGCGCGGTACGACGAGGCGCTGGATCGGGTCGATGCCCAGCACCCGCATTGCGTCGATCTCCTCGCGGATGGTGCGCGCGCCGAGGTCGGCGCAGATCGCCGTGGCGCCGGCCCCGGCCACCACGAGCACCGTGACGACGGGGCCGAGCTGGGTGATGGTGCCGAACGCGGTGCCCGCCCCGGACAGGTCGGCGGCGCCGATCTCTCGGAGCAGGATGTTCAGGGTGAACGCGACGAGCACGGTGAACGGGATGGCGACCAGCAGCGTCGGCACCAGCGAGACCCGCGCGATCATCCAGGTCTGTTCGAGGAACTCCCGGAACTGGAACGGCCGGCGGAAGGTCTTGACGAACGTCTCCAAGGACATCTCGACGAACCCGCCCACGGCCCGCGCAGGCGCCGCAAGCTGTTCGATCAACCTGGGCTCCGTTCTCGGGACGCGGGGTTCGGGAGGAACGGCGGGCGGCGTGCCGTGGCGAATATCGGTAAGCCGGGAGCCGACGTCGTGTTCCCACCCCTTGGTTAAGCACTGCTCTTAGTAGGCCGGATCATACTAACTAGAACGTGTTCGCAGTGTCAAAGAACGGCAAATCCCGTCAGAATTGTCATATTGGCGCAGCTCAAGGCCGGTGTGACCCACATCATTCTAGAACGTGTTCTAATCGACGCGGAGCACTGACAATCGAGACTGTCAGTGCGGGTCGCCAAGTCCCATCACTGCCGAGAAACTCCGCTCCGGATCCCGATCAGCAAAGTAATCCTTCAGGGCGCCCGATAAGGCCTCGGGGTCCCACGTGTCACCCTCGGCGCTGAACTGCCGCTCTGCTGTGGGAGCCGCGATGAGGGTCACCGTCGGACCATAGACGATGAAGAGCTGCCCGTTGACCCCTTCTGATGCCGGGGAAGCCAGGAAACGCACCAGGTTCACCACATGCTCGGGTGAGAGCGGGTCGACCCCGCCCTCCGGCAGATCGGGTGCGTCGCCGAACACTCCCGCCGTCATGGCGGTGCGCGCCCTCGGCGCGATCGCGTTGGCCCGCACGCCGAAGCGGCCCAGCGCCCGGGCCGCCGACAGCGTCAACGCCGTGATACCGGCCTTGGCGGCACCGTAATTGGGCTGACCGACCGGGCCGGACAGGCCCGCCTCCGACGAGGTGTTGATGATCCGGCCGTACACCGTGCCGGCCCCGTCGTCGCCGCCGGCCTTGGCCTTCGAGCGCCAGTACGTCGCCGCGTTCCGGGTCAGCAGGAAGTGGCCGCGCAGATGCACCGCGATGACCGCATCCCACTCCTCGTCGGTCATGTTGAACAGGATGCGGTCCCGGGTGATGCCGGCGTTGTTGACGACGATTCCGAGCCCCCCGAGGCCGTCGGCGGTCTCCACCAGCTCGTCGGCCGTCGAGCGTTCGCTGATGTCGCCGGGGACGGCGACCCCCTTGGAACCCACCGCGGCGATCTCGTCGAGGACGTCGGACTTGTCCAGCGCCGGGGCGATGTCGTTGACCACCACGGTGGCGCCGGCCCTGGCGAGCCCGATGGCCTCGGCACGACCGAGGCCGGCGGCGGCCCCGGTGACGACGGCGACGCGGCCGGACAGATCGATTCCGGTCGTCTGAAGGGCGCAAGATTCAGTCAAAGTATGAATACCTCTAGTCGCGGCGGATCAGGGCTGCACGGGGGCACTCGGCGATGGACTGCTCGGCCACCGCCTCCTCCTCCGGGGGGACCGGGTCGGACTTGACGACGGCGTAGTCGTCGTCGTCGAGCTCGAACAGGTCGGGGGCAATTCCTACACAGACCGCGTTGCCTTCGCAACGGTCACGATCCACTTCCACTCGCATCAGATCCTCCTGTCGGTCCGGGCTGTTGGTCCGATCTGCCGGGCACACAGTGTGACACCACCCTGGACCCCAACACTAGAACGTGTTACAACCGGGGAACACCCGAGGTACGCCTTGGCGTCCGGGATGGCACTTTCGAACCAAGGCTCGCAGACAAGTGAGGACGACGCGATGCGAATCGGCTACACCCCCGAACAGGAGGAGCTACGTCGCGAACTGCGGACGTACTTCACCAAGCTCATGACACCCGAACGCGCCGAGGCGCTGGCGTCCGACGACGGCGAGATGGGACGTGGCAACGTCTACCGCGAGACCGTCGCGCAGATGGGCAAGGACGGCTGGCTGACGCTGTCCTGGCCGAAGGAGTTCGGCGGCCAGGCCCGCCCGCCGATGGACGGGCTGATCTTCAACGACGAGGCCGCCATCGCCAACGTGCCGGTGCCCTTCCTGACCATCAACAGCGTCGCGCCGACGATCATGGCGTTCGGCACCGAGGAGCAGAAGAAGTTCTTCCTGCCCAAGATCGCCGCGGGGGATCTGCACTTCTCGATCGGCTACTCGGAACCGGGCGCGGGCACCGACCTGGCCTCACTGCGCACCACCGCGGTACGCGACGGCGACGACTACGTGATCAACGGCCAGAAGATGTGGACCAGCCTGATCGCGTACGCCGACTACGTGTGGCTGGCCGCACGCACCAACCCGGACGCCAAGAAGCACCGCGGCATCTCGATGCTGATCGTGCCCACCACCGCGGAGGGCTTCTCCTGGACCCCGGTGCACACGATGTCGGGGGTGGACACCAGCGCCACCTACTACCAGGACGTGCGGGTGCCGGCGTCCAACCTCGTCGGGGAAGAGAACGCCGGCTGGAAGCTGGTCACCAATCAGCTCAACCACGAGCGGGTCGCACTCGTCTCGGCACAGCCGATCTTCGTGGCGCTCAACGGGGTCCGCGAGTGGGCGCAGAACACCAAAGACGTGCACGGCAAGCGGCTCATCGATTCGGAGTGGGTGCAGCTCAACCTTGCCCGGGTGCATGCCAAGGCCGAGGTGCTCAAGTTGATCAACTGGGAGCTGGCCTCCGCCGAGGACTCCGCACCGTCCCCGGCCGACGCATCGGCGGCCAAGGTGTACGGCACGGAGCTCGCGACCGAGGCCTACCGTCTGCTGATGGAGGTGCTCGGCACCGCCGCCACCCTGCGCACGAACTCGCCGGGCGCACTGCTGCGCGGCCGGATCGAGCGGATGCATCGCTCCTGCCTGATTCTGACCTTCGGCGGCGGCACCAACGAGATCCAGCGCGACATCATCGGCATGGTCGCGCTCGGCCTGCCCCGAGTGAACCGATAGGACCCGAGATGGATTTCAAGACAACCGAAGCCAGTGACGACCTCGGCGGCCTGGTGCGCACGATCACCGAGTCCGTGGTCACCCCGGATCATCAGCGTGTGCTCGACGCACTCACCCCGGACGCGGGAGGCCGATTCGACCGCGAGCTGTGGGGCAAGCTGATCGACGCCGACATCCTGTCCACCACGGCGCCGGAGGCGTTGGGCGGCGGCGGTTTCGGAGTGCTGGAGGAGGTCGCCGTGCTGGTGGCGCTGGGCCGCCAGCTGGCCGCGGTCCCGTACCTGGAGTCGGTGGTGCTGGCCGCGGGCGCGCTGGCACGATTCGGATCCGAGCCACTGCAGCAGGAGTGGGCAGCACCGGCCATCAGCGGCGAGAAGGTGCTCACGGTCGCACTCGACGGCGAGATGGGCGAGGGACCGGTGCGCGCACAGGCTTCGGCCGATGGTGTCAGCCTGACCGGAACCCGGACCCAGGTGGCTTTCGGGGTGAACGCCGACGCCTTCCTGGTACCGGCCGAAACCGATTCCGGCACCGCTGTTTTCCTGGTGTCCTCCACCGATGACGGCGTGACGGTCACCGCGCTGGACACCACCGGTCACGGGAGTGTCGCCGCGCTGCAGTTACAGGGCGTCGGGGTCGGGAACGACCGGCGTGTCGGCGGGCCCGAGGTACTCGACTGGCTCATCACCCGGCATGCGCTGGCCCGCAGCGCCTATCAACTCGGAGTGCTCGAGCGGGCGCTGGAGATGACGGCGTCCTATGCGCGCGAGCGTGAGCAGTTCGACCGCCCGATCGGCAGCTTCCAGGCGGTCTCGTCCCGCCTGGCCGACGGCTACATCGACATCAAGGGTCTCCGCCTGACGTTGACCCAGGCGGCCTGGCGACTCTCCGAGGACCTGCCTGCCGACATCGACGTGGCCAGCGCGGCGTTCTGGGCCGCCGAAGCCGGCCACCGGGTCGCCCACACCGCGGTGCACGTCCACGGAGGCGTCGGTATCGACGTCGATCATCCGGTGCACCGCTATTTCCTGGCCGCCAAGCAGACCGAGTTCGCTGTCGGCGGGGCTACCGGGCAGTTGCTGCGCATCGGCCGCGAGCTGGCCGACACCCCGGCCTGAGCCGCCCGCCGGTGGCAACCGTCTCGTCCCTGCTGGCCAAACTCGCCGAGGTCGACGACCGAGGGGTGCACTGGGTCGACCCGCAGAGCGGATCGGTGTCGTTCACCAGCTGGCGCAACCACATTCGTGACGGTGCGGCACTCGCGTCGGTGCTGCGCGGCAGGCTCGATCCGGACCGCCCGCCTCACGTCGGGGTGCTGCTCGGGAACACGCCGTTTTTCGGCACCGTCCTGGTCGCGGCGGCGCTGGCGGGCATCGTGCCGGTCGGGTTGAACCCCACCCGCCGGGGTGCGGCGCTGCAGCGCGACGTCGACCACGCCGACTGTCAGCTGGTGCTCGCCGATCGCAACGGCGCACAGGACGGCATCTCGGCCGTCGCCGTCGAATCACCGGCGTTCGAAGCCGAGTTAGACGCCCACCGCGGCGCAGCCGCCGACTTCCCCGACCCCGACCCCGACGACCTGTTCATGCTGATCTTCACCTCGGGCACCAGTGGTGATCCGAAGGCGGTGCGGTGCACCCACGAGAAGATCGCTTTTCCGGGAAACATGCTCGCGCAGCGGTTCGGACTCGGGCCCGGCGACACCTGTTACCTGTCGATGCCGCTGTTCCATTCGAACGCGATCATGGCCGGATGGGCGCCGGCGGTGGCCGCCGGGGCGTCGATCGCCCTGCGCCGCAAGTTCTCTGCGTCGCAGTTCTTCCCCGATGTGCGCAGGTTCGGCGCGACGTACGCCAACTACGTCGGCAAGCCGCTGTCCTATGTCCTGGCCACCCCCGAACGTCCGGACGACTCCGACAACACGCTGCGGATCGCGTACGGCAACGAGGGTGCGCCCCGGGACCTGAACCGGTTCGCCGAGCGGTTCGGGGTGAGGGTGGTGGACGGCTTCGGTTCCAGCGAGGGCGGGGTGTCGATCGCCCGGACCCCGGACACCCCCGAAGGCGCGCTGGGACCGCTGACCGCAGGCGTGACGATCATCGACGTCGGCACGGGCGCCGAATGCGGGCCCGGCGAGGTCGGGGAACTGGTCAACACCGACGGGCCCGGCCAGTTCCGGGGGTACTACAAGGATCCCGATGCCGAAGCCGAGCGCATGCGCGGCGGCGTTTACCACAGCGGTGACCTGGCGTATCGGGATGAGCACGGGTTCGCGTACTTCGCGGGCCGCCTCGGCGACTGGATGCGCGTCGACGGTGAGAACCTGGGCACCGCCCCGATCGAACGGATCCTGATGCGGTTCCCTTCAGTGACCGAGGTAGCGGTGTACCCGATCCCCGATCCGGCGGTCGGTGATCAGGTGATGGCCGCCCTCGTGCTGCCGGAGGAGGTCCCGTTCGATCCCGCCGCCTTCACCCGATTCCTGGCCGAGCAGCGCGATCTGGGCCCCAAGCAGTGGCCGCGATACGTACGCACCGCCCACGCTCTTCCCCGCACCGAGACGTTCAAGGTCCTCAAACGTCAACTCTCCGCCGAGGGCGTCGACTGCGCGGACCCCGTCTACGAGATCGTGCGGCCATGACCGCGCGCCGGGACGACATCGCCACCATGCTGTGCGACCGGATCGGCGACCGGCGGCCCGGGCTGCGCACCCGCGAACGGGACTGGACGTGGGACGAGGTGGTCCGAGAATCGGCGGCCAGGGCCTGCCTGGCGAACACATGGCGCGGCAGCGACGGTGACGCCGTGCACATCGGGGTGCTGCTGGAGAACGTGCCCGATTTCGTGTTTTGGCTCGGCGGTGCCGCACTGGCCGGAGCCACCGTCGTCGGCCTGAACCCGACTCGCGGATCGGACGGGCTGGCCGCCGACATCCGGCACGCCGACTGCGGGCTGATCATCACCGACACCGCCGGTGCGCGCCGACTGGCCGGCCTCGACCACGGCGTGGCGGACGACCGCGTGCTGGTGGTCGACGACCCCGGGTACGCCGACCTGCTGCGGGCCCAGCGGGTCGAACCCGTGCCGGCGCCCGGCGCCGACGAAGCATCCTTGCTGCTGTTGTTGTTCACATCGGGTACGACCGGCAACTCGAAGGCCGTCAAGTGCAGCCAGGGCCGCCTGGCCCGCATCGCGTATGCCGCGACCGACAAATTCGGGCATCACCGCGACGACGTCGACTACTGCTGCATGCCGCTGTTCCACGGCAACGCGATCATGGCGCTGTGGGCGCCCGCGCTGGCCAACGGTGCGACGATATGCCTCACCCCGACGTTCTCGGCGTCCGGATTCCTCTCCGACGTCCGGTATTTCGGGGCGACGTTCTTCACCTACGTCGGAAAGGCGCTGGCCTACCTGCTGTCCACCCCGGAGTCCCCGGATGACGCCGACAACCCGCTGGAACGCGGGTTCGGCACCGAGGCCTCCCCCGAGGACCAGAGAGAATTCCGGCGCCGGTTCGGTGCGCGACTGTTCGAGGGGTACGGCTCCAGCGAGGGCGGCGCGGTGGCCCAACCGGATCCGTCGGCACCGCCGTCGGCGCTCGGCCGGCCCGCGCACGGCGACGTCGTCGTCGTCGACCCCGTCACGATGACACCGTGTCCCCCGGCGGAGCTCGATCCCCAGGGCCGGGCGCTCAACGCCGACAAGGCCATCGGCGAGATCGTCGACCGGCGGGGCGCCAGTGATTTCGAGGGTTATTACAACAACGATGCCGCCGATGCCGAACGAACTCGCAACGGCTGGTACTGGTCCGGCGACCTCGGCTACGTCGACAGCCATGGCTACCTGTATTTCGCCGGCCGGCGCGGTGACTGGCTGCGCGTCGACGGCGAGAACATCTCCACCTTGACCGTCGAACGGGTGCTGCGATGTCACCCGGGGGTGTTGGCCGCGGCGGTCTACGGCGTCCCCGATCCACGGTCGGGCGACCAGGTGATGGCCGCCGTTGAGGTGCCCGACCCGGACACCTTCGACGTCAATGCGTTCGCGTCGTTCCTTGCCGACCGGGATGATTTGGGCGCCAAGGGTTTTCCCCGGCTGCTGCGGGTGTCAGCGAAGCTCCCCGTCACCGGATCCAACAAGGTGCTCAAACGTGAGCTGCAGGCGCAGCGCTGGCACACCGACGAGTCGGTGTACCGATGGGCGGGCCGGGGACATCCGCGCTTCCGGCTGATGAGCGCCAAGGATCGCGTCGCCCTCGACGCCAAATTCGCCGCGTATGGAAGGGAACACCATGCCTGAATCCGATGAGCGCTCGCGCGAGCATGATTCAACCCGGTGGGATGAGACCACCGACGTCCTGGTGGCCGGGTCCGGTGCGGGCGGGGCGACCGGCGCCTATACCGCCGCCAGGGAAGGCCTGGACGTGCTCCTGGTGGAAGCCACCGACAAGTTCGGCGGCACCACGGCGTATTCCGGCGGGGGCGGGATGTGGTTTCCGTGCAACCCCGTGTTGGTGCGGGCGGGTGCCGACGACACCCTCGACGACGCTGTGGAGTATTACACCGCGGTGGTCGGTGACCGCACACCGCGCGCGCTGCAGGAGACCTATGTCCGCAGCGGCGCACCGCTGATCGAGTACCTGGAAAGCGATGAGCTGCTGAAGTTTTCGCTGCTGCCATGGCCGGACTACTTCGGCAGCGCCCCGAAGGCCCGCGCCGACGGGATGCGCCACATCGCGGCCAAGCCGTTGAAGGTGGCCGCCGCCCCACAGTTGCGTGAGCTCGTTCGCGGACCGCTGGACGCCGACCGGCTCGGGCGTGCCCAGCCCGACGACTACTTCGTCGGGGGTCGTGCGCTGATCGCCCGACTCCTCGCGGCCACGGCCCGCTTCCCGCATACGGCGACCCGGTTGAACACCGCGCTGACCGAACTTGTGGTCGACGGCGGCAGGGTTGTCGGGGCAATCGTCGAATCGGATGGAGAGCGCAGAGCCATCCGGGCCCGGCGGGGAGTCCTGTTGGCCGCGGGCGGTTTCGAACGCAATGACGACCTGCGTGCCCGCTACGGGGTGCCGGGAACCTCGCGGGACACCATGGGACCGTGGGGCAATCTGGGCCTGGCGCATCTGGCCGGCATCGCCGCCGGCGCCGGCACCGACCTGATGGATCAGGCGTGGTGGTCCCCCGGCCTGACCCATCCCGACGGCACGTCGGCGTTCGCGTTGTGGTTCACCGGCGGGATCTTCGTCGACGATGAGGGCAGGCGCTTCGTCAACGAATCGGCGGCCTACGACCGGCTCGGGCGGGCTGTGCTGACGGCCGTCGCCGACGGCACGGTCACCCTGCCGTTCTGGATGATCTACGACGACGGCGACGGGGTGGTGCCGCCGGTGAAGGCGACCAACGTCTCGATGGTCGAACCGGACAAGTACGTCGCGGCCGGATTGTGGCGCACCGCCGACACCCTCGAGGAGTTGGCGGCGGCAATCGGGGTTCCGCCAAGCAACCTGGTGGAAACGGTCGAGAGGTTCAACGGGTTCGTCCGCGAGGGACGCGACAGGGATTTCGGCCGCGGCGACGAACCCTACGACCGGGCGTTCTCGGGCGGCGCGGCGCCGCTGTATCCCATCGAGAAGGGTCCGTTCCACGCGGCCGCATTCGGGGTTTCGGATCTGGGCACCAAAGGCGGGTTGCGCACCGATACCGCCGCGCGAGTGCTCGATCGGGCGGACAATGTGATTCCCGGGCTGTACGCGGCGGGCAACACGATGGCCGCGCCCAGCGGCACCACCTATCCGGGCGGCGGTAACCCGATCGGCACCAGCATGGTCTTCAGCCACCTCGCTGTGCTCGACATGGCAGGAGGAAACCATGAGTGATGCCATCCGCGAGATCGACACCGGTGCGGCGATGACCCGGTTCGCGCGGGGCTGGCACTGCCTCGGGCTGGCCGAGACGTTCCGGGACGGGAAACCGCACGGCATCGACGCGTTCGGCACGCTCCTGGTGGTCTTCGCCGACAGCCAAGGTGCACTCAGGGTTCTTGATGGCTACTGCCGGCACATGGGCGGCAACCTCGCCCAGGGCACCGTCAAAGGCGACGAGGTCGCCTGCCCGTTCCACGACTGGCGCTGGGGCGGCGACGGCAGGTGCACACTGGTCCCTTATGCCAAACGCACGCCGCGCATGGCTCGCACCCGCTCCTGGCCGACCACCGAGGTGAATGGTCAGCTGCTGGTGTGGCACGACCCGGAGCGGTCGGCCGCGCCGACCGAGCTGATCCCGCCGACGATCGAAGGGTATGACGAGGGTCGCTGGTCGCCGTGGCAGTGGAGTTCGGTGCTCATCGACGGTGCCCACTGCCGCGAGATCGTCGACAACAACGTGGACATGGCGCACTTCTTCTATATCCACCACGCGTACCCGACCTACTTCAAGAACGTCATCGACGGACACACCGCCAGCCAGTTCATGGAGTCAAAGCCTCGCCCGGACTTCGTCGCCAATCCGGAAAAGCTCTGGGAAGGAACGTATCTGCGCTCGGAGGCGACGTACTTCGGACCCGCCTACATGATCAACTAGCTGCACAACGATCTCGCCCCCGATTTCACCGTGGAGGTGGCCCTGATCAACTGCCACTACCCCGTGACGCACAACTCGTTCATGTTGCAGTGGGGCGTGGCTGTCCAGCAGATGCCGGCGCTGCCTGCCGAGAATGCCGCCAAGCTGGCCGCGGCCATGAGCCGGTCGTTCGGCGAGGGATTTCTCGAAGACGTGGAGATCTGGAAGAACAAGTCACCGGTGGAGAACCCCCTGCTGACCGAGGAGGACGGCCCGGTCTATCAGCATCGCCGGTGGTACCAGCAGTTCTACGTCGACGCAGCCGATGTCACCGCCGACATGACCGACCGCTACGAACAGGAGGTCGACACCAGCCACGCGTACGACCTCTGGCAGCAGGAGGTCGAGCACAACATGGCGGCCAGGCAGGGCTGACGTCCGCCATGAACATTGCGGCCGTCACCCGTTTCACCGCGATCGCCGCGGCGCTGGCGGTGGTCGCGACGAGTTGCACCACGTCGACCGACGGCACCGGCACCGCCGCGGCACCCGGATCCACCGATGCCACCACGTCGGCGCGCGTCGCCGCACCCTCGACCTCACGAATCGCCCCGCGGCAGCAGGCGCCCGGTGGCCCGGCGATGACCATCTCCGATTACCTCGCTCAGAACGGGATCGAGGAATCCCCCGTCGGCCGCGGCGACCCCGGTGCGCCGATCATCGACCTACCGATTCCGGACGGCTGGGAGGACGCAGGCGACGACACCCCCGAGTGGTCGTATGCGGCGATCGTCTACACCGGTCCGGGGGCAGCCGAATACACCCCGAGCATCGTCGCGCTGTTGTCGAAGCTGGTCGGTGACGTCGACCCGCAAGCGCTCCTGCAAGCGTCCGCCGGTGAAGCCAGCAACCTGCCGGGCTGGACGCCGATGAGCGAAGGCAAGCTCACCACGCTCGGTGAGTTCCCCGCGTTCCAACTCGGCGGCACCTGGGTGCAGAACGGTGTCACCAAGCTGGCCGCCCAGAAGACGGTCGTGATCCCCGGCCGGGACGGTTCCTGGTACGTCCTTCAGCTAAACGCCGACGGGCTGGAGAACCAGATCGACATCATCGGCCCGGCGACCTTGGCCATCGACGACCAGACCACCATCACCCCGCAGTAGCGGCCTCAGGCCTCGCGGATACCGTCCAGCCGTCTGCTGGCTTCCTCGAAACCGATCACCAGCTCGGCGATGATGTCGGCGACCGGGCGGATCTCGTTCATGCGGCCGACGATCTGACCGACGGGCATCGCGACGGTGGTGGGATCGGTCGACTCGCTCATCCGCTGGTGGGCTTCGCTGACCAGGATGTTCTGCAACGGCATCGGCAACGGCTCGGGTGCGCCGTCGGCGTCCCACGCGTCGGTCCAGCGGCTCTTGAGCAGCCGCGCCGGTTTGCCGGTGTAGATGCGTCTGCGCACGGTGTCTGCGGAGGTGGCCTTGAGCATGGCCTCCTGGATCACCGACCGCCCGGACTCCAGCCGCTCGCCGAGGTCGTACTCCGCCGAGGTCAGGAACGCCGAGCCCATCCACACACCCTGCGCACCGAGGGCGAGCGCGGCAGCGACCTGCCGGCCGGTGCCGATACCGCCGGCGGCCAGCACCGGAGCTCTGCCGTCCAACGCGTCGACGATCTCCGGCCACAGCACCATCGAGCCGATCTCACCGGTGTGGCCACCGGCCTCGTGGCCCTGGGCGACGACGATGTCGACACCGTTCTCGACGTGGCGCAGCGCGTGTTTCGGCGAACCGGCGAGTGCGGCGACGGGCACTCCGGCCGCGTGCGCCTGGTCGATCACGTCCTTGGGCGGCGAACCGAGCGCGTTGGCGATCAGCTTGATCGGGTGTTTGAGCGCGACCTCGACGTGGCTGCGCGCCACCGAATGCAGCCATCCCAGAACGCCTTCGGAGCGCTCCTCGTCCTGAGGCAGAGGCGGCACGCCGAGGTCGGAGAGCGTCTTGTCGACGAATTCGCGATGCTCGGCCGGGATCAGCTTGTTGATGTCCACCGAGGTGCCCTCGGTCGGGATCTTGGCCGGCATCACGACGTCCACACCGTAGGGCTTGCCGTCGGTGTTGGCGTCCATCCACTGCAGGACGTTCTCCAGGTCGTCGGCGTCGTTGAATCTCACGCAGCCGAGCACACCCAGACCACCGGCCTTGCTGACCGCGGCGGCGACCTTCTCCGACGGGGTGAAGACGAAGATCGGATACTCGATGCCGAAGCGATCGCAGAGTTCGGTTCGCATGCTATTTCGCTCCCACGTGGTTGGCGTGCACTTCGTCGGCCGGGCGCTCCTCGGTGGTGTCCTTGGCCCAGCGGTAATCCGGCTTGCCCGCAGGCGAGCGCTTCACCTCGTCGACGAACCACAGGCTCCGGGGAACCTTGTAGCCCGCGATCTCCTTGCGCACGAATGCATCGAGTTCGGCCAGCGTCGGGCGGGCGCCCTCGCGGGGCTGGATGACCGCCGCGACGTGCTGCCCGAACCGGGGATCGGGAACGCCGACGACCAGCGCGTCGAACACGTCGGGATGTCCCTTCAGCGCGGCCTCGACCTCTTCGGGGTAGATCTTCTCGCCACCGGAGTTGATCGACACCGAGCCGCGGCCCAGCATCGTCACGGTGCCGTCGGCCTCCACCTCGGCGTAGTCGCCCGGGATCGCGTACCGCACACCGTTGTACGTCCTGAACGTCTCGGCCGTCTTCTTCTCGTCCTTGAAGTAGCCGACCGGGATGTGCCCACACTTGGCGATGATGCCGCGCTTGCCCGACCCGGGCTCGATCTCGTTGCCGTCCTCGTCGAGCACTTTGGTGTTCTTGTCGATCGTGACGCGCGGGCCGCCGGTGTGCGACTCTCCCTTGGCCACGATGCTGGTACCGCCGAACCCGGTCTCCGACGAACCGATGGAGTCGGTGATGATCCGGTTGGGCAGCAGCTCGAGGAACTTCTCCTTGATGCTGGTGGAGAACAGCGCAGCGGTGCTGGCGAGCAGGAACAGCGAAGACAGGTCGTAGGTGTTGCCCTCTTCCTGGTGGGCGAGCAGTGAGTCCAGCAGCGGCCGGCCCATCGCGTCACCGGTGAAGAACAGCAGGTTCACCTTGTGCTTCGCGATGGTGCGCCAGACCTCGTCGGGATCGAACTCCGGCACCAGCACTGTCGTGTGTCCGGAGAACAGCGCCATCCAGGTGGCCGACTGCGTGGCGCCGTGGATCATCGGCGGGATCGGGTAACGCACCATCGGCGGGTTCTCCACCGCCTGCTTGGCCAGGCCGTACTCATCGGCGATCGGCTCACCGGTCGCGAAGTCGGTGCCGCCGAACAGAACTCGGTAGATGTCCTCGTGGCGCCACATCACACCCTTCGGGAAACCGGTGGTGCCGCCGGTGTAGAGCAGATAGATGTCGTCCTCGCTGCGGGGCCCGAAGTCGCGCTCGGGCGAACCCTGGGCAAGCGCGGCGTCGAACTCGACGCCGCCGTAGCGCTGATAATCGTCATCGGAGCCGTCCTCGACCACGAGCACGGTCTTGACGTTCGGGGTCTCGGGCAGCACGTTGGCCACCCGGTCGGCGTAGCGGCGCTCGTGCACCAGCGCGACCATGTCCGAGTTGTCGAACAGGTACTTCAGCTCGCCCTCGACGTAGCGGAAGTTGACGTTGACCAGGATGGCTCCGGCCTTGATGATGCCGAGCATCGCGATCACGATCTCGATCCGGTTGCGGCAGTACAGGCCGACCTTGTCGTCCTTTTTGATGCCCTGATCGAGCAGATAGTGCGCGAACCGGTTGGCCTTGTCCTCCAACTCGGCGTACGTCAGCTGGTCGTCGCCGGAGATCAGGGCGACGCGGTCAGGCACGGCGTCGATGGCGTGCTCGGCGAGGTCGGCGATGTTCAGAGCCACGGCTCTAAACTAGAACGTGTTACATTTCCAGACAAGTCGCTGTCTTCGACGAGGAAAGGCGGACGCCCGTGAGCGAGTCCCAAGAAGGTCCCGACGCCCTGGTTGAGCAGCGCGGACACACGTTGATCGTGACGTTGAACCGGCCGCAGGCGCGCAACGCGCTGTCTGCTGAGATGCTCTCGATCATGGTCGACGCGTGGAACCGCGTGGACTCCGATCCGGAGATCCGGACGTGCATCCTGACCGGGGCCGGCGGCTACTTCTGCGCGGGCATGGACCTCAAGGCCGCGTCGAAAAAGCCGCCGGGTGACTCGTTCGCCGATGGCAGCTACGACCCGTCGAAGATCGAGGGTCTGCTCAAGGGCCGCCGGCTGACCAAGCCGCTGATCGCCGCCGTGGAGGGCCCGGCCATCGCCGGCGGGACTGAGATCCTGCAGGGCACCGACATCCGCGTCGCCGGGGAGAGCGCGAAGTTCGGTATCTCCGAGGCGAAGTGGAGCCTCTACCCGATGGGTGGCTCCGCGGTGCGGCTGCCGCGCCAGATCCCGTACACCATCGCGTGCGATCTGCTGCTGACCGGGCGCCACATCACCGCCGCCGAGGCTCTGCAATACGGCCTGATCGGCCATGTCGTCCCGGATGGGACCGCGCTGGAGAAGGCGCTGGAGATCGCCGAGGTGATCAACAACAACGGGCCGCTGGCAGTGCAGGCGATCCTGAAGACCATCCGCGAGACCGAGGGCATGCACGAAGAAGAGGCGTTCAAGCCCGACACCGCCAACGGCATCCCGGTGTTCCTGAGCGAGGACGCCAAGGAGGGCCCGCGGGCCTTCAAGGAGAAGCGCGCCCCCAACTTCACGATGAAGTAAGAAGTTCCCGACGGGCGTCATCGCCTGGCGAGTGCGCGGTCAGGACAGCACCGTCACGGCAGCGATCAGGTAACCTCCCGTCAGCATGACGAACCCGGCGCGGTCGAGCCAGTTCATCGCCCGGCAGTCAGTGAGCGACGGCTTCCAGGCCAGCGGGAAGAACAACAGCGGCGCGATCCAGGAGCCGACGATGATGGCGGCCGTCGCTACGGTCGGCAGGTGCAGGTCGGCAGCACCGAGCGCCACCATGATGGCACCCATGATGAGAAGGTCCAGGTGACCTTGCCGGATGCGCCGGGTGTCGGTCATCCGCAACCGATTTCGCCAGTGCTCGGAGCCGGCGGCCACCATCAGCCAGCCGGTCAGCACGCCGGCGGTCAACTCCAGCACGCCCGCGGTGACGAGCGCGTTCATCACCCCACGCTCGTCGGCTCATCTGGGCGCACCGTGGCGAGGTGCTGATAGATCCCGGGCCGTCGAGCCCGAAGGACGCGGGCGACAATCACGCCGAGGACGAAGGTCACCGGCAGCACCAGGATCAGTGCCGCGTTGGTGGCGGCCCCCGCCCCGGTCAGCAGGTCGTAGTTGACGACGATGAGAATCAGCGTGCCGGTCAGCGCTACGGTGGCGACTGCAGGGGCGATGAGACGAGTGAAGACACTGTGGTCGTGGGGATCCCGCCGGAAGAATGCCACCACGGCAGCCGAGCACAGTGCCTGCAGGCCGATGATGCCCGGGATGCCGATCGCATTCAGCCAGATGAATGTGTGCGTGTAGGGATCGGCGCCGGCGAGGGCGAAGGCGACGACGATGACGGCCGCAACCGCGGAGACCGTCAGACTTGCCACGCCGGGTGAGCCGGACGCCGAGCGGCGGCCGAGCGCGGACGGCAGCGCGTGCTCCTGAGCGAGGGCCGACAAGTAGCGGGCGCTGGCGTTGTGGAAGGCCAGCGCCGCGGCCAGCGCGCTGGTCACGATCAGCACGTGCATGGCGTTGGCGACGTGGGCGCCCACCCACTGTTCGGTGGCGGTGAAGAACATGCCAGTCGGATCCTCAGTCGCCACCATGACGGCCCGCTCCGGGCCGTAAGCCATGATCGCCGCCCACAGCACGATGGTGTAGAACAGGGCGAGGAACCCGACGGCAATGTAAGTCGCTTGCGGCACCGTGCGTTTGGGATCCTTGGCCTCTTCGCTGTAGATGGCCGTCGACTCGAATCCGAGGAACGCCCCGAAGGCCAGCACGAACAATGCGCCGACACCGGCACCGAAGACGTTGGCCGGGTTGAAACTGCCGAAGCTCAGGCCCTCGGCACCGCCTTGAACGATGATCGGCACCGCGAACACAACCAGCACCAGAACCTCCAGGCCCAACAGGACACCGAGCACTTTGGCACTGAGGGTGATGTTCAGATAGCCGAGGACGCCCACGGCGAGCCAGCCGATCCCCGCCCAGATCTGCCAGGCGATGTCCACACCCGTCAGCGACAGGACGGTGTCGTGGGCGAACACACCGATCGCAGGCACGAAGCTGACGGCGATGAGGACATACGACAGCACCGCGACGAACGCCGCCCCGAGTCCGACGGTGCGGCCGAGACCACGCGAGATGTACGCATAGAACGCGCCGGGGTTGTCGACGTGGCGGCTCATCGCGGTGAACCCAACGGCGAAGACCGCCATCACGATTCCGCCCAACAGATAGCCGCCGGGAGCGCCGACACCGCCGAACATGACGGCCAGTGGCGCGACACCGGACATCACCGCCAGGGGTGCGGCAGCCGCGACGACGAAGAACACCAGGCCCAGCGCTCCGATAGACCGGCGGGGTGCCGAGCGCGTGGTTCGCGGACCCGGTGGGCTGAAGCTGTCGGTCATCAGAGGTCCTCTCGGTGAACGATCTCGCCGTCGACGACGGTGAGCGGAATCGGTAGGTCGATCAGGTCGTCGGCGCAGACCCGCACCGGATCGTCAGCGAAGGCCGTCAAGTCGGCCCTGGCGCCCAACCGGATTCGGCCGCGGTCGGTCTCGCCGAGCGCGTCGGCGGCCCATGCGGTGTAGCCCAGCAGCGCCTGCTCGCCCGAGAGCCGTTGATCAGGCTCGAACACGTGGCCGTCGCGGTCGCCGGGACGGCGACGCAATCGGGCCCATGCCATCCCGTACCGCGGATCGCAGTCGGCGACAGGCCAGTCCGACCCGAGGCACACCGGACCCCCGGCGGCGATGACGTCGGCGACCCGGAACGCCTGAGCGGCCCGGCGGCGACCGAGCCGCCGGGCGAAGGAGTCGCTGTGGTCGGCGTGCCGCCACTGCATGTGAAGAGGCTGCATCGACGCGGTGACACGCTGGGCAGCCAGCCGCCGCACCTCGTCGTCGCCGAGCAGTTCCAAATGCTCGAGTCGGTGCGGCGCAGTGGCAGTGCTACCGGCGTCCTGATAGCAGTCCAGCACGAACGAGACGGCTTGGTCACCGACGGCGTGGATCGCGAGTTGCACTCCTGCAGCGGTGTATTGGGCGATCACGTCACGAAGGCGTTCGGGATCCGGCCAGAACGGATGAGATCCACATCCGCAGGTGTCGGGTTCGCGCAGCCATGCGGTGCCGGTGTCGATCACTCCGTCGCTGAAGATCTTGATCAGCCCGGAGCGCCAGCGCCGGCCACTGCGCGCGGCATGCCTGATGAACTCTGCGACTCCCGCGTCGTCGCGGTCGGGATGATGCCACAGCGCGGTGACCAGCCGCACAGAGAGCCGACCTGCATCGTCGAGCGCGGCGTACATGTCGAGGTCGGCGACACTGGCGTCCATCACCACGCCGCCGGTCACGCCACAACGGTTGAGCCTGCGCAGGACCCCGGCCAATCGATCCAAGACGGCCGACGGGTCCTTCTCTGCCTGCGCCGTCGTCAGGGGTTGGTACGCCGAGGGTTCCTTCAGTTCACCGGTCGGGTGACCCTCGTCATCGACGACCACAGTCGCGGCGTCGGGGAAGGTCTCCCGGCCGGTCAGGTTGCTCTGACGGATCGCCTCGGTCGACACCACAGCGGTGTGCAGGTCGTAGAAGACGCCGATGAACGGGCGGCCGCCGACCGCCTCGTCGAGCAGCCGGGCGTGGATTCCGGTGTGCATGAAGGCGGCGTAGTCGAGGTTCCAGCCGCGGACCCACTGGTCTGCAGGCGTGCGCGCGGCTTCGACGGTCAGCGCGGCACAAAGCTGTTCGAGCGTGGTGTGCCCGGCTAGATCGGCCCCCCGGGACAGCTCGGCGCCCCAGGCGGGGTGGAGGTGGGAGTCGATCAGGCCGGGGGTCAAGGTTGCACCGCGCAGATCGATGGCATCGGCTCCGGCGGGGGCGACGGCCAGCACCTCGGCGCTGGTGCCGACCGCGGTGATCCTGCCGTCGGCCCAACTGACTGCCTCGGCCCTTGGCCGGGCGGCGTCCAGGGTGCGGATGTCGGCGTTCACTATCACTCCCGAGCCCGATGTGGTCGACAGCACATGTTCCATGGCGACAAATCGTAGACCCAAATCGATTTGGGTCAAGCCCCTAATCGATTTGGGGCAGTACAGAAAGGCCGTTCGGCAGGCTCTGCAGAGTAAAGTGAGCGCGTGGCCCGTGCCCGAGTGACCATCCGCGACGTGGCCGATGCCGTCGGCGTCTCGGCCACGACGGTCTCCCACGCGCTGAACGGCAAGGGCGAGGTCAGCCCCGCGACAGTCGAACGAGTGCGAGCCGCCGCGCACCGGCTCGGCTACCGCCCCAGCCCGACAGCTCGGGCCCTGCGGCGTGGCCGAAACGGCTCACTCGTCCTGATTCTGCCGCGCGAGCACGGCCGGGAGGTAGCGCGCCAGATCGTGGCGCTCGATTACTACATGGCCATCGCGGCCACCGCGGCGTCGGCGGCCTTCGAACACCACCGGGCGTTGGTCCTTCCGCCAGAGCTCACCACCGCCGCAGACTGGGAGTCGATCAATCCCGACGGGGTGCTCCTGTGTGACCCGATCGCCTCCGATCCCCAGATCGACCTGCTCGAGAGCATCGGGATTCCGGTCGTGTCGATCGAACGCGACGCCGGCAGACCCGACCGCGTCCACTACGTGTCGGGCGACAACGCGGCGAACACACGACTGGTGCTCGAGCACCTGCGGGCACAAGGGGCACACCGCATCGCCCTGCTCACCACGGCGTGGACCCGCGCGTGGTCGATCGACATCGATGACGCGTACGCGACGTGGTGCACAGAAACCGACTTCCCCGACATGAGAGTCCGGGTGCCGGTGCAATTCGACCATCGCGCCGCCTACCAGGCCGCCTGTCAATTGCTCGACGGCCCCGAGCCCCCCGATGCGATCTACGCGCCCGCCGAGGGCTACACCAGCGGCGTGGTTGCGGCCTGCCGCGACAGAGGGTTACGCATTCCGCAGGACATCCTGGTGGTCGGCGGCATCGACGGGCGGGAGGCCCGAGAGAGCCAGCCAGCGGTGACCGCACTCGATCTGCACCCCGACCTGCAGGCCGAGGCGGCGGTGTCGCTTCTCATCGATCGCATCGACGACCGCGAGCCCCGGGGACCGGTACTGGTGCCCAGCACGCTGCGGGTGCGCGCAAGCTCAACGCGCTAACCGAGCACCTTTGCCGAGGGAGTGAACACCACCGGCATGGATTCCAGGCCGCTGACGAAGTTGGCCGGCCGCAGCGGCAGCATGTCCTCGTCGGCCAACCGGAGATCGGGCATGCGCGCCAGCACCTTGGTCAGCATCAGCCGCAGCTCCAGCCGTGCCAGCTGGTTGCCCAGGCAGAAATGGGTGCCGAAGCCGAACGCCACATGGCTGTTGGGGCTTCGATGGATGTCGAACTCTTCGGGGTTCTCGAAGACCGTCTCGTCGAAGTTCGCCGACTCGAACATCAGCATGATCTTCTCCCCCGACTCGAGCGAGGTGCCGTGAAACTCGGTGTCGGCGGCCAAAGTTCGGCACATGTTCTTCACCGGGGACGTCCAGCGCAGCATCTCCTCGATCGCGCCGGGCAGCAGATCCGGATCTGCTACCGCCTGGCGCCACTGATCCTGGTGTCGCAGAAGCTGTTCGGTGCCACCGGACAGGGTGTGCCGGGTGGTCTCGTCACCGCCGATGAGGATCAGCAGGGTCTCGAAGACGATCTCGTCGTCAGACATCCGCGAACCCTCGACCTCGGCGTTGACCAGGATTGAGAACAGGTCGTCGCGTGGCTTGGCACGGCGGTCGGCGATCACCTCCATGGTGAACGCGGTGTAGGCGGCGAAGGTGTCCATCAACTTCTGGATCACGGTCTCGTCCACCGTCGACGACAGACCACAGACCAGGTCGTCGGACCACTTGAGCAGCATGTCGCGCTCTTCAGGCAGCACCCCGAGCATGTCCCCGATGACCGCCATCGGCAGCGGGGCGGCGATGTCACGGACGAAGTCGCACTCGCCGCGCTCGCAGACCGCGTCGATGAGGGTGTCGCACAGCCGCTCGATCGAGGGCACCTTGTCCATCACCCGCTTGCGGGTGAAGCCCGAGTTGACCAGCTTGCGCCGCAACAGGTGTGCCGGATCGTCCATGTCGATCATGTACGGCATGCCGGGCTGGTCCGGCCGGATGCCTCCGGTGCTGGAGAACAGCTCCGGGTTGCGCTCGGCGTCGAGCACGGCCTGGTAGGTGGTGGCCGCGGCCAGCCCGTTGCGGTCCCGGAACACCGGCTGGTTGGCCCGCATCCACTTGTACGCCTCGCGGGCGGCGCGACCGTCGGCGTAGAAGTTGCCGTCGGCCAGGTCGACGTCGAGGGCCGGGAGCGTGGATGTCATGCCTCTCCTACTGTTCGGGAGTCGGCGAACGTCATGTCGACGTTGGCGGCCGAGCTCGTCACCAGTGCACGTTTGGGCAAGCCTAGAGCGGAAAGCTCTGCGGCATAGGGATGTTCACCAAGTCGCAGTGACACGCCTCCGGGCCGGTAGCGCACCCCCGACAACACCATCCGGCCCTCGGTCTCGCGGGTCACGCCGTCAAGATGCGAGTACGTCGAATGGACCTGCGGTCTGGACGCCCACCTCGCCGGCACCGGGAGGCCGGGCGCGAAGTCCATGCTCACCGCATGCAGACCGTCGATGCTGACGTCGAAGCCGAAGCGGCGTCCGTTGCGGATGGTGAAGTCGGCCAGCATCTTTGGATAGCCCCAGATGGTGCGCCCGGCCTCGAGGGTGAAGGACTGGTCGACGGGAAGGTGATGGACGAACGCGCCCGCCGACTGCAGAGCCTTCACGCCGGTGGCGCGCGATCCGGGCGGATTCACCATCACGTTGGTGCCGTACTCGTAGTACTGCCCGAGGTCGGTGTCCTCGTAACGCATCAGCATCAGCACCACCATCGCCCGGCGGTTGCCCCGGCCGAAGCGGCACACCTGAAGACCGCTGTAGTCGATCATGCGCTGTGCGGCGTCGGCGTCGACGACGAACATCGCGGTGTGCTGATGCGCGGTGCGCACCCGCACGGGCATCGTCAGGATGGTTCCGGCGATGGTGTGTTGTGTCACACCGCACAATGTAGAACGCGCGCTAGACACTCGGCAAGGAAGTGTCTAGTCGCAGCGGTCAGACGAGAGCCGCCAGATCGCGGATCTGCTCAGGCGAGCGCGCGCCGACCACCATCATCGTGACCCCGGACGCCTCCCAGGCCTTGATCTGATCCTTGACGTAGTCGAGGTTTCCGACGATCGCGGAGTCGTCCACCAGCTCGTCGGGGATGATCTTGGCCGCCTCGTCTTTGCGATCGCTGCGGAAAAGCCGGGTGACGTCGTCGACGACCTCGGCGTACCCCATCCGGCGATACACGTCGGCGTGGAAGTTGGTGTCCTCGGCGCCCATGCCGCCCATGTAGAGCGCCAGGTGCGGCTTCATCAGCTCCATGATCTCGGCACGGTCATCGGTGACGACAACCTGGGCGGTGGCGCAGATCTCGAAGGTCTCCCGGGTGCGGCGCGCACCCGGGCGGGCGAATCCTTCGTCGAGCCATTCGTTGTACATGCCGGCGATGCGCGGCGAGTAGAAGATCGGCAGCCAGCCGTCACAGATCTCGGCGGCCAGCGCGACGTTCTTGGGGCCTTCGGCGCCGAGCATCACCGGGATGTCTGCCCGCAGCGGATGGGTGATCGGCTTGAGGTTCTTGCCGAGGCCGGTGGTGCCCTCGCCGGTCAGCGGCAGCGGGTAGTGCGGCCCGTCGCTGCGCACCGGGGCCTCGCGGGCCCACACCTGACGCAGGATGTCGATGTACTCGCGGGTGCGGGCCAGCGGCTTGGGGAATTTCTGGCCGTACCAGCCCTCGACGACCTGCGGGCCGGACACGCCGAGCCCGAGGATGTGCCGGCCCCCGGACAGATGGTCGAGCGTCAGCGCCGCCATCGCGCACGCGGTCGGGGTCCGCGCCGACAGCTGGATCACCGACGTGCCCAGACGCATCCGGCTGGTCTCACGCCCCCACCACGCCAAGGGGGTGTAGGCGTCCGAACCCCACGCCTCCGCGGTGAACACCGTGTCGAAGCCGACCTCCTCGGCCGTGGCGACAAGCTCGGCATGGTTGGTCGGCGGCTGCGCCCCCCAATAACCCAACTGAAGTCCCAACTTCACGGCACCCGTCCTTCCGGGCCGCCCGGCCCGCTCCTTGAAACCATTCCTAGAACCTGTTCTACTCGATGCCGTGACCACCAGCCAAAGCAGCCCGGTGCAGATCGATCCGCATGAGCCGCCGCTTTCCGCGCCGCTGAAGCTCGCATTCGACTACACCCGTTCAGTAGGACCGCTCCTCGGTCAGTTCTTCACCGCGCTCCGCGAGCGGCGCATCGTCGGAGTTCGCGGTTCGGACGGCAAGGTGCTCGTCCCGCCCGCCGAGTACGACCCCGTCACCTGGGAGCAATTGACCGAGATCGTACCGGTGGCCAGCGTCGGCACGGTCATTTCGTGGACGTGGCAGCCGGAGCCACTCGAGGGCCAGCCGTTGGACCGCCCGTTCGCGTGGGCACTGATCACTCTCGACGGGGCCGACACCCCGATGCTGCACGCCGTGGCCGCCGACGGTCCCGACGCGATCAGCACCGGGGCGCGGGTGCACGCGCACTGGGTCGACGAGCCCGTCGGCGCGATCACCGACATCGCGTACTTCGCGCTCGGGGACCAGCCGGAGGACGTGCCGCCTCCCCCGGAGGGTCTCGACCCGATCACCATGCAAGTGGCGCCGAGCTGGATCGAGATTCAGCACACCGCGTCGCAGCCCGAGAGCGCGTTCCTGCGCGCCCTCGAACAGGGCAAGCTGCTCGGCGCCCGCACCGGCGCCGATGGAAAGGTGTATTTCCCTCCGCGCGAAGCCAATCCAGCCACCGGACAACCTCTGGACGAGTTCGTCGAGTTGCCCGACAAAGGCACCGTCACCACGTTCGCGATCATCAACATCCCGTTCGCCGGGCAGCGCATCAAACCGCCCTACGTGGCGGCGTACGTGCTGCTCGACGGCGCCGACATCCCGGTGCTGCACCTGGTCTCGGACATCGAGGCCGACAAGGTGCGGATGGGCATGCGCGTACAGGCGGTATGGAAGCCCAAGGACCAGTGGGGCCTGGGCATCGACAACATCGAGTACTTCAAGCCGACAGGCGAACCCGACGCCGACTACGACACCTACAAGCATCACCTCTGAGGACGGACATGACTGAAGTAGCTGTGGTCGGATTCGCCCACGCACCGCACGTGCGCCGCACCGACGGCACCACCAACGGCGTCGAGATGCTGATGCCGTGCTTCGAATCGATCTACGCCGATCTCGGCATCACCAAGGCCGACATCGGTTTCTGGTGCTCGGGGTCCTCCGATTACCTTGCCGGCCGGGCATTTTCGTTCATCTCGGCAATCGACTCGATAGGTGCGGTGCCGCCGATCAACGAGTCGCACGTCGAGATGGACGCCGCGTGGGCGCTCTACGAGGCCTACATCAAGATCCTCACCGGCGAGGTGGAGACCGCACTGGTCTACGGGTTCGGCAAGTCCTCGGCCGGCACCCTGCGCAGGGTTCTGGCACTGCAGACCGACCCCTACACCGTGGCGCCGCTGTGGCCGGATTCGGTGAGCATGGCCGGCCTGCAGGCTCGGTTCGGGCTGGATTCCGGCAAGTGGACCGCTGAGCAGATGGCCCAGGTCGCGCTCGAGGCGCAGGCCGCGGCACCGCGGGTGGACGCGCTGGAGCCGGCCGACAGCATCGAGGAGCTACTGGAGCGCCCGTACTTCGCAGATCCGTTGCGCCGCCACGACATCGCGCCGATCACCGACGGCGCGTCGGCAATCGTGCTCGCCGCCGGGGACCGCGCCCGCGAGCTGCGTGAGCGGCCGGCCTGGATCACAGGGATCGAGCACCGCATCGAGACACCGGTGCTGGGGGCGCGCGACCTGACGACGTCGCCGTCGACGGCAACGTCCGCGCAGGCGGCCACCGGCGGGGACACCTCCTCGATCGAGATCGCCGAACTGTACGCGCCGTTCAGCCACCAGCAGCTCATCCTCACCGAGGCCATCGGCCTGCCTGACAGCACGAAGATCAACCCCTCCGGCGGGGCGCTGGCGGCCAACCCGATGTTCTCGGCGGGCCTGGAGCGCATCGGTTTCGCGGCACGGCACATCTTCGACGGCAATGCCTCGCGGGTGCTGGCCCACGCCACGAGCGGGCCTGCGCTGCAACAGAACCTGGTCGCGGTCTTGGAGGGTAAGTAACGATGAGTAAGAAACTCGCCGCCGTCCTGGGCACCGGCCAGACGAAGTACGTCGCCAAGCGCACCGACGTCTCGATGAACGGCCTGGTCCGCGAGGCGATCGACCGCGCTCTCGACGACGCCGGGGTGACGCTGGCCGACATCGACGCCGTCGTCGTCGGCAAGGCCCCGGACTTCTTCGAGGGCGTCATGATGCCCGAGTTGTTCATGGCCGACGCCACCGGCGCCACCGGCAAGCCGCTGATCCGGGTCCACACCGCGGGCTCGGTGGGCGGGTCGACCGCGGTCGTGGCGGCCAGCCTGGTGCAGTCCGGTAAGTACCGGCGGGTGCTGACGATGGCATGGGAGAAGCAGTCGGAGTCGAACGCCATGTGGGCGTTGAGCATTCCGGTTCCGTTCACCAAGCCGGTGGGCGCGGGTGCGGGCGGCTACTTCGCGCCGCACGTGCGCGCCTACATTCGCCGGTCCGGTGCACCGACGCACATCGGCGCGATGGTGGCGGTCAAGGATCGGCTCAATGCGGTCAAGAACCCGTTGGCGCATCTGCATCAGCCCGACATCACGCTGGAAAAAGTGATGTCCTCGCCGATGTTGTGGGATCCGATCCGCTACGACGAGACGTGCCCGTCCTCCGACGGCGCCGCGGCGATGGTGATCGGCGACGAGGCCAGCTCGGACGCCCGGGTGGCCGAGGGCCACCCGGTGGCGTGGATCCATGCGACCGCGCTGCGCACCGAGCCGCTGGCGTACGCCGGGCGGGACCAGGTCAACCCGCAGGCCAGCCGGGACGCGGCGGCTGCGCTGTGGAAGGCGGCCGGGATCACCAGCCCCGTCGACGAGATCGACGTCGCCGAGGTGTACGTGCCGTTCTCCTGGTACGAGCCGATGTGGCTGGAAAGCCTCGGGTTCGCGCCGGAGGGCGAGGGCTGGAAACTCACCGAGGCCGGCGAGACCGCGATCGGCGGACGGATCCCGTTCAACCCGTCGGGTGGCGTGCTGTCGTCCAACCCGATCGGCGCCTCGGGCATGATCCGTTTCGCCGAGTCGGCGATCCAGGTGATGGGCAAGGCCGGCGCGCACCAGGTCGAGGGCGCCCGCAAGGCGCTCGGGCACGCGTACGGCGGTGGCGCGCAGTACTACTCGATGTGGGTGGTCGGCAGCGACAAACCCGACAAACCCGCCTGACCCTCTTCCGCCGAAATCGCATTCCACGCGCTAGGTTCCGCGTTCTGACCGCGTGGAATGCGATTTCGGCGACTAGGGCCGGTGCCGCTGGGCGGCTAGGCCAGGCAACCTCGCCAGACCGTCTGCACCAAATGGGTGACAGCCTCGTCATCCAGCGGGGGCATACCGAGTACGAGCCGGTAATACGGCGGGGACACCAATGCGTCCACGGCCACCTCGACATCGATGTCGGCTGCGAGCTCGCCGCGGTCCACGGCCTCGCGCAGCGTCGTCGTCACCGCGGCCCGGCGCGGCGTGATCCACTGATCCAGCAGCGCCCGCTCGATCGCCGAGTCCGAAGGTGACGCGGCGATCACGTTGCGCAGCAGCGGTCCTACCGCCGGGTCGGCCAGCAGCGCGTTCAGCGCGCCGACGTGATGGATGACCGCCTGAACCGGCGTGCTGCCCGCAGGACGGGTGATGGATCCGCGCACCTGATCGAGCAGACCCTCCAGCACGATCGCCGCGGCCGACGGCCACCACCTGTATATCGTGGTGCGGCTGACCTCGGCGCGTCTGGCGATCGCGTCCATCGTCGCCGCCGCGGCGCCGCCTTCGAAAGCGAGTTGGGCGGCGGCGGCCAGAACCGCGGCGCGAACGGCTTCGCTGCGTGGGCGACCGCGGCGGTTCACAGGCCGGCTGTCCACCACTGGCTCACCCTATTGCGCGCGTCCACCTGAATCCCAACGCCGCCACAGCCAGAGTGAGTGCGGCCGCGAGCGCGCCGAAGCCGAACATCGCTGGATAGCTGAAGGTCCGCACCGCGAACACCAGCGCCGCCGGCACCCCGAAGCCCAGGTAAGTCAGCCCGTAGAACACCGCCGTCAGGCCCGCCAGGTCGTCCGGCCGGGCCATTCGCTGAACCTGCTGCAGTCCGGCCAGCAGACCCATGCCGTAGCCGGCTCCGAGCATGGCCGCGGCAGACAACGCCGACCACACCGTCAGCACGGTCGCGGCCCAGGCCGCCAATCCCATCCCCAGCGCGGTCAAGGTCAATGCGATCAGCACACCGGCGGCGCTCGCGGCATCGAGGCGCCGTGCCAGGTTCTGCACCCCGAACGCCACGCCGAGCGTGACCAGACACATCAGCGCGGAGAAAGCGATGGGCGCGGCCGCGACTCTGTCCGCCATCAGCGCAGGCAACACCGCGTAAGCCGATGCAGCGGCACCGAAGACCCAGGGGGCCAGCGGTGCGACCACGAACAGGAACCGCCGGTGCGCCACCGCCGGGACGGCGAGGTCGGTCCACCATCGACGACCGGAATCGCGTCGGGCCAGCGTCTCAGGCGCCGTGCTGAGCATGGCAGCCGCGGTCAGGGCCATCACCACGTTGATCACATAGGGAAGCATGGTGGGCGCCGGACCCCACTCGGCCAGAACGCCCGCGGTCACGGCACCGAGCGCGAAGCCCGCGGTCAGGCTCATGGCCGCGCGGCGGGCCCCGGCGTCGCCGTCCTCCCAGGGCGGGCTGGACAGCTCCTTGATCCAGCTGCCACCGACAGCCATCGCCAGCCCGAGCGCCAGCCCGCTGAACACCCGCCCGACACCGAGCAGAGGGGCCGAGTGCGCGCCGAGCGCAAGGATCGACGATCCCACGGCCGCGAGCACCGGCGCGGGCAGCATCAACGGGCGGCGGCCGAAGCAGTCGGACAGCGGGCCACCGATCAACAGCGCGGGAACGATGCCCAGCACGTAGGCGAACAGCAGAAGGTCGACGGTCAGCGCCGAGAAGCCGTCACCGGCCCGGTACATGACCAGCAGCGGGGTGAACTCGTTGCCGCCCCATGCGATCGCGAACGTGGCCGCGGCGACCACAAGCCACCGGCGCTTCGGCCGCGTTCGCGGTGCTACCGCTGACGGGACCGGCGCGATCGAGGAAATACTGGACACTTTGTCCACTATATAGATGGCCCACAAGTGGGTATCCGGCACCTTTGGGTGGTGTCGGCAACATTCTTTCGCAGGTGAGGGGCCTTCGATTGCGCAATCTGAGGCCAAAACTGTAACGTGTTCTAGTTAGACGCCGAGATTTGGGAGGCCCCGAGGTGACTACCGATTCAGCTGCGGGAACCGCAGGGATTCGCGAGATCGACACCGGCACGCTGCCCGATCGGTATGCGCGCGGCTGGCACTGCTTGGGCCCGGTGAAAAACTTCACCGACGGCAAGCCGCACGGGATTGAGATCTTCGGAACGATGCTGGTGGTCTTCGCGGATTCGCAGGGCGAGCTCAAAGTCCTCGACGGCTACTGCCGGCACATGGGCGGCAACCTCGCCCAGGGCACCATCAAAGGCGACGAGGTCGCCTGCCCGTTCCACGACTGGCGCTGGGGCGGCGATGGCAAATGCAAGCTCGTCCCCTACGCCAAACGCACCCCCCGACTGGCCCGCACCCGCTCGTGGCACACCGACGTTCGCGGCGGCCTGCTGTTCGTGTGGCACGACCATGAGGGCAACCCGCCGCAACCCGAGGTGCGCATCCCGGAGATCCCACAGTGGTCCAGCGGCGAGTGGACCGACTGGAAGTGGAACTCGATGCTGATCGAGGGCTCCAACTGCCGCGAGATCATCGACAACGTCACCGACATGGCGCACTTCTTCTACATCCACTTCGGATTGCCGACGTACTTCAAGAACGTCTTCGAGGGCCATATCGCCAGCCAGTACCTGCACAACGTCGGCCGCCCCGACGTCAACGACATGGGCACCGCCTACGGCGACGCCTCCCTCGACTCGGAGGCCAGCTACTTCGGGCCGTCGTTCATGATCAACTGGCTACACAACACCTATGGTGACTTCAAGGCCGAGTCCATCCTGATCAACTGCCACTACCCGGTCACCCAGGATTCGTTCCTGCTGCAGTGGGGCGTCATCGTCGAGAAGCCGAAGGGCCTGGACGACAAGACCACCGAGAAGCTGGCCGAGGCGTTCACCGACGGGGTCAGCAAGGGATTTCTCCAGGACGTCGAGATCTGGAAGCACAAGACCCGCATCGACAATCCGCTGCTGGTCGAAGAGGACGGCGCGGTGTACCAGATGCGCCGTTGGTACCAGCAGTTCTACGTCGACGTCGCCGACGTCACGCCGGAGATGACCGACCGGTTCGAGATGGAGGTCGACACCACGGCTGCTGTGCAGAAGTGGAACGTCGAGGTCCAGGAGAACCTGAAGGCCAGGGAAACCGAGAAGCAGACGACGTGAGGCCAGCGAGCGGAGCGGATCGCGCATGAACGACCAACCGGATGTGGACCGCCTCGCCAGGTCGATGCTGCTGCTGCACGGGCACGACGACGAGGAGCACGAACACGGCCACACTCCGGGCGAGCGCGAGAACCGGCCCGGATCCTGGAGCAAGGCACCGGATTTCGCGTCGGATCCGGATCGCGCCGCGGCCGTGCGGGCCAGCAGCCAGGCCGACCGCGAACGATATCTGAACTCGGGCCTGGTGTCGGTGGACTGCCGGTTCTGTCATGTGGCGGTGAAGGTCAAGAAGCTCGGTCCCGCACACACTTCGGTGCAGTGGACAGGCGACGCCACGCGACGTTGCGCGCATTTCGCCGAGATTCGGCAAGCCGGCGGCGATCCCGCGCGCTCACCGTCGTGCCCCCGGCTGGCCGACAGCATCAGACACGCGGTCGCTGAAGGCTGCTTGGAGGAGTACTCCAGCGCGCCGTCACCCGGTGACGGTTAGAGGTTCTCGAACCGCTCCTTGACCTGCTCGGCGGTCAGGCCGTAGTCGGCCAGCGCGTAGGTGTGTTTCGGCGCCCGCGGGCCCTGTTTGCTCTTCTCATCGGTCTTGACCATCGCCTGGCGCGCCT
The DNA here is from genome assembly GCF_025263565.1 of Mycobacterium sp. SMC-8. Lineage (NCBI taxonomy): Bacteria > Bacillati > Actinomycetota > Actinomycetes > Mycobacteriales > Mycobacteriaceae > Mycobacterium > Mycobacterium sp. SMC-8. Next base: position 682,446 of record NZ_CP079865.1, read on the forward strand.
CGTCGGTGAATTCGATGCCGAAGCTGCGGTAGATGTCCTCGACCACACCGATCGGATCTTTGATCAACGCGAAGTAGTCCAAATCGTAGAACTGTGCCGGATCATGCTTGGCGCGTTCGGCGTTGAACAGCGCCAATCCCCGCGACCAGGTCTCCATCGAGTCCGCACCGATGACGTCGCCGACGAAGGTGTTCGACCAGCCCTCGGTGGTGTGCTGGGCCAGCGAGCACATCGACGCCATGATGGTTTCAGCCGGCCGGTGACACTGCACCACCAGTGCGTCGGGGTAGGTGGCGAACAGCGCGTCGAGGGCAAACAGATGGCTGGGGTTCTTGAGCACCCAGCGCTTGTCGCGGTCGTTGAGCCCGATCAATTGCAGATTGCGCCGGTGCCGTTGATAGGGCTTGGTCCAGTCCTGCCGCGCCAGCCACTGCGAATAGGTCGGCACGTGGGCCAGGGTTTCATAGGACACCGAGTGCAGCGACTGCCGCAGCAGCTGCCAGCACTCCTCGACTTCGTCGGCGGTCATGAAGTGCAGGCCGGTGTAGTCCGGGTTCTCCTCGTGCGCTTTGGTGAACTGCGCGTCTAGTTGCTGGAAAACCGGGTTCTGCGACCACGTCTCGCGGGGCGGACGCGGTTGGGGGAACTCTGCCAGCCACAGTTCCAGACCCTGGTGGCGCGGATCGGCGGCCAGAAGCCGGTGCACGGCCGTCGTGCCGGTACGCGGCAGCCCGGTGACGAAGATCGGCCGCTCGATGGCGACGTCGGCGTGCTCCGGATACTGTTTGAACGCCGCCTCCGAGACCAGCCGAGCGACCAGGGCATTGCGCAGGAAGAACCGCTGCATCTTGCTGCCGAGCTCGGTGAGATCGGCATCCCGCTGATAGGACTCCAGCAGCACACCCAGCGCCTCACGGTAGTTGTCGTCGTCCGAACCGAAATCGTCGAGGCCGCAGGCCTTCACGGCCGAGGCGTGCAGGTCCTCGACGGTGCCGACATCTGTTCTCGGAGTGCTCGCGCTCGTCACGCCTTGAACTCCCCGCAGTTGACGTCCAGCGCCTGCCCGGTGATCCCGCTCGACAGGTCGCTGGCCATGAACAGGATCGCCGAGGCCACCTCGTCCTCGGTGGGCAACCGCTTGAGGTCCGACGCGGCCGCGGTGGCCTTGTAGATCTCCTCGACGGTGGTGCCGTATTTGCCGGCCTGGTGCGCGAAGTAGGACTCCAGTGTCCCGCCCCAGATGTAGCCGGGCAGCACCGAGTTGACCCGGATCCCCTGCTCCCCAAGCTCGGTGGCCAGCGTCTGCGACATCGCGAGCAGCGCCGACTTGGCCATCTTGTAGGCGCCGTACTTGGCCTGCGAGTGCCGCACCACCATCGAGTTGACGTTGACCACGGCGCCGTTCGCCTCAGCCAGCGCCGGGGTGAACGCCTGCACCATGCGCAGCGCGCCGAACACCGTCAGCTCGATCGCATCACGCATGTGTTCGAAGGTGGTGTTGGCGAACGGCTTCATCGACGGCACCCGGAATGCGTTGTTGATCAGCACGTCGACCTTGCCGTACGCCTTGAGTGACTCGTCGACCAGATGGGCGACCTGCGCCTCGTCGGTGATGTCGGTACCCACCGACAGCGCCCGCCGGCCCAGACCGGTGATCTGCGCGGCGACGTCGTCGAGCCGTTCCACGGTGCGTGCGGCCAGCACCAGGTCGGCGCCTTCCTCGGCGCACCGCCGGGCCAGCGTGGTCCCCAGCGCGGGTCCGACGCCGCTGATGACGACAACCTTGCCTTTCAGAAGCCCGAAGGCCATCTCAACCCACCATTCTCTCGCCGATCTGCCTCTGGCGCAGCGCGATCCGCGCCCGCCAGTCCTTCTCTGAGATCTTGTTCGATTCGTAGTACGGCAACGCCGCGGCGACGCCGTCGACCTCGACCAGCTCGACGGTCGGCCCGTCGGCGGGGGTCAGCTCACGGGACACCCGCTGCCAGCGGAACTGCAGGAAACCCTTGCGATGACCGAGGGTCTCCACCCAGTTGGTGACGCCGGGGTTCTGCTCGCAGACCACGATGCGGATCTTGCCGTCCGGATCCGCCTGCGCCTGAGTGCCGTTCAGTGACGTCTGGTGATTGATGTAATCCAGCGAGATGTACCACAGGCTGCCGAGCTGGAAACCGAGGTACGGCGCGTCCGGGACCGGGATCGTGAGGACCAGTGCCTGATCGGGGGCGAGGTCGAACTGCCCCGCCGACGAGTACTGCGTGGCAAGGCCGCCGGGTGTGAGCCTCGGCGCCACCATCGAATTCGGCGGGGTGTCGTTGTAGAACCACTGCGGGAACTGCAGCCATGTCTTGACACGCTGCACCAGCTGCTTGCCGGCGACCGCATAGCGCTTCTCGATGAGCTCACGAGTCAGCGGCGGCGGCGCGGTACCCGCGGTGTCGGTCCGGGCGATCGCGAAGGTGCCACGCTGCGCGGACCAGTCGTTGTAGACCTCGCGGATCACCAGCTGCGACGGCACCTCTGGAGTGAACCGCCACTCGAAGGTGCCGTCGGCGGCGATGTCGAGCTTGCGGTCATCGAAGGCCGTCTCGCTGTCGGGCACGACTTCGTCGGTGTACTCACCGCCGAGCAGCTGGAAGCTGACGTCGGTGGTGGTGCCGCGGCGGCCGGTGACGACGTACTCGTGGCCCGGTTGCACGCGCGTGCCGAAGTACAGCGTGTCGGGGTTGTCCAGGCCCATCTTGGTGAACGGCCCGGTCCCGCTGTGCAGGAACGGATGGTCTCGGTCGTAGTCGAAGGCGACATGCGTGCATGCGGCGACGCACCCCGCCAGGTATTGCAGACCCTCCAACAGGTCGGCCTCGGATTCGATGAACGGGGCGTCGGCGACGAGCTTCTCGGCTTCGGCGATGGCATCGGCCAGTGGCTGCGTGAACACAACCCCGAAACTAGAACCTGTTCTACCTTGAGTCAATATATCGACCGGACTGTTCCAAATATGAACCACAAAGTACCGTTACGTGCATGCCGCCAGCCGTTCCGGGACGCGCGTCGCCCCCCACCGACCGGGTGGTGCGCATCCTCGACTTCCTCGCCGGCCGTCCCCGGGAGCGGTTCGGGGTGTCCGAGCTCGCCCGCCGGGTCGGTTTGACCAAGCCGACGTGCCTGGGCATCGTGACCTCCCTGACCGAAGCCGGTTATCTGGTCCGCGACCCTGCCGACAAGACCTACCGGCTGGGCCCGTCGCTGATCACCCTGGGACACCGGGCCCAGGAGTCGATGCGCGTGAGCCCCGCCGTCAGGGAGCAGTTGCGCGTACTGTCCTCGCAGTTCGGTGCGACGGCGGCGCTCTCGGCGATTGTGGACGACCGGATCACGCTGCTGGAACTCATCGCCCCCGCGGGCCACCGCCCCGGCGTCGAGGTCGGGCAGAGTTACCCGTTCGCGCCCCCGGTCGGCCTGATGTTCGTGCTGTGGGATGACGAAGCCGAGCGTGACTGGCTCAGCAGGCCACCCACGATTCCGCTGCGAACCGATACCGAGCGGCTCAGGCGGGTGGTCGCCGCGTGCCGCGCCGACGGCTATCTCGTGGAGCGGCAGACCCCGGGCGGACGACGTCTGTATTCGCTGATGGCCGGCATGCCGACCGAGTTGCCCGACGAGCTGCGGGCCCTACTCGGCGAGCTTGTCTCCGACATCGGCGAGCGGGTGTACCTGCGTGCCGAGAGCTCCGGTCGAGGACGGCACGAAATCAGCGTGATCTCCGCCCCGGTGTACGACCATTACCGGCGACAGGTGATGGTCGTCTCGCTGCACGTCGGAAAACCGTTGACCGACAACGAGATCACAGAGCGCGCGCGTGCCGTGGTGGCAGCCGCCGATGCTGTCACCGCACAGCTGGGCGGCGACGGGCCGAGCGGCCAAGACGGGTCGGCCGCGCTCAGCTGACGGCGGCCAGCGCGAACGGCAGCACGTCCGCGGCGCCGGCGCTGCGCACCGTACGAGCGGCCATGGTCATGGTCCAGCCGGTATCGGTCAGATCGTCGACCAGCAGCACCGTGTCCCCGTCCACCTGCGGAGGGTCGGCCCACGCGCCGTGAAGTGCTGCGACCCGGTATGCCGAGTTGGCTGCCGCCACCGGCCGGTGCAGCGGCGAGTACTGCAGGAGGCCAAGGTTTTTCAACCGGCCAACCTCGGCCAGGCGCGCCGCGAGCGAAGAGATCAGTCGCGGGTGAGTCGCCGAGTCGAGCGCGAGCACCGCGGTGGGGCGCTGCTGCCAGTCCCACGCCTTCAGCACCCCGATGGCCGCACCCACCACATCCTCGGCGGCCTCGCCATCGGGTTCGGCCAACAACTTTCGCAGCCGCGCCCCCCAGCCGAGGTCGGTGAGCCGGCCGATCACCCGGCCAGGTGACGCACCGTCGGAAATCCGGCCCGACAACTCGATGCCCAGTTTCCCAAGCCCTGTCGGCCACTGTTTGCGCGGGGCGATCTCCACCCCAGGCCGCATCAGACGTTCCCGGGTCGCTTCGGCCTCCGCCGCCCCGACGTCGGCGCGATACCGCGGACCGGCGCAGTTGTCGCATCGACCGCAGGGCTGCGGTCCCAGTTCCGGATCGTCGAGCTGGCTGCGCAGGAACGCCATCCGGCACCCGCGCGTGGTCTGGTAGTCGAGCATGGCCTGCTGCTCGCGTCTGCGCGCCTCGTCGAGCCGGCGGTAGCGGGCTTCGTCATAGACCCAGGGCTGCCCGGTGCCGATCCAGCCGCCCTTGACCCGCCGGACCGCCCCGTCGACGTCGAGCACTTTGAGCACCATCTCCAGCCGGGACCGGTTCAGATCCACCAGCGGCTCCAGCGCCGCCGTGGACTGGGCACGGTCAGGTTCCAGCACATCGATCACCTTGCGCACCATGGCTTCTGAAGGAAACGCAACCGAGGCGAAGTACCGCCACACATCGGCGTCTTCACGCCCGGGCAGCAGGATCACCTCCGCGCTGTCCGTCGACCGCCCGGCGCGACCCACCTGCTGGTAGTAGGCGATCGGCGAGGATGGCGCGCCGAGGTGCACGACGAAACCGAGGTCCGGTTTGTCGAAGCCCATGCCCAGTGCCGACGTGGCGATCAACGCTTTGACCCGGTTGGCCAGCAGATCGGCTTCCAGCTGTTCACGTTCGGCCGCTTCGGTGGCGCCGGTGTAGGCGGCCACCGTATGGCCCTGTTCGCGCAGCAGGGCCGCGACGTCGTGGGCCTGGGCAACCGTCAGCGTGTACACGATGCCCGATCCCGGTAACGAATCCATGTGGGCGGCAAGCCATGCCGCGCGCTGGGCGGGACCGCCGGCCTGCACCACCGACAATCGCAGCGACTCACGGTCCAGCCCTCCGCGCAGCACCAGCGTGTCGTCCCCGACACCTGAGCCGCCGACTCCCAATTGGGTGGCGACATCGGCGACGACCCGGTCGTTCGCGGTGGCCGTGGTGGCCAACACCGGGACGCCGGCGCCCAGTTCGGAGATCAGGGTCCGGATCCGCCGGTAGTCGGGCCGGAAGTCATGACCCCAGTCCGATACGCAGTGCGCTTCGTCGACCACCACCAACCCCGCATCGGCCGCCAGCGCGGGCAGCACCGCGTCGCGGAAGTCGGGGTTGTTCAAGCGTTCCGGACTCACGAGCAGAACGTCGAGCTCACCGGCCGACACCCGCTGGTGCACGGTGTCCCACTCGGTGACATTGCTGGAGTTGATGGTCGCCGCGCGCACACCTGCCCTACCGGCCGCGTCGACCTGGTTGCGCATCAGCGCGAGCAACGGTGACACGATCACCGTCGGTCCCCGTCCCTCGGCCCGCAACAGCTTGGCGGCGATGAAATACACGGCGGACTTGCCCCATCCGGTGCGTTGCACCACCAGCGCGCGACGGCGGTGCACCACCAGCGCCTCGATGGCCGTCCACTGATCGTCGCGCAGCCTGGCGTCAGGGCCGGCTAGTTGTTCGAGTAGCGCCTGGGCCTCGGTTCGCGTCGCCATCACCCCATCCTGCCGGGTGGGTACGACGAGGTGAGGTGACCGGGTCAGCTGCCCTGGGCGTCCGACGGCTCGATGAGCTGCGGCGTGTCAGCCTCGGTGCCGGTGCTGCTCCACACCGCCTGCGCCACCGGCGTCGGGGTCAGCTCGATGCCGCACTCCGTCCTTAGCGTGCTCACCGGCTGGTGGATGCTGCCTCGTCGGCCCAGGGTTGGGAGCAATCAGCGGGCCGGAGCCGGCTGCGCGTGGCGATCGGTTGACCGCTCCCCTGTGCCTAGCCGGTCGTCCGACAGCCAAAACCCGCGGTCGGCCTCCCGGTCAGGTGGCGCTGGACTCCATCTCACGTTTGATCTCCAGCGCGATGTCGATCAACTGGTCCTCCTGGCCGCCGATCAGCTTGCGCTGCCCCGCACGGTGCAGCAGCTTGTGAGCCGGCACGCCGTAGCGTTCAGACTGGCGGATCGCATGCTTGAGGAAGCTGGAATACACCCCGGAGTAACCCATGATCAGCGCGTTGCGGTCGAGCAGGCACTCCGCCGGCATCGCTGGCGCCACCACCTCTTCGGCGGCGTCGGCGATGTCGAAGAAATCGATGCCGGTCTTGACGCCGATCTTGTCGAACACCCCGATGAGCGCCTCGACGGGCGCGTTGCCGGCTCCGGCGCCGAACCGTCGGCACGATCCGTCGATCTGCTTGGCGCCGGCACGCACCGCCTCGATGCTGTTGGCGACCCCGAGCCCGAGGTTTTCGTGGCCGTGAAAACCGACCTGCGCGTCGTCACCCAGTTCGGCGACCAGCGCGGCGACCCGGTCCCGCACACCCTCCAGTACCAGCGCGCCGGCCGAATCAACCACGTAGACGCACTGGCAGCCGGCGTCGGCCATGATGCGGGCCTGTTTGGCCAGCTTCTCCGGTGGGATCGTGTGGCTCATCATCAGGAAGCCCACGGTCTCCAGCCCGAGCTCACGCGCCAGACCGAAGTGCTGGATCGACACATCGGCTTCGGTGCAGTGGGTGGCGATGCGGCAGATCGAGCCGCCGTTGTTCTGGGCCTCCTTGATGTCCTCCTTGGTGCCCACGCCGGGCAGCATCAGGAAGGCGATCTTGGATTCGGTGGCCGTCTCGGCGGCCAGCTTGATCAGCTCCTGCTCCGGGGTCTTGGAGAACCCGTAGTTGAAGCTCGACCCGCCGAGGCCGTCACCGTGGGTCACCTCGATGACCGGAACCCCGGCCGCATCCAGCGCGGCGACGATGGCCTGCACCTCGTCTTTGGTGAACTGATGGCGCTTGTGATGCGAACCGTCGCGCAGCGACGTGTCCGTCATCCGGACGTCCCACATGGGGTTGAAGTAGATCTCCTCGGTGACACTCATGCCTGGCCTCCTGCCTGCACCGCCAGCGATTCCTTCGCGATTTCTTCGCCGACTTTCGTCGCTGCCGCGGTCATGATGTCCAGGTTTCCAGCGTAAGGCGGCAGGTAGTCTCCCGCACCCTCCACTTCGATGAACGTGGTCACGACGTGGTTGCCGCCGTTGACCACCGACGGCTCGTCGAACTGCGGCTCGTTGAGCAGCCGGTAGCCCGGCACATAGGTCTGCACCTCGGCGACGACATCCTTGATCGACTGGGTGATCGCGGCATGGTCCGCATCCTCGGGGATCGCGCAGAAGATGGTGTCGCGCATGATCATCGGCGGTTCGGCCGGGTTCAGGATGATGATCGCTTTACCGCGCTGCGCGCCGCCGATGTTCTGCACCCCGGCGCTGGTGGTCTTGGTGAACTCGTCGATGTTCGCGCGGGTGCCCGGACCGGCCGACGCCGACGACACCGACGCGACGATCTCGGCGTACGGCACTCCCACTACGCGGGACACCGCGTACACGATCGGGATCGTCGCCTGGCCGCCGCAGGTCACCATGTTCACGTTCGGCGCGTCGAGGTGCTCACGCAGATTCGCGGGCGGGATCACCCCCGGGCCCACCGCGGCAGGCGTCAGGTCGATCGCCCGGATGCCGGCCTCGGCGTAGCGCGGGGCCGCGTCGCGGTGTACGTAGGCGCTCGTCGCCTCGAACACCATGTCGGGCTTCTCCGACTGCGCCAGCAGCCAGTCCACTCCTTCGTGCGAGGTCTGCAACCCGAGCTTGCGCGCCCGTGCCAGGCCCTCACTCTCCGGATCGATACCGATCATCCAGCGCGGCTCAAGCCATTCCGAGCGCAACAACTTGTACAGCAGATCGGTACTGATGTTTCCCGATCCGACGATCCCCACGGACAATTTGTCAGCCATTGATGGCTCCTATTCGAAATCCAGTCGTACTGAACCTAACCCGCTGAAGTCGGCGACGAAATGGCTGCCCGGAGGTGCATCTATCGCACGGGTGCACGAACCCGGAAGCACGATGTCGCCGGCCTTGAGCCGGACGCCGAAACTCTCCACCTTGCGGGCCAGCCAGGCCACCGCGGTGACCGGATTCCCCAACACCGCATCACTGCGCCCCTCGGCCACCACCTCCCCGTTGTTGGTCAAAGTCGCCGTGATGCCCCTTATGTCCACGTCCTTCGGCGACACCCTGGCCTCGCCCAGCACCCAGCCGGCCGAACTCGCGTTGTCGGCGATGGTGTCGCACAGCTTGATCTGCCAGTTGGTGATCCGGGTGTCGATCAGCTCGATGGCGGGCGCGAACGCCGCCGTCGCGGCCAGCACGTCGTCCTCGGTGCAGCCGGCGCCGGGAAGGTCGTCGGACAGGATGAACCCGACCTCGACCTCGACCCGCGGATACAGATATCGACCGGAGCGGACTGGAACATCTTCTAAGACCTGCATCTCGTCGAGCAGGTGCCCGTAGTCGGGCTCGTCGACGTTCATCATTTTCTGCATGGCCTCCGACGACAGGCCCACTTTGTGCCCGATCACCCGGGCCCCCTCGGCCACCCGCTGGCGGATGTTGATCAGCTGGATCTTGTAGGCGTCCACCACGTCGATGTCGGGGTGACCGTCGGTCAGCGGGGCCATCGGTACGCGGCTGCGCTCGGCCTCGGCCAGGTCGGCGGCGAGCTTCGCGCGCACCTCGTCGGACAACATTTACGTGAAGTCCCTTCGTTTCGTCGACCGGCACAGTTGTTAGTCGGCCGGGCAATTCTATAACGTGTTCTACATGACGGAGCAGGAGTATGACGTCGTCGTGGTCGGCAGCGGAGCGGCCGGCATGGTCGCCGCCCTCACCGCGGCCCATCAGGGCCTCTCGACGATAGTCGTTGAGAAGGCCCCGCACTACGGTGGTTCCACTGCGCGGTCAGGTGGTGGGGTGTGGATCCCGAACAACGAGGTCCTCAGAAGCGCAGGGGTCAAAGACAGCCCAGCCGCTGCCTCCGAATACCTGCACTCGATCATCGGTGACGTAGTGCCGGCCGAGAAGATCGACACTTATCTTGAGCGCGGTCCCGAGATGCTGTCGTTCGTGCTCAAGCACTCTCCGCTGAAGCTGTGCTGGGTCCCCAACTACTCCGACTACTACCCGGAGACGCCCGGCGGCAAGGCCACGGGCCGCTCGGTGGAACCGAAGCCGTTCGACGCCAAGAAACTCGGTGAGGACCTGCCCGGGCTCGAACCGCCGTACGGCAAGGTGCCGATGAACATGGTGGTGATGCAGCAGGACTACGTCCGGCTCAACCAACTCAAGCGGCATCCCCGCGGCGTGTTGCGCAGCCTCAAGGTCGGCATCCGGTCGGTATGGGCGAACACCACGGGCAAGAACCTGGTGGGCATGGGCCGCGCGCTGATCGCCCCGCTGCGCATCGGCTTGCGTGACGCCGGGGTTCCGGTGCGGCTCAACACCGCGATGACCGACCTCTACGTCCAGGACGGCGCGGTTCAGGGGATCTACGTACGCGACACCACCGCTGCGGAAAGCGCTGAGCCGCAACTGATCCGCGCGCGCCGAGGAGTGATCCTGGGCAGCGGCGGATTCGAGCACAACGAGCAGATGCGGGTGAAGTACCAGCGCGCACCGATCACCACGGAGTGGACTGTCGGGGCCAAGGCCAACACCGGCGATGGGATCGTCGCCGCCGAGAAGCTGGGTGCGGCGCTCGACGTGATGGAGGACGCCTGGTGGGGGCCGACGGTGCCGCTGGTGGATTCGCCGTGGTTCGCGCTGTCGGAGCGCAACTCCCCCGGCTCGATCATCGTGAACATGGCAGGCAAACGCTTCATGAACGAGTCGATGCCGTATGTCGAGGCGTGCCACCACATGTACGGCGGCCAGTACGGTCAGGGCCCCGGACCGGGCGAGAACATCCCGGCCTGGCTGGTGTTCGACCAGCGCTACCGCGACCGCTACATCTTCGCCGGACTGCAACCGGGACAACGCATTCCGAAGAAGTGGCTGGAGTCCGGCGTCATCGTCAAGGCCGACACCCTCGACGAACTGGCCGCCAAGACGGGTCTGCCGGTCGACGCGTTCAAGGCCACCGTCGAGCGCTTCAACGGGTTCGCCCGCTCCGGGGTGGACGAGGACTTCAAGCGCGGTGAGAGCGCCTACGACCGCTATTACGGCGACCCGACCAACAAGCCCAACCCGAACCTCGGTGAGATCAACCAGGGTCCGTTCTATGCGGCGAAGATGGTGCCGGGGGACCTCGGCACCAAGGGCGGCATCGTCACCGACACCCGGGGCCGCGCGCTGCGCGACGACGGGACGGTCATCGAAGGGCTCTATGCTGCGGGCAATGTCAGCGCCCCGGTGATGGGACACACCTACCCCGGCCCCGGCGGCACCATCGGACCGGCGATGACGTTCGGTTACCTGGCGGCGCTGGACATCGCCGGGGCAGCCCCGGCCGCATCGAAGTAAAGGAAGGACACAAGGCGTGCCCATCAATCTCGACGAGGCCATCGGCGCCGAACTGGATCCGGTCGAATTCTCGTGGACCAGTAGCGATATCCAGCTCTACCACCTCGGTCTCGGCGCCGGCACGGATCCGATGGACAAGGCGGAGCTGCGCTACCTCGTCGACCACACCCCGCAGGTGCTCCCGACGTTCGGCAACGTCGCGCAGAGCTTCCACATGACCGAGCCGCCCGCGGTGAAGTTCCCCGGCATCGACATCGAGCTGAGCAAGGTGTTGCACGCCAGCGAGGCCGTCACGGTGCCAGGACCCATCCCGGCGTCGGGCACGGGTATCGCGGTCACCCGCTTCACCGAGATCTGGGACAAGGGCAAGGCCGCCGTCATCTGGTCGGAGACCACGGTCAAGGATCCCGACGGGACGCTGCTGTGGACCCAGAAACGGTCCATCTTCGCCCGCGGTGAGGGCGGTTTCGGCGGTGACCGCGGACCGTCCACCTCGACCAATGCTCCGGACCGCGCCCCCGATCTCGAGCTCACCGTCCCGACATCACCGCAGCAGGCGCTGCTGTACCGCATGTGCGGCGACCGCAACCCGCTGCACTCCGATCCGGACTTCGCTGCGGCAGCGGGCTTTCCGCGTCCGATCCTGCATGGGCTGTGCACCTACGGCATGACCTGCAAGGCGCTCGTCGACAACCTGTTGGGCGGCGACGTCTCAGGGCTGAAGTCCTACGGCGCCCGGATGGCGGGCGTGGTGTTTCCCGGCGAGACGCTGCGGGTGAGCGTCTGGAAGGACTCCGGAGACACGCGGGGCGCCTACACCGCCGTGGTCACCGCACCCGAGCGCGACAACGCGGTGGCGCTGGCCGGCGTCGAGTTCGTCCCGGCCTGACCGGCAGAGCTCGGTGCCGTTTACTCGCAGAGCTCGGTGCCGTCTACTCGCAGAGCTCGGTGATCCTCGTGGACGCTGCCTGTGCATCGTTCATCCGCGTGGTCTGCGTGGGATCATTACCCGGCGCGCCCGCGAGCTGGCTCATCCCGATGTACTCCAGGTTGGTGGCGAAGGTGCGCACCTCGCCGGCGAGATCGGACGGCACGTCACCGTCGAGCCGGGACAGCAGGAACTGCCCGCCGCCCAGCGTGGCCAGCCGCGCGTTGGCCGCGACTGCCTGCACAGCGACGGGGTCGTCGCCGAGATTGGCGTTGGTCTGCAGCGACACCGCGTTACGCACCAGGTCGAACGCGGCACACACCCGCGCCTTGGGATCGGTGGGCTGGTCGGCGGGGGCCGAGGACGTCTCGCTCGACGGGGAACTCACCAGCGTCCATACTGCGACGGCCAGCGCCGCGACGGCGATCACCAGGGCGGCGATGACGAGCTGATTGGTGCGGCTGGACGGGTTTCCGAACTCGGGCATCGGGCGATCATAGCCCGGCACCAAAGCCACCCTTCGGCAATGACTTTCAACGGACCTTCGGCGTCGCTTTCCTCGCCTGATCCGCCGGCGGCAGAGCGTGCCATCAAGCTGGATCAGGCGTCGGCGGCGCCGGCATCGCCTCCTGGATCGGGGCTTCCGTTGGCCCCGTCGCTTCCCCCCGAGGTCCCTGACCCGCCGGTGCCACCAGTGGCGGTGCCACCGTCGGAGGCTGTGGCGTCGCCGCCGTCGCCGCCGTCGCCCCCGCTACCGCCGAGCACTCCACGGGCACCACCGTTGCCGCCGTTACCGCCGATGGCCTCCTCGTCACCGGTCGCGTCGCCACCGTCGCCGCCGTCACCACCGTCGCCGGTGAAGGTGCCACGGCCGCCGTCGCCGCCTCCTCCACCCGTCGCTGTGCCGTTGTCTGAGGTGGCGTCACCGCCGGCACCACCGTCGCCGGCGTCCCCGGTCGAGGTGTTGCCACCAACACCGCCGGCACCGCCGGTGGCCGAGCCGTCCGTATTGAACGCCGCGCCGCCTTGGCCGCCGGTACCTGCGACCCCGCCGCTGGAGAATCCGCCGGCACCACCGGCACCGCCGACTGCGGACGAGCTTGCCGCACCACCCGTGGCGTCACCACCCTCGCCGCCGGCACCGGCTTGGTCTCCCACGCCGCCGGCACCACCGGCACCGCCGGTCCCCGTGCCGAACTCGGAATAGGCCCATCCGCCGTAGCCTCCGGTCCCGCCGCTGCCACTCCAGGAGCCACCGGCGCCACCCGCCCCTCCAGACCCGCCGGTGGCGCTGGTCAGTTCGTTGACTCCGTCCTCCGGCGTCGGGTCGTCCAGGTCGTTGTTGTTGAACGTGCCACCGCCGTTGCCGCCGTTGCCACCGTTGCCGAACAGCAGGCCACCGCGACCGCCGTTGCCGCCGTTGAACGGACCTGAAACGAGGGTGCCGTCCGCCGCATATATGGCATCACCGGCGTTGCCGCCGGCGCCGCCGTCGCCGAAAAGGAAACCGCCGCGGCCGCCTGCCCCGCCAGCGCTGGCTGCGTACAGGACCTCCTGGGTCTCCTCATCGATGACCTCCAAGCCGTCACCGCCGCGGCCGCCGTTGCCGCCCCAGAATCCGGCATTACCGCCCTTGCCACTGTGCAGACCATTGCCGCCGTTGCCCCAGAGCAGACCGCCGTTACCTCCGTTGCACGCGGCCCCTTCGCAGCCTTCGACCGCGTTGACGCCGTTGCCGATCAACCATCCGCCATAGCCGAACATCGGCCGCCACACCGGATTGGCACTCACCTGCCCAAGCACCTGAAGCTCGTCCTTCTTACGGTCGCTGCCTCCGTTGAGCGACAGGAACAGACCGTCATCGAGCAGGAGTTCCTCGTTTGACACCAACTGCACGTTTATGGCGCTTGGCGTCGGTGCTTGCTCGCTGGTCACCATCAGTGCGCCGACGCCCGCGAGGGCCGCCCCGGCGATTCCCGCCGTGATGAATGATGTGACCGGCAGAGCGTGCGCACGCTTCATTGCGTGATTGGCCATAAGTCCCCCTGTGAGTGTTTTGCGATATTGATCCACCTCATGCGTCCCCCGATGAGCGGCGCACATCAACCCCCGAACGGCAAGGCGCAACCGGACTGTACGACTTTGCTGAAAGCAGCGTCAATAGGTAATCGGATCCAGTTCTTCGGTACGAAATTACCCATTTGAATCCAACATAATCTGCTCGCAGAGCTCACCTGGAGCGCATTGCCGATATTCGCTCCTCGGCTTAGCGAGGCGACTTTGGTAGTGGTTTCCTTCGCAAAATACTTAGCGGACAATACGTTTGACGACGGAAAGAAACTGGCGAGCCGCCACAGAGCGTTCCGGCTTCCCAGGAATACCGAACCGTCCTGGTCGTCACCGACCGGGCCTTCAACCTCATGACGGTGATCGGTGACGGCTACCACGCAGAATTTGCTGCACTATTCAAATAGTGACTCTGACACGGACCGGACATCGGTCACCCTGCGCCTCTGGCCCGTCGGCATGAAGGCCAGAACCGCGATGTCGCGCCTGAAACCAGCATGGCATCTGCACAGTCACCGCGGCGATGCCCGGAAACGGCTGCGGGCGTCGACTCCGAAGAGTCGACGCCCGCAGGTCTCGTGTGGGACGGGTCAGTCGTCGCCGTCAGTCGCCGAACCGTTGGCGCCGTCGTCGCCGCCGAAGGCGCCTTCGCCGCCGGTGCCGCCTGTTGCGCCGCCGTCGTCGTCGGACACGGCGTCCCCGCCGTCACCGCCGTCACCGCCATCGCCACCAAAGCCGCCGCCGCCGCCCGCGCCGCCGTTCCCGCCGGTGGCCTTCTCATCGCCGTCGGCGTCGCCACCGTCGCCGCCGGTACCGCCGCCGCTGCCCGTCAGGTCGACCGAACCACCGTCGCCGCCCCGGCCGCCGGTCGCGTTGCCGCCCTCACTGACGGCGGTGCCACCGTCGCCGCCGTCGCCGCCGGTGCCCAGCCGGACACCGCCGCCCGAGCCGCCGTTGCCGCCCACGGCGTTCGCGGCGTCGCCGGTGGCATTGCCGCCGTTGCCGCCATTGCCACCCTCGCCGGTGCCGCTCGTGCCTCCGGAACCACCGTTACCGCCACGGGCGGTCTTGCCCGACGCATCGGCTTCGGCGTCGCCTCCGTTGCCGCCGTCGCCTCCGGTGCCGCCCGCATTCGAGTGGGCCACGCCTCCGCGCCCGCCGCTGCCACCGGTGGCGTTGCCGTTCTCCGAACTGGCCGCACCGCCGTCGCCGCCGTGACCGCCGTGTCCGTTGAGCACACCCGCGGCACCGCCGGCCCCCCCTGCGCCGCCTGCGGCGTTGTTCTTGGCCGACTCGTCGACGTTGGGGGTCGACGAGTCATTCGGGATGTTCAGGTTGTTGGAGTCCGACCCGCCGCTACCGCCGTTGCCCCCATTGCCGAGCAGGTAGCCGCTGTCACCGCCCTTGCCGCCGGCCAACGCGCCGTTCTTCTTCTCGTTGCCGGCGTAGACCGCGTCGCCGCCCTTGCCGCCGTTGCCGCCGTTGCCACGGACCCAGCCGCCCTTGCCGCCGGCACCGCCGGCCGTTGCGGCGCGCACGATGTTGCCGTTCGCATCGAGAACGGCATCGCCGTCGCCGCCGTTGCCGCCGTTACCGAACCAGAAGCCGCCGTTGCCACCCGTGCCGCCGTGGGCGCCGTTGCCGCCGTTGCCCCACAGGATGCCGCCGTTTCCGCCGTTGCAGGCATCGCCCTGGCAGTCGTCGGCCGCGTTCAGGCCGTTGCCGATCAGCCACCCGCCGTCACCGATCATCGGGCGCAAGGCCGGGTTCGCGCTGAGCAGCGCCGCATCCGACGGTGCGCTCTCGCGACGGTCGCTGCCGCCGTTGAGGGAGAGCCAGTAGATCTCTTCCTCGTCGGCGACGAGCTGCACCTCGATCGGGGCGGGAACCGCGGCCTCGCTGTCCGCCAGCAGCAGTGTGCCGACCCCGGCCAGCGCTGCGCCGGTGACCCCGGCCGTCAGGCCGGCGGTGAGATAGGTACGGATCGCCAGCGAGCGGTTGCTTTTCTTGGCATGCCTTGCCATGGGTTAACCCCCTGTCTAGTTACGTCGAATCCCGCCACCAAGCCCCGCTTTGGCAACGACTAGACAGTCTTACCAGAGCAAGCCGGGTAAATCTGAGTTTTGCTGTAGCAGACCGCAGGGTTCGCCCGCACGACGCTTCCCGTCCACTGTCACGATCCGGCGCCGGCGCATGCGCGTCGGGACCACACGCAGGTCGGCGACGCAGATCTGAACTAACGTGCCGAGCCCGGCCGCGCGGATGGCGTAGGTGATCTGCGCAAACGCCGAGCGACACCCGGCGGTGCCATATCCTTGCACTTACAACCGCGAATCGACACTTCGGCTATTTATTCGGCTACACATCCAGAGGCCGCCCAGTCCGGCACGCTCGCAACCCGCAACAGGCGGTTTGCTGACCTGTTGAAAAATGCTCCGGCCAGCTATTGCCAAGCTCAAGTACCAAGACCAGTGGAGAAAACTGCAGCCGGTCTGCCCAGTGCTGTGCGCCGGCGCCGCCCCCTGCCGAGTTCCGCTCCAAGTTCCGCTTCAGAGGTCGCATACGGCGTCCCGTCACGAGCCGTCCGGCGCTTCGGGATCATGCTGCGAGAAACTGCCCGCGGGTCCGGATCCTCGCCCCGCCGTCACGTCGGTGCCGCAAACCTCACGGTGTTCACCAGCCGTGCTCCGATAGTCGTGCTGTCCAGGATCAGCCACCCTCCACGATTTCGCGGAGCTGGAGCCGGCAAAGGCGGCGGAGCCGTTCAGGTCCGTCGTAATCTCCTCTGGAGCAGGCTCCGACTGACGTCCCGACCTGCGCCGATCCCGGTGGCATGCGTCTGCACAATGTCATGACCTGCTACTTTGCCCACGGGGAACCACCTCGCTGCTCGATCAACGAACACAGGAGGAATCGCGTGAAATTCAAGCCCGCTCTGGCCGCCGTCGCCGCCGCCGCTGCCGCCACCGCAGCTGTCGCCGGCGCTGCGGTCGCATCGGCCGACGCCGAGAACGAGGCCAAGTATCTCGGCCAGCCCGGCGAACTGGTCAACGGGAGCATTGTCCAGCACTGGACGGTCACCGACCTGAAGCCCAGCTCGGACGTCATTCCGTACCAGCCGGTCGGAACCCTGTGGGAGGCCACGGCGACCGACGAGGCGATCTCGGGCTCGGCCACCCCGATCGTGTCGAACTTCAACGCCCGCGCCGAAAACGGCGACACCTACCGTGTCCTGTTCGGTGTGCCCACTGAACAGGGGGTCAACCCGTCGACCCTGGCCCAGGGCGACAAGACCACCGGCAAGATCTACTTCCTTAGCGACCCCTGAACGTAAACCTGCCGTATTCGCCCAGGTGAAGAAGTCACGAACGCGTCCGCGACACACCGATAGAAATGTCAAGTTTTGTCAGTGGGTCGGGCAGTATCGATTTTATGGCGAGACGAATGACGCCTGCGCAAGCTCGTGCCGCGATGCAGCGAGCGGCGAGAGACGCGCAACGTGCCGCTGAGCGGCAACGTCAAGCACATACCCAGGCTGTTCGAAAAGCACAGCAGGCTGCGAAGAAGCAGCAGGAGAGCCTCAAGCGGGCGGTCGACCAACGGAACAGGGCTATCCGCGAATACAACCGGGAAGTGCGCCAATACAACGCCAAGGCCAAATCGCATAACCAGAAGGTCGAAAATCAGCGCCGGCGGTTGATTCAAGAACTGAAGCGCCTTCAATCGCGTCCAGCCACGGTGCGAGTAACCTATCGCTCTTCGGTCCAGCATCTGGCAACTGCGTATGAGACGCTGGAGCATAGTTTCCAGGATCGCGCCCTGAATGACGTTGAACGCGAGTTCCTCGACCGTGCCAGCGAGGAGGCGGCTAACAGTGCGTATCTAGCGAACGCACTCGACGGCGACGTCCACAAAGACGAGGCGGATAACGTCGAAGATCTCAGCGGTCCGAGTATGACCGCCGAACTTGGACGGTTCTCACAAGATCTCGTCAGCCGGTGGACTGGTGCCCTGTTTGCGCTGAACCCAGCGAATCCGGATGCTGCACGTCATTTCTGCACTAGTGCACGCGAAGTACTCACTTCAATCCTAGACATCGCTGCGCCGGATTCCGTGGTACTACAGGCGCATCGGGAATGTGAGGTCACCCCCCGGGGGACGCCGACGCGCAGAGCGAAGATCCGATACCTGCTGTCCCGCAAGGGAATCGTCGAAGATTCGGCGGATGAATTTGTCGAGGCCGACATCGACAACTCGGTATCGCTCTTCACCATGTTCAACAAGGGGACGCACGGTGTTGCCGGGCGCTTCAGCATCCCGCAGCTGTCAGCGCTCCGCACTCGAGTGGAGGCGTCGATTGGCTTCCTGAACAGCATCATTTGACGCTTGCTGACGTCTTACCGGCTCGTCTCGACGCACCGACTGCCGGTATGATTTTGACCGGATTCGGGAGTCGTTTGATCACAAACATCGGAGTGTTTGTGGACTCGGGGTGAGCTGAATTGCTCACGCATTTGGGGGCTGACTGCGGCTCTACGGTGTGCTCTGGCAGAAGCGGATCGTGTTGGAGAACGGGTCGATGACTTCCATCGTTGGGCCCCCTGGTGAGTCGACTTCGATTCCAGGGCTCATCCGCCCGTAGCCGGTGGCATGAAGTTCCTTGTGCAGTGCGGTGACGTCGCCGACGGGTACCCATAGGGTCGAACCGGGGGTGCCGTCGCCGTGGTGCTCGGAGAGGTCGAGGACGAACTGATCGCGACGCAAACGCATGTAGAGGATCGACTGAGCATAATCGAAACGGTGTTCCCACTCGACGCTGAAGTGCAGATAGTCGATGTAGAACTCGCGGGCGCGGGCCTCGTCGAGGCTACGGAGCACGGGCACCGGTGCGCTCATGCCTCGCCGGTACGCAAGCCGCGACGCCGCCGTGTTCCAGTCCCGGAAACCGAGTTGTTGGGCCACGATCTCCAGCGCTTTGGAATGCGTGAGAGCGGTGTCAGGTAGTTGGTCGCGCAGTACGCGGGCGGCCCGCTTAGCGTCGTCAAGGGTCAGATCCATCACTTCACCTACGTTTCCGGTGCCGGTGTGCAATTCAGTGCCCGCGTTGCTGAGCTGTTGAAGGCACCGTTGCTCGTAGATAAGTGCGATGGTGACCGATCGCGATGTGTTCACCTGACCGATGTCTCGGCGCGGGCGGCGGGTCACATCGAACCCTGTGTGCTGACGCTACGGCCTGCGAGCAGAGGTTTCAAGTCTCATCAGTGGATTCGAACACTGGCTTCGGTTGAACGAGAAAGGCAACCTGTCTCAGTATCGTTTGGTGGTGAACTCAATGGCGGTCTGGGCGATGATGCTGGTGTGCCGAGTTTGATTCCGCAGGCGATGGCCACTGGATCGCTGCGTCGCAAATCTCATCCGTCGGTGCCCGTGGGGACCGTCGCGTTGCTGCGGCCGTGGCAGCCGTCAGACGCCGGTGCTGTGGTGGAGGCCTTCACAGATCCAGAAATCCAACGCTGGCATGTGCGGCGCGCTGACTCGGTGGACGAGGCGCGGCAGTGGATCACCAGCTGGAGGGCTGGTTGGGGTAAAGAGACGCAGTTGAATTGGGCATTGGTGGATCGCAGCACCGGTTCGTTGATGGGCCGCGTGTCACTCAAGAGCGTCGACCTCCACGACGGCTCGGCGGGTGTGGCCTACTGGATGGTGCCCGCCTGGCGTGGACACGGGCTCTGTTCACAAGCCGTGATTGCATTGTGTCAGTGGGCATTCAAAGAAGCCGGGTTCCATCGAATCGGGTTGGATCATTCGGTCCTCAACGGCGCGTCGTGTCGGGTCGCCGTGAAGGCCGGCTTCTACGCCGAGGGCATCTGCAAGGGCGCGGCGCTGCACGCCGATGGCTGGCACGACATGCACCGGCACGCGCTGCTCGCCGCCCCCGCAGGCGCGGCCCAGCCGGTCTGACAAGTCGATGCTTACGCTACTTGGCCCGCTGGACCCGCTTCCGTCCACGACTCGACGCATCCTCGTCACCGGGTCCTCGGGTGCGGGCAAGAGCACCTTGCGGGAGACGATCAGCACCACCCTGCACCTGCCGACTGTGGAGATCGACTCGCTTCACCACGGACCCCATTGGACACCTCGGCAGACCTTCGCCGCTGACGTCGACGACTTCACCTCAGGGCCCAGCTGGGTCGTCGAATGGCAGTACTCGCAGGTGCGGGCCATGCTGCTCGACCGCGCCGATGTTCTCGTCTGGCTCGATCACAGCCGATGGACAGTCACCCACCGGGTCGTGCGGCGCACACTACGCCGGCGCATCCGTCGCATAGAACTGTGGAATGGCAATCATGAGCCGCCGCTACGGACCATATTCACCGACCGTGAGCACATCATCCGCTGGTCGTGGCGGACCCACCGCAAACGTCGATGCGAAGCCCTCGACGTAGCCCACGGAGTCGGCGGTCCCTTGGTCGTCCGCCTCGCCGGTCAACACCAAGTCGATACCTGGGTGCGAGGGCCACTCGCAAAGTTAGCCGCTCATAAGCCGGACGCAGGATGATCGCTGCACACTCGGCCAGAGCCGGATATGTCAAGTCATCGAAGGTCTTTGACCAACGCGAGGCCTAGTGGTCCATTGCCTTGTCCGACGACGCGAAACCCCTTGCGCTCGTAGAGGCGCTTGGCAGGGTTGCGTACGTGGACGTTGGTACACATGGTGTCGTGACTCTTCGCCAGGTCGGCGAACAGCCGGTCCAGGAGCATGCCGCCGATGCCGACACCACGGCGCTCTGGTGCCACAGCGATGCACAGCT
The DNA here is from genome assembly GCF_025263565.1 of Mycobacterium sp. SMC-8. Lineage (NCBI taxonomy): Bacteria > Bacillati > Actinomycetota > Actinomycetes > Mycobacteriales > Mycobacteriaceae > Mycobacterium > Mycobacterium sp. SMC-8. Next base: position 703,129 of record NZ_CP079865.1, read on the forward strand.
CGGGCATAGGCACACCCGCCGCATCACAGCGCAATGGCGGACTGCCGTGATAGGTCCACACCGCACCGACGGGCGTGCCGCTGTGATCCTCGGCGATGATCGGCAGCACTCCATCAGGCGGAAGCATCTCCAACACCTCGTCGTCATCGGGGTCAGGAAGGGGCCAATCTTCGATGACGCAGGCGTGACGTGCCATCTCGACGATGAAGGAAGCATCGGCAGGCCCGGCCGCGCGACGCAGGGTGTACTGAGATGTCATCGCCCGATTGTGGCTGACGCCTTGTTCCGAGCACACCTTGTTTTCACCGCGCCGCTCACCGGAAAAGCCCCCGTGCGAAAGGTTCGCGAGCCCTTTCGATCACTTAGGAATGAGACACCGGTGGTTCGAACCTCGCGATAGCGTCGAGTACCGCGGCAGCCATAGCTGGGCTTCCGGTGTGACCGGAGTCATCAATGATTGTCAGATCAGCCTCAGGCCAGGCTTGCGCGAGTTCCCATGCGGTGCGCAACGGGCCGGACAGATCAAGGCGGCCATGGATCAGTACGCCGGGAATTCCCTTGAGGCGGTGAGCGTCTCGCAGCAGCTGCCCGTCTTCCAGCCAAGCGCCGTGGGCGAAGTAGTGGGTGCATATCCGCACGAACGCCAGCTTCGCCGCGTCAAGTTTGGCACTGTATTGGCCCGGGTTGCCGAGGTGTTCGTGTGCGATGACGGCGTCCTCCCACGTGCACCAATCGCGGGCAGCCTGCTCGCGTATCGCAGGATCAGGGTTCTCCATCAGCTGCCGATAGGCCTCGACGAGGTTGCTGTCGCGGTCGTGGTGGGGCACGCCCGCGCGGAAGCGGTCCCATTCGATCGGGAGCAGCAGGCGTAGTCCGTGATAGAGCCAGTTGATTTCTTGGGGCCGCGTCATGGTGACCCCGACCAAGACGATGCCGATCACCCGTTCGGGGTGGCGTTCGGCGTAGGCGAGGATGAGGGTGGATGCCCACGACCCGCCGTAGAGCAGCCAATGCTCGATACCGAGGTGCTGGCGCAGTGCCTCCATGTCGGCCAATAGGTGTTCGGTGGTGTTGTGTGCCATGTCGGTTGTCGGGTCGGCTGCACTGGGCTGGCTGTCGCCGCATCCGCGCTGGTCGAATACCACGACCTGAAAATGGTCGGGGTGAAACCCCTTGTGGGCGCCGCGTGGTCGTCCTGATCCCGGGCCGCCGTGAACGACGAGTGCGGGCCGGCCATCGGGGTTGCCCCTGGCCTCCCAGTAGATGCGGTTGTCGTGACCCACATCGAGTAACCCGTGGTCGTACACCTGCGGCTCGGGGAACGATTGCGGTTCAGACACTCTGGTGACGTTATCGCGGCCAGCTGACGACCGTCGGAATCAGCAAGGAGGAGTTCTCATTGCCTTCCGCCGACGATGCTGGTCACGGTATCGACGACCTCCGATAGCGGGCGGTCGGTGCGTACTTCGTGGGTGGCGGCTTGGCGCAGCACTGGTTCCACGTGGGCGATGTCGGCCAGGATCTGTGCACGCTCTTCGGCGGATTTGCCGAAGGGGTTGTTGGTGCGGCCTTGGATGCGCTGCAGTACGACGTGGGTCGGGGCGCTGAGCAAGATGATCGCGTCGAAGCGCTCGTAGAAACGTCCTTGGTTGGCCACTGTGCCCTGCACGATCAGTGGAGTCTCACGAGGTCGATCCAACAACTCCTCGATCAACGCCTCCCGCCATAACGGCTCACCCTCGACGACCTCGATCCATTCACCGTCGTCGGTATCGACAGTCAAGTAGCCGCGCCGGGCAAGGTCGGCCAGCACCGTTGACTTGCCTACGCCAGACATCCCGGTCACCAAGATCGCCCTACTCCGCGCCATAACCAGCATTCAACCGTGACCGGGCCGCTCTATTCATCCACCTGCAAAAGGACGTGATGTCAGGGCAAGCTGTAGCGATGACAATCCGGCCTGTGCAGGTGTCGCCTGCCGATGTCGGTGACGAGGGTGTGTCCGAGCTGCTGCTGTGGCCGTTGGCGGCGGCCAGGACCGCACTGACCGCATTGTTGAGCAGTACCGCCAAGACCCGAGACTGGTCTTGCTGTGCGCATCGATTGGAGACGATCTGGTTGGCGTGGTGGGCTACAAGGTGCAGACCACCGAGGTCGTGATCCTGCACATAGCTACCAGCGAGGACTCTCGCCGAACCGGCATCGGACGCTGCATGCTTCGAGCGGTACGGGAGGCCATCCCCAGTCGTGCGCGCCTGGTCGCCGAAACCGATTCCGAGGCAGTGGGTTTCTACATTGCCGACGGGTTTGTCGCCGAATCGCTTGGCCAACAGTATCCAGGCGTCGAGCGATTTCACGTTCACAAACGATAGGTGTCTTAGCGGCATGAGCGTTCGCGTTCGTGACGTTCGCGGCGAGCCTCCGAGACCGTAGGCCGCCGAGGTGGTATCTGTATGACGTGCGGCTCTCAGCGAAAGGTGTTGCGGGCGTTGGAGCGTGATCGATTCTCCGTTCGCAAAGTGCGGCATCAGGACGGAAGCCTGTCTTATTGGATCTTCACTCCCGACTTGGAAGTTCACACTCCGAGTCTGAAGGTGTTGACGCGGTACGGGTCATCGACACAACAGACCTACGCTTACAGCCTGGTCGATCATTTGAACTGGCTGCTCGCCCACGGCAAGACACCCGAGGTCATCACGTTCGATGATTTGCAGCGCTACATGAACGGGGTGACCGGTCAGGTCGCCGGTGTCTACGGGGCGGCATGGCGTAAACCGACGCAGAAGCCCCTCGGACCCTCAGCCGCCGGCAACGTCGCCTCCGTCGTAAAGGCGTTCTATCTCGCGCTGGCAGCCTCAGGAGAGGTGGGGCCAGAGTTGGGGGAGGCGTTGCGCTCCAACACCGTTGCGCGACAGACAAAAACAGGGCGAATGGGCCCGGGCAATCCGCTCGCGCCGAAGGTGACCACACGGCGACCCCGGTTCCTGCCAGACGAGACGGTGCAAGCGCTGTTCGAACCGGGCGTGTTGACCTCGGCCCGCGATGTGATGATCCTGACGTGGCTGCATGACGGGGGCATAAGGGTGGGTGGCTTGTGCGGGCTTCGGTTCAGTGACCTGCACCTTCGCCGTAACCATGAGTGTGGTCAACGCGCTGATCCGCACATTCACGTCATCGGGCGCGACGACAACCCCAACGGAGCCCGCGCGAAAGCCTACGCCCCGACGGTCGTCGGCAGGGACGGCTCAGTCGTGGACGGCGTGATCCGGGCTGTCAGCCCGGACATGATCAGCACCTTTCACGCCTATCTGTTGGACGAGTTCCATCCGCTCTCACACCTGGTCGATCACGAACAGATCCTCGTACACCTCGCGGGCCGAACTCCAGGTGCGGCGCTCACCACGGCCGGTGTCCGCAAGATGCTGGCCAGGGCGTGCCGGCGGGCCGGGCTGCTAGTGAGGGTGACCCCTCACGGGTTCCGGCACAAGGCTGCGGCGGCGTTGTACGCCGAATCGGATTTCAACGCCGAACTGGTCGCCCAGGAGTTCGGCTGGGCAAGCCCCCAGATGGTGACTGACTTGTACGGCAAGTCGGCTAACCGCCACGCCATGAAGTATCTCCAGCAGGCCTGGGACGCAACAGCCCGGCCTGTGAGCGAACCATACTTGGCGCCGCAACCGACATCACAGGCTCCGCGATGAGCGCGGTGGAAGCGCTAGCTCCGTCCACTACAAGCGACTATCTCGGGCTGACTGTCGAGCAACGCTATGACGTTGTTAGTCAACGCTTCCCATCGTGGTTGCTGACCGAACCGATCGAGTTTCCCACGCACCATGAGACGTACGGGTGGGCATGCCGCGTCCAGGGCTGTGGCGGCCGCTTGTCACCAACAGAGACCCGCCTCATCTGCATTTCGCACGCACAAGAGTACCGACGCGTCCAGGGCTCGGTAGACCTTGCTGAGTTTGTACGCAATGCGGATCCGGTGTCACCACACACGACGGGATGGGCATTGTCGCGCCGGCCCGATTGCATGATCTGTGGCAGCAATCGCGAAGCATGGAAGACCGGCTACTGCACACATCACGGGAGCCTTCTGAGAAAGGCGCGGCAGAGGAACGGACCTCAGAAAAGAGCTCGTGACGAGTGGGTCAGCGAAGCCAGGTGGCGAGAACTTCAACGCCCGATGCCACCCTACGAGCCGTGCTCGGTACCGTGCTGTGTCCACGACAGTGTGCGCCACGTACATGTGGACGACCAGGACCACAGAGTGTGTGACGGTCACATTCAGCAGTGGGACGACTGGCTGACCGCAGACGGCAAAACGCCGGGCCCGCGCGGTTGGCATGTGTTCGTTGGCTCTGCTGCGGTTCGAGAATCCGTGTCTGCCCCCAGCAGTCGCGGGCTGCTCTCACTGGCGGCACTGCCCTACGGCTTGCAGAACGAGATCCGGTATGCCCTTCACCGGCACGCTAGCAACGCTCGACGCACCGTGTGGCGGCCCGCCGAGCTGCAGAAGGTCATCGACACCCTCGCTGCGAGTGGAGTGACGTCGCTGTGTGACTCCCGGATCGACGATCTCGCAGAGAAGTACGTCGGTAAGCGGGGACGGCGGATCTGGCTGGACCTCCCGGCCGCGGCACGCAGCCTCATCGTTACCGAGGACATCGCCAAGGCTGCAGGATGGTTCGACCCGATCCTCGTCGGCAGTTCGCCGTTTGCGGGAACAACCACCGGGGAGAATCGTCGTAAAGTCTGGGACCTGACCGAAGTCTCACAAGACTGGCTGCGGGACGCGCTGTGGGAGTTCCTGCGTGACGAGGCGCTCAAACCCACCGGGAAACGTCCCAACGTCGGAACGGTTCGCAACCGCATCGCCGGAATCGCCTTGCTCTCGCAAATCCTGTGGCAGAACCGCAACGACCATGGCGATGACCCGACCCGGCTGGGCAGGGCCGATGCCAAAGCGGTCAAAGACACCTGGGATCTCTGGTTCCGAGACCAAATCCCCATTCCTCGGCTGATAAAGCACAAGGGCAGAGGAACGAGCACACTTACTGATCTGACCCGCCACACCTACACGGTCAGCATGCGCACCGTCCTGCGACGCAGCCACGAAAAGCACCGAACACCGCCGGGATTGGACTCCTTCATACTTGGCCTGCCGAGATACCCGCAGCCCGTCAATCGGCCGCGACCACGACCGCTGAGCCAGGACGACTTTCAATTGCTGATCAGCGCTGAGAGCATCGCCGCTCTTGAAGCCCTTGACAGCAACGATGTTGGGATCGCCGACATTTGGTTGACCCAGGCGTTTCAGGGCGGGCGGATCAGCGAGACACTGAAACTTCGGCTGGGCTGTGTCGGGCTCGTTGGCCGCGCCCAACCCTATATCTGGCGGGACATCAGCAAGGTCAACGTTGTGGACTGGGGCATGCCGTGCTACCTACCTGTCTACGAACGGCTGTTGCGCCGCCAGGAACTCACCCGGGCAAAGCTGCGTGCGCGCCACTCTGCGGAACTCGCCGCGCTTGACGGACGCGGACGCGCACAGTTTGAAGCGTCGTGGGACCGCGACAAGCCGCTGTTTCCCTCGGCAATATCGAATCCCGACTTGGCCTTTGAGGTGTCACAAACAGGATTCCGCAATCCGTGGACTCAATGGTTCGAAAGTCTTGGTCTGAAATGGATTACGACGCATCAGACTAGATCAACTCTAGCGATGTCCCTATTAGACAATGGCGCGCCGCCGGCGTTGGTGCGCCAAGTGCTCGGGCACTTCTCCGAAGAATCTCTGGCACACTACGCACGGTACAACGACACGACCGTAAAGCGGCACCTACAGCAGGTGTGGACTGCAGGGCCCGGCATGGATAAACCCGGTACCATCTTGCTGCGCCCCAACGAGATCAACACCGATGACTCTGCCGCCGCAGCTGCCCGCATCGACTTGACCATCGTGCCGGTTGAACATGGTCTGTGCCGGTACGGCCCGGTCGTAGGCGGCACGCAATGTCCGTGGCAGAAGAACTGCACCGACGGCCCCGACGGACCGTGCGAGCACTTCGTACTCACCGGTGCGGATCTGGCCTATTGGGAGCGCAAACGCGACCGCGACTACCACTTCGCCGAACGCGCGCCCACCGACGAGACACGTGATTACATCCTGAGCCGCTGGCATCCATGGGAACCCGTACTCACAGGACTACGTGAAGCACTCAACGAACTCGGCCTACTAGAGGAAGCCGAGAAACTCGACCTGCGCGCACCCGTGCATGACTACTTCGACCCGCTGTTCTCGACCGGAATCCCGATATCCCACCTGATCCAACCCGCCAACGGCGACATGACCGCTCTGCCACCGCAAGTCTAGGGAGAATGAGATGGAGACCAGAAGACGCCGCCCCGTCGAAATGATCGAACGCCGAGCCACCACAAGTGCCGATTGTGAACAGCGGGTGCACACAGCACTCACCAAACTCATCAAGACCGGCGCCCCTTTCACCGTCGAGAACGTCTGCGCCCTCGCCGGAGTGGGCAAGACATTCATCTATGACAAGCGGCGCCAACACCTGACCGAGGCCGTTTTAACAGCTCGCAACGCATCTCAGAAAACAGCGATCGAACGCGCCGATCGAAGAATCGAACAGGCGACTGCTTCGTGGCGAGAACGCGCGCTTGACGCCGAGGCCCTTGCCAAATCCCTACGCACAGAAGTCAAACAGCGAGAAGCCCGGATCACTGACCTGACCGGACAACTGTTCGACCCCAATGGAAATCACCTCGCCGAAGAGAACGCCCGGCTACGAGACCTGGTAAACACCCACACCCACAATCTCCACCGCGCCCACAACGAAATCGAGACCCTGCGAAGATCTCTGGACGCAGCGAGGGCCAACATCAAACTAGAACGCGAGCGCAACGTCACTGAGCTGTTCGCAAACGACAGCCGCATAAGCTGACGCGTTAATTCCGACAACAACAGCTGCCTTCCTCCGGCGAACAACAGCGGACGCAGGATCCAATCCCGCCGCAGCCAACTGCGGTCTATGCGAGGGTGCTGTCATGACAATCTTCGTCATTGACGCACCGGTGGCAATCGACCTCGCCACCAGCGGCGCGGCCATACCGTCCGAGCACAGCCTGGCGGCTCCCACGCTGCTGCGCTCGCAGGTGCTCGCCCTCGTCTATGGGTCTGTCCGCCATGGGGAGATCGACGAACGGACCGGTCGAAAGGTTCTCGACGACATCCGGCGGCTACGTATCCGGCTCCTCGGCGACCGATCTCTGCAGGACCATGCATGGCGGATAGCGGCCAAGCTGAACTGGCCCGATACCTACCAGGCCGAATACATCGCACTGACCCAGTTGCAGGCCGACGCACTGGCCACCGCGGACCCTCAACTTGCGGCCGCAGCGCGTACCTTCGTTCAGGCCGTGCCACCAGCAGACATCCTGCGGCCATAATGACGTCACGCGCAGGAGCGGCCGAACGCAATGCAGTCATGCAGGGGAGCCCTGCCAACCTCACGAACGCTATCGACATCGTCCGTTCGCCACACCCGGCGGCAGGCTTACCGCGAACGTTGCGAACGCCCATCACCCACGGTGCTAAGTACTTCGACGTCACCGGCGCGGAGCCGGACAGCGTGTTCTACAGCGACGGCGGTCCGAACGTCGTGCTGTGGCTGGAGGCGCCGCCCGCGCCGGCCACGGGCTCGGCTGGCGCGTCGTCCTACGGCAGCGGAACGTCGCCGTCGTCGACCGGCTCTGCCGAGACCGCGACGCCGTCGCCTGCCGCTGAGCCGGCCGCGGACACCGCAACCCCGGCAGAGCCCGCGCCCGCGGTCGCGCCCGCGGGAAGCTCCGGCACCCCCCTGCCTGAAGGCAGCTCCGGCACGCCGCTCCCTGAAGGCAGCTCGGGCACCCCGCTGCCGGCCGGCTCGGTCCCGGCAGAGCCCGAACCGGCCGCGGTGCCGGCTGCGGTCGCGCCGACGCCGCATGGCAGTTCCGGCACGCCGCTGCCCGAGGGCGCACAGCCCGCGACCGTCCCGGGTGCACCCGCGACGACCGTGGTCCCGGCACCGCCGGCCTGACCTCCGGCGAGTTCACGATGCCGTGCCGCCTGCGATCGCAGGCGGCACGGTTCATCTCACGAGTGCGACGTCCACCAGGTGTAGAGCTGGACCATGTTCGGTCCCTGCGGCCCGGACTGCACCTCGCTGACCATCAAATCGGCGTCGGTGGTCCACGCCACGGTCGGCTTGCTCTGCTGGAACCCGCACACCAGGGTGCCGGCGGTCCGGTCGGGCGTGGCGTTGCGCCGCCAGGGTCCCGGCGACTGGATGTTGCCGGGACAGTTGACCACTGCCGAGGTGCTGACCACACCGTCGAACAGATCCTTGACCGCCTCGTCGTCCCGAGCCAGCGTGTAGAGCGCGGACAGCGGCCCGCCCGTATCGTCGTTCTTGGTGCAGCTGAGCTGCGCGAGCGCACCTTTGGCGGGCACCACCGACTCGCACGCGTCCGGGGCATACCCGACCGGGAGCATCTCCCGCAGTCGCGCCTCCGCCCGCTCCTGGGTCTCGGCCTGGGTGGTGGTCGTCGTCTCGCCGGCACTGTCCCCGGCGCCGGAGGACGGCCAGAACGTCCATGCGAGCAAACCGAGACCGACGACAGCCACTGCGGCGCCGGCGACCAGGACCACCGGGCGGCGATCGCGCTGCACCGGACGGGGATTCACCGCTACTGGCGAACCATGGTGGCCGTCCCTCACTTCCGCCGGCCGGTTGCGCAAACTATCGACATGCAGCGGCCCGGTGTCCTCGTCATCGGATTCCGGCTCGTGGGGACTCATCTGGCCTAGGGTAGTTCAACTGCGACGACCACAACGGAGGACGTTCTGGTCGTGTCACCGCCGTTGCTGCGCGAAAAGCAAACCGTGAATACACGGCGTGGTTTGGCAAAGCTTGACAGAATCGGTGACCGTTACGAGTGACGTCTGGGGGGACACGGCACGGGGGGACGCTGATGTGTGGCATCTGCGGTATCTGGACTCAACACGGTCAGGCACCGGGTTCCGGTCGACTCGATCGCATGCTGGAGTCCATAGTCCACCGCGGCCCCGACGGTGCGGGCCGACTCGAACGACCGGGGCTCGCCCTCGGAATGCGCCGCTTGGCGATCATCGACCTCGCGGGGGGTGATCAGCCGATCTTCAACGAGGACGGTTCGGTGGCCGTCGTCTTCAACGGTGAGATCTACAACTTCCGCGAACTGCGCGCCGAACTCGAACGATACGGCCACCGGTTCACCACTCGTTGTGACACCGAGGTTCTCGTCCACGGTTACGAACAATGGGGTGACGAGGTGCTCCACCACCTCGCCGGCATGTTCGCGATGGCGCTCTGGGACCAGAACCGCCGCCGCCTGCTCGTCGCTCGCGATCGATTCGGCAAGAAGCCGCTGTACTACTCCCGCAACGGCACCGAGGTTCTGTTCGGATCCGAGATCAAAGCGCTTCTCGCTGCGGGGGTGTCCGCCGATGTCGACGACGCCGCGCTCCAGGACTATCTGGCGTTGCGTTACGTCCCCAGCCCGCGAACTCTCTTCCGAGCGATCCGTCAACTCCCGCCAGGTCACAAGATGGTTCTCGACGCCGACGGTGTTGCGATCGACCGGTGGTGGCGTCTGCGCTTCGACGGAAAGCACCAGACCACGCTGACAGAGGCCGCGGACGCCGCCGAAAACCTCATTCGGGCCGCGGTGAGCAGGCGCCTCGTCAGCGATGTGCCACTGGGGTGTTTTCTGTCGGGAGGCCTGGACTCGAGCGTCGTGCTGTCGTTCATGGCGGAGCTGTCGGACGAGCCGGTGCGCACCTTTTCCATCGGCTTCGACGAGGGGTGGGCCAGTGACGAGCTGGCGGCTGCCCGCTCGACCGCGCAAGCTTTCGGCACCCACCACCACGAGACCCGTTTGGGCCCTTCCGAGTTCCTCGAACTGATGCCCACCGCCGTCTGGCATCGTGACGAGCCGTTGGCCGAGCCCTCAGAGATCCCGCTGCTCGCACTGTCCCAGATGGCGCACACGCGCGTAACGGTGGTGCTCTCGGGGGAAGGAGGCGACGAGTTGTTCGGCGGCTACCCGAAGTACCGGGTGGACGGGCTTCTGGACCGTGCCGGCCGTCCCGCCCGAGCCGTCCTGGGAGAACGCGTGATACACAAGCTGGCCGACTGGCACCGGCTACCTCGGCGGGCGCGCATGGCCGTCACCGCCCTGGCCACCGCCGCACCAGGCGAACGCTGGCCGGCGTGGTTCGGCGCCGACCGGCTCGCCGGACTGTCGCCTGACGCCCTGCGGCCACTGGAATCGCTGCTGTCCGGCATTGACACCGGCCTGGACCCCCTTGATCGGATGCTCGCGCTGGATGTCGAAAGCTATCTCGTGGACAATCTTTTGGTACGTGGCGACAAGATGACGATGGCAGCATCCATCGAAGGACGGATGCCACTGCTTGACCACGAACTGGCCGAGTTCGCAGCCCGGCTGCCGGCGCACCTCAAGGCCTCCCCGCGCCATACGAAAATAGTGATGCGCGAGGTGGCCCGGCGCCGACTTCCTGCAGAAGTGTTGTCACGCAAGAAGATCGGCTTTGCAGTTCCGGTAGGCCCCTGGTTTCGGGGCGGCCTGGGCGCCGCACTGGAACGGTTGACAGCAGGCACGCAGGCACGGCCCTACCCGCTGGTGGATCCGGAACGTGTACGCCGTGCGCTCGCGCTTCACAGGTCCGGCCGATATGATTTCGGCAAGGAGTTGTGGAGCGTCCTGACGCTAGAGGTGTGGGCAAGGATCTTCCTCGACGGGAACGACCCGGCGAGCCTTGCCCTACAGTGCTGAATCACGTTGTACGGTCAGAGCGCACCTTCCTCACCGGCAGCACGAAACCCTGTGTGATACACGATGCCGGTGGGCTGCGCTCCCTCCCGGTAATAGCCCTCCTTGTAGTAGCAGGTGGTTGTGCCGGGGACGAGTGTGCTGAGAAAATACGTGTCGGACCCGTCGAAGAACGTTTGACGAGCACCGTTGAGCCACAACCTGATCCAGCCTCGGGATGGATCAGTGGACCAGTTCACCTGCATCTTCACGTCGTGCCAGGTTCCCACATTCAACGGCGTCTCGAAGACGGTGTGGCTGCCTTGGTAGACGCCGGGCCGGCTCTGCTCTTCGACATCCAATGACCAGTAGCCGTTCCGGGTTCCGACGCTCCATTCGAATCCGGCACTGCCTCTGCTGGAGTTCGGGTGCCACCCATTGGTGACACCCCACCCCAGGTCAGCGTGATTCTTCGGGAAACTCGGATCGAACATGGTGGAGAACGCATACCAGCGCACCTGCCCTTCCCGGCCGCCGGTATCGCTTGCGCTGGAACCTACATCGGAGCGTTCACCAGCAGCGAAGCCGGACCAGTCACCAGATCGGACCTCGAAACGAGCGGCTTTGCCCTTCACCGGATCGTTCACGACCGTGGCCGGATAGGACGGCACATATCTGGCGCCCGGGCCGTTGTAATCCCGGTTCTGCACACTCGGCCACTGACTGAAATCGCCCGTCGAGTAGTCGCCGACGAACATCGGCTGCGCTTTCCCGTGGGGCAGAGCGATCCCGCTGACGCAGCCGGCGGCCATGGCGACGGCGATGACGGCCATCAGCGTAAGCGTGTTCCGCAGATAAGACATGGCGACTCCTTCGCAGCTCTTTCGATGGCCGAATATGCGGCCCTGGTCATTCACTGGTTATTCACTCGGAATCCTCACCACGGTGCCGGAATTGATGCACCGTCGACGACAACTCACGCCATGCGGCCGGCGCGAACAATGCAAGACCGATCCCGTAGAGCGCGAGATAGCCCACTGCCTCCGCGACCAGCACCGCCGAGCCCAGCACGAGACCGCGGTGATCCGAATGAATCAGCGTCAGCTCCAACACCTTGACCGCCGTGGCGGGAATCACCGCGATCAGGATCGGCGGCATCAGGCGGTGTGCGAGCTCGCCGAAGGACACCGCGGCAAGAGGCCGCGCGAGAAGCAGGCTGAGCATGCCGGCGGTCAACGACGACGCCGACAGAGCGAGCCCGACCCCCGTCAGTCCCAGCGGAAGCAGCGCGAACAACAGACCGATACCCAGCACGGAGCTGACGATTGTCACCCAGTGCAAGCGGCGAGTTCGGCCGATCCCCTTGATCGACTCCATGCCGACCGCCATCAACGCCACTCCCGGTCCGACCCCGGCCAACGCGACCAGCATCACACCGGCTCCGCGCCACGTCTCGCCGAGCAGCACCGTGACCAACGGCTCACCGGCAGCGACGATAAAGAAGGCGACCGGGATGATAAGGCACCAGAGCACCTGCAGGGCGCGCAGGAACGCGGATCGAAATCGCTCGACGTCACCGGCCAGCCGGGAGAACGCCGGGAACAGCACGTAGGACCCGACATCGATCACCGCGATTTCCGGCAACGACCCGAGTCGGCGACCGTATCGGTAGTAGCCCAGCGCGGCGGCATTCAACGCCGCACCGACGACAGCGGTTTCGACAAGGGTGCGGGCTTGGTTGATCACATTCCAAACCACCAGTGGCAGAGAGAATCCTGCCAGTTCACGCCATAGCGCAATCGACGGTCGCCCGCGCATACCCGGTCGCCACCCTGCGAGGGTCCAGCTCGCGATTAGCCATGCCACGACTGAACAGTACGAGCCGATGACCAGACCCCACACACCGAAACCGTTGGCGCACAGAATTACCGAGGTAACGGCGAAGGTCACCACGGTGACCGGCTGTACGACGTAGCGTTCCCGGAAATCGAAGCGCCGCTGCATCAGCGCGTCGGGCACGTAGGTCAACGCATGTAAGACAATCGTTCCGGACGACACCGCCGCGATTAGCCCCACGATGTCGCTGCCGAAGATCCGCGCCATCAGCGGGGCGCTCGCCAGGGCGAGCACCGCCCATCCGACACCGGCGAGCAGTGTCGACCAGAAGACCGTTGCGGTGGCGTCATCGAGCCGGTCCTGACGTTGCACCAGCGCGTTCGCCATCCCCCCTTCGGCGATGGTGACCAGAAATCCGGACAGCACGGTGCCGGCGGCGAAATAGCCGACCTCGGCTGGGGAAAGCAGCCGGGCCAGCACCAGCGTCTGGGCCAATGACACCAGTTGGGTGAAGACCAGCATGCCCGACGCGATGGCTGCGCCGCGCCGCAACGTGCCCGACAGCGGACCCGGCGGTCCCGCTTCGGTGTCTACTACGTCCGGACCGGACTGGCTAGTCATGCGGGGCGCTCATGGTGAGGCTTCCAACATCACGGTGCCGGGGCGGCGAGGGGCGTTCCGGTCGCCTTTGGGGTGGCGATCGAACAAGGCCCGCCACGGTGCCGCCGCGACGCTCCATCGGTAGCGTGCATGCAATAACGCGTTCGCGTTCGCCCGTAGTCGCATTCGCCGCGCCGGACCGTCGAGCAGGTCGAGCACCGCCTCGCCGAACGCGCCGCCGTCGGCGATCACCAGGTGCTCACCGTCCACCACGTCCGGCATCGCCTCGACCCCGCGTGCCGTCGAGACCACGACGATGCCCATCCCGAACGCTTCCAGCACCTTGTTCTTGATTCCGCTTCCCGTCAGCATCGGATTGATCATCACCGGATATCGAGAGACGACGGCACGAAGATCCGGCACGAAGCCTGCAAGATGGACCAGGGGTTCCCCGTGGGCCAGCCGAACCAACCACTGCGGGGCGTTGCCGCCCACCACCTTCACTTCGACCCCGGAGCGCCGGAGCATCGGCCAGACGTCGATGAAGAAGTGTTCGAGCGCAGCCATATTGGGCTCGAAATCCAGATTGCCCCAGAACACGACGCCGCGCCGGTGCGCAGGTGGCGGCATAGGTGCGAGGAAAGCCTCGTCGACGCCGTTGGGAACGGTGTGCACATTCGCGCTGACACCACTGAGCCGAACGATCTCAGCGGTGTCGACCTCACTGACGGTGACAACATCGTCGAACGCGGAGGGCAGCCGCGCCTCAGTCCTGCGGGCACGGTACAGCTCAACCGCGTCGACCCAGTTTCCGGTGCGCAATCCTCCCGCATGCCTAAACGCCCTGCTCATCCTCAGCGTCATACTGTCGCAGAGATCGAGCACCTTGGGACCATCGCGATAATCCGCCACCAGTTCGGCGAGATCCGCACCGAACACGACAATCCGGTTGATACCCCGTTCGGCCACCACGTCGGCCAACACCTCTCGTGCCGCTGCGAATTCGCGGGGGCGAGTCCTACTCAAGTAGTGGTCGTCGCTGAGGCGCACATGCCGTCGCAGCGATCGCCGCCCATCCAAGATAGGTGGGCACTCGGTCACACTGCTGAACACGGTGGAGACGTCAGCGGCTCCGACGCGGCGGGAAGGCAGCGGATACAGCGGGGTCACCAACAGGTGAAGCTCGTCCGGAATCAACTGACACAGCGGTTTGGTGCGCAGATCCGTTCCATTCGTCGGTGTGTCGACCCGTGTCGAGGTCAGCGCCAGAGTGGGCATGAACCCCTACCCCACTTCCGGCCAGGTCAGCCGACCCGTGTCGCGGACCGCCTCGACGAACTCGGCCAGTGTGCCGACCGTCTCGAACACCTCGGCGGTGAGGTCTTCGTCGTCGATCTCCAGATCGAACTCCCGCTCCAGCGCGACGGCCAAGGCGACCACCGCCATCGAATGCAATTCGGGCATGCTGTTGAACAGCGGGGTGGTTGCGTCGAGCGAATCAGCACGGTTCTCGATGCCCAGTGTGGTGACGATGATGTCGATGACCGCGTCGACTGTGGCCTTGTCGCTTCCCATTGCGGTTCCCTCCCTGATGGTTTCGTATAACTTCAGCTGTACTTCTACCCGGTGCCGCGTGGCCGTCTGCTCTGCCGGGTGCGGCGATGGTCGTGTTCACAGCCGCAGATCGTCCCGGATTGCGGCGCGGTCGAACTTGCCGTTGGGCGAGCGTGGGATGTCCTCCCACGCCACGACCGACGACGGCAGCATGTACCGCGGCAGTCGCTGCTTGAGGTCGGCGACGAGCGCGGCGGCGTCGAAATCCGCGGGGTCGACGGGGGTGACGATGAGAATCACCCGCTGGCCGAGATTCTCATCGTCGACACCGAGTGCTACCGCAGCCCGGACCCTCTGCGTCGCGTACGCGACTTCTTCGATCTCGGTAGGACTGACGCGGTAGCCGGACGTCTTGATCATGTCGTCACCGCGGCCGACGAAGTACAGGAATCCCTCCTCGTCGGCGACCACGGTGTCGCCCGACCAGACTGCCAATTCCTCTGCGCGCCAGCCCGCCCCTGGCCGGGCGACCGGTTTGAACCGCTCGGCAGACCGCAGCGGGTCGTTCCAGTAGCCGAGGGCGACCAGCGGTCCACGGTGCACCAGTTCGCCCTCCTCGCCCGGGTCGCAACGCGAACCGTCGGGTCTGAGCACCAGGATCTCGGCGTCCGGAATCGCCTTGCCGATCGAATCCGGCCTCCGGTCCACTTCGGTTGGGTCGAGATAGGTGGACCGGAAGGCCTCGGTCAGGCCGTACATCAGGAACGGCTTCGCCTGCGGGAACAGTGAGCGCAGTTTGTCCAAGGTCGGCTTGGGTAGCCTGCCGCCGGTGTTGGCGAAGTAGCGCAGCGCCACTCTCGCCTCGGGCGGCCAGATCTGCTCGGCAATCTGGATCCAGAGCGGAGGTACACAGGTCAGCGCTGTAACCCGGTGCCGCGCGCACAGGCGCGGAACTTCGGACGGCCTGAGGTAATTGGTCAGCACCGCGTGCGCACCGACGCTAAACGCGGTGGTGAGTTGGCTGAATCCGGCGTCAAAACTCAACGGAAGAGCGGCAAGCACAACATCGTCCGCGCTGTTCTGCAGGTAGTGAGCGACGCTCTCGGCACCGGCAATCAAGTTGCGGTGGCTCAGCACAACCCCTTTCGGGCGGCCCGTGCTCCCCGAGGTGTAGAGGACCGCGGCGATGTCCAGATCGATCGCACACTCGGGTCCGGTCTCCGACCCGGTGAGAGCACAGAATTCAGCCCACGAGTGCAGAGTGTGCCGGCCGGCGTCATCGGGAAGGCCGCCAGTCCCGACCAGCACGACATGTTCGAGCGAGAGGCAGTGGTCCAGTTCGTGACGAAGCATCGCCCACCGTTCCGGCGAGGTCACCAGAACGGTCACATCGCAGTCGTCGATGATGTGACGCACCTGCGCCATCCTCAGCGCCGGGTTCACCGGTACGAACACCCCACCGGCGGCCGAGGTCCCGAACACAGCGGCGACCGTCTCCATCCGTTTCTCGAGATAGATGGCGACGCGTTGCTCCCGCTGCAGACCCAGAGCAGCCATGCCTGCCGCAGCACCCTGGACGCGCGCCCACAACTGTCCATAGCTGACGGTCTCGGCGAGGTACGTCAGCGCCGGGCCGCCGGGATCCGAGCGGGCGCGTTGCTCGATCAGATGGTGCACGTTGCTTCTCATGTCGGGTGCCGGTCCTTTCCGGTGGTGACGCGGCGCTTGCCTGGAACGCCGTGTCACCAGCGCATGCAGGTGAGCTCGCTGTACAGGAAGTCGATCTGGTCGGGGCGCAACATGTCGCTGCGGAACATCTTGGCCCTGGGCGACACCCGTACTGATCGCGGGAAGTCGCCGGCGACCACGTGTGCCTCGATGAGTGTGGCTGCGATACCGTGACGCAAGAGCAGGTGCCGGAAGAAGTGGGGCGCCGCGGCCCGGAACAGATCGGTGTCGCTCACGTACACCAGTGACGCGAATGACCGGATGTTCTTGCGCCGAACACGCCGGAAGACCACGTGGCAGGTCTGACCGCCCATCACGATCGCGACATGTCGCGCCGCCGCGGCGCGGGCGTGGTCGCGGTAACGCGCCAGGTCCTCACCGTTGAGGACGCTCGCGATCGTCTTGCGGCGCGAGTAGATCCGGATGCCTCGTCGGCGGATGGGCCAGGGCAGATTCGCAACGGCACACGTCGTCGTGTCGAGGTACACGAAGCCGAGGCGAGCGTTGAGGACTTGCACGTCCGACGACGGGGACAGATCAGTGAAATGATAGGACTTCTGCCGCAGCAGAGCCCGCAGCAGGCTCAGCGCATGTGACCGGTACCGTTCCGCCACGCACCACGTCGTGAGATTGCAGAAGCGGTGCCTGACACCGTCGATCCTCCGTTCGGAGTAGATCGCGAGGTGGGCGCCCACCACCCTGCCGTCGCAGCGCAGCATGAAACCGTAGTTGGGTTGCTCCACCTCCCAGCTCGGGACGACGTCGGATGCCCACCGTTCGACGGGCACCGCAGGGTCGAGCTCGTCATGGAGAAACTGTGCCACCGCGGGCAGGTCCGCCGCCGTGATCGGCTGCAGATGGACCTCGAGCTCGTCGGCTGGGGCGGGTATCAGCCGGTTAGCCGCCTCAGACAGTGACATCGCTGGCCGCTTCCCCGACATCCGAATTCAGCGCCGGGGCCTTGCGTTTGCGCCCAGGACGCAATGAGAAGCCGGAGACTTTCAACTTGAACACCGCGAAAGACTGGTCCGTCGAAAATCCCATCCGGGGCAGCTCGAGCGGATCGCTGCGGGCATCGACGAAACCGTTGGTCGTGGTGAGCGCCCACCGTATCCCGTTGTTTCGCAGCACTTCTTTGGCGCGATCGTCGTAATCCTGCTCGCATCCGTTCGGGTAGGCGAATACGGCCGGGGCCCGGCCGGTGTGGTTCTCCACCGCGCGGCACGATTCTGTGATCTCGTGCCCGACCTTGTCGTCGTCGCAGCGGGCCAGGATCGGATGGGTGACGGTATGCGGGTAGAGCGTGACCAGCCCGTCGGCCGCGAGCGCGGCCGCCTCATCCCAGGACAGCAGCTGGAAGGGTCCGCCGTGTGCGGCCGACTGTGCGCCCAACGCACCGACGACGGAATCGACTCCTGTGATCCGCTCGGCCTCGGGAAGCTGTTTGAACAGCTGTGTGACCGAGTCCCTTACCGTGGTCCGTTCGGCCTCGGTAGACAGGGGGCATTTCCCGAGACCTAGGTGCGAGAGGTCGATCTCGGTCCGGTTCGTCTGCGCGAAGGCACTCCACAGTCGGTCCGGCCACAACAGCTCGCTCGTGCCCATCGGCCCCGTCGCGAGAAACACCGCCGCAGGCACGGCGAGCTCCCGCAGCACCGGTGCGGCATTGGTCAGGAGGTTTCGGGTGCCGTCATCGAAGGTGACCGCAGCGGCACGGCCGGGCAGTGTTCCGTCCCTGAGCCGGCCTAGCGCCTCCTCGAGTGGGAGGACGTTGAAGTGTCTGCGCACGTAGTCGAGGTCGCGCCGAAGTGTGGCGGTGTCGATGACCCAGTCGCACGGTGGAGACAACGGCTCGCTCTCAACACCGTGGAACATCAGGATCGCCAGACGGTGGGAACGCCGCCATCGTGCCAGGATCGGAACTCCGAGTGCGCACAGCGACCGAGCAGCCAGTTCCTTCAGCATAGCCTTCATCGTTTCTCCTGGATCACAGCCATCTGATATGCCTCAATGGTCTTCGCGGCCACCGTCTCGGCCGAGTACCGGTGCAGCGCGAGCTGGTGCGCACGGCGCCCGAGCGTCCGTGACAGTCGTTCGTCCACAGCTACTTTGAGCATCCGATCAGCAAGCATCGCCTCATCACCGGAGTCCACGAGGAAACCGGTCTCACCGTCCTCAACCATCTCCGGTATGCCGCCGACGCGGCTTGCGATGACGGGTTTTCCTGCGGCCATCGCCTGAGCGACGATCGTCGGCGCGTTCTCCTGGTGCGAGAACAGCACGACAGCGCGGGCTCGGGTGAGCTCCCGACGAAGCTCTTCGTTGCCGACCGGGCCGACGACATCCACGCCGTCGTCGAGGCCGAGAGCTCTGATTCGGTCCAGCACCCGCTCGGAGTAGCGCTGGTCGGGGTGTGGGCCGACGAGTGCCAGCGTTGCCTCGGCCAGTGACATCCGCACCTGTGCGAACGCATTCACCACGCCGAGCGGGTTCTTGTTCGGAGTGAACACACCGGCGAACAGCAGTCGCGGAGGCGTCGGCGGCGCCGGTGCCAGCGCGAAGAACTCTGGGCCGGTCGCATTCGGGATACTCACCCGAGCGCCCCTGATCGGCACATCCAAAACCTCGGTGTCCCACTGCGAGAGCGATATGACGACTTTGCCGCGACGCAGCACCCGCCGCTCCAGGCTGCGGATCATGCTGTCCCGCAGCGTGCCTCTCAGACCGGCGTTGTCCGTGGTATCGGTACTGTGGCCGGGCAGTGTGACCCCGTGGACGGTGATCACCGCGTCGCGGCTGCAGTGCTGCGCGATGGCGCCGTACAACCCGATCTCCTGTCCGTGTACCACGTCTGGGTTTACCTGGGCCGCCAGCTTGCGGGCCTTCCGCCGGTCCAGGAAGCATCCTGTAACGGTCCGCCATCGGCGTTGACCACGTAGGTAATGCACTTCCACCTTCGGACCCTCGCGCCGGTAGCCGGTTGACGCATCACCCTCGTGGAAGCGCAGCACGGTGACACTTTCGACGTCATCGCGGGCAGCCAGCGCGGGCACCAGTGTGCTTGTCGCCGACTCGATTCCACCGCTGACCTTTCCGGGCTCGAGGGGATACGGTCCCATCATCAGGACTTTCAGACCCATGCTCACCACCCGATTCCCTGATAGTGCGGTGTTCTGCGCAGGAGTTCAGCACCGGGCAATCGCACCAGATCCACGATGAACCGATCGGATCCTGCGCGGTCGATGACATCGACGACCTTGGGGTCGCGCGATCCGACGACCAGCAGTTCACCGTGCTCGAACACAGCATCGGCGTCGTCGGTCAGCAGGTCGCCGATGTGGGGAAGCTGCTGACTGATAAAGGTCTTGTTGGCACCGGTCAGGCGCGACAGCACGACGGTCGGGTCGTAGATCTTGACGTCGAACCCCTTGCCGATCAGCCGTTCGGCGAGTTCCAGCATGGGGCTGTCGCGCAGATCGTCGGTGCCCTGCTTGAACGAAAGTCCGAAGATTCCGACCCGATGCAACCCGGTGGCCAGAACAAGGTCCACGGCTCGGCGCATGTGGCTCTCGTTGGACGCCAACAGGTTCGCCAGCAGGGGAACGTCGAGATCGTTTCGGCGCGCGGTGTGGGTGAGCGCACGGACATCTTTGGGCAGGCATGACCCGCCGAACGCGAAGCCTGGCCGCAGGTAGGCCGTGCTGATGTTCAGCTTCGTGTCCGCGAGGAAGATCTCCATGACGTCGTGGGAGTCCAGGGTCAGCGCCGAGCAGATCGCGCCGATCTCGTTGGCGAAGCCGACCTTGAGCGCATGGAAGCTGTTGTCGACGTATTTGGTCATCTCGGCGACCTTGATCGGCACTTGGAACTGCCGGCCCGGAAGGCCGTCGTAGAGTGCTAGCACGGTCTTCCCACTCCGACAATCAGTCTCGCCGACAACGGTCTTCGGCGGGTTGAAGAAGTCCCGCACGCTGGTCCCCTCTCGGAGGAACTCCGGGTTGACGCACACGCCAAAGTCCACTCCAGCCCGTTTACCGGAGACCGACTCCAGTCGGGGGATGAGAAGCTTCTCGCAAGTTCCCGGAATCATGGTGCTGCGATAGACCACCACATGCCAACGGTCCTTCTTGGCCAGGGCCGCGCCGATCGCGTCGGTGACCTGTTCGAGGTATTCGGTGGACAGTCCGCCACCATGGGCAGACGGGGTACCGACGCACACCAGTGACAGGTCGGTGTGCAGGACGGCGGTTGCCGTATCGGTGGTGACGGTCAGGTTTCCCGTGGCGACCGCCTCGGCGGCAAGGTCACCCAGTCGTTCCTCCACCACCGGTGAATTACCGCGGGCCAGGGCGTCCACCTTGTCCTGGTTCACGTCGACACCGATCACCCGATGCCCCTGCGCAGCCAGGCACACCGCGCTGACGCAACCGACGTAACCGAGCCCGAACACACTCACCGAAGTCAACATCCGACCACTCATGATTTTCCCACCAATCCCAGAACCGAAGAAGAAGATGACGAAGGCAGCCCGTGCACGGCCCCGGCTCGGCTGGTGCCTATCGTCAGGACCCGTTCCGAACACTGGTCGAACCAGCGGACGGTCAGCGCCGAACCATTCCGGACGATGCTGGGAACCAGGGGGTCCTCGCAATCGCCGGTTCGTAGCAGTGACACCACTGCCACAGGAGCGGCGGCTCGACACCGGATGCCGACCAGCCATGCCGGTGTCCTGTTCTCAAGCCGACCCGACCACCACCCGAGTCGGGACGAGCTGTCTGCCCGAATCTGTTCGCAGTCGAGTGTCACAGTCGCTGCGTAGTGGAGGCTCAAGACAGCTGCCCCCTCTCTGGTGACGAGGTGCCCACACGTCGTGGGTGCCACCTCGCAATCGGGATGCAGCGGCCAGGCCACCGCGATGTCATGCTCGGAGCGGCCGTCGAGGAGATCCACCACGGCCACCGTCAGCTCGCCTGGCGGCGCGATGATCCACCGCCGGTGCCGCACCGGGTCGGCGATCCGGAGGTAGCCGTTGTGCTCGGCATCGACAATGCCGCGCGCGAGATCCACTGCGTGCACGGTGGTCTGGGCATGACTGCGCCAGAAGAAAGGTCCACCTTGCTGTGACTGGTCGATGCCGTCCACACACACAGTCGGGTGAACACGGGTGCCCCGGTGGACCGACCGCACCACGGGGTCCCCGTAGAAGCTACCGGTCCCCGGGTCGACGATCAGCTCTCGGCCCTCGACACTCAGCGTCACCGAGAGCGCATCGGCGTGCCCGTGTGCCGCGGTGGACAGATAGCCGAGCGGACCGACGTCGACCGTCAGGCGGCGCCTCGCGCTTCGCAGCACCACCATCCCTCCGTCGGCAGCGTAGCTGCTCGGCAGCGCCCCGGCCACGCCGACCCTCGCACCGGTCCCGCTGATGTCGGTGCCGAGCGCATCAGCGAAACACGCAGCGGTCACGGTGTTCTCACCATGCCTCGCTATAAGCTGGTCACCGGTGGTCGCCGCCACGATTCCCAGGTGCTGCCGCACGGTGCGCTTGGGCTCGGCGCCCAGCCGGAGTGCGAAACTGTCGTCGTCATCCCCGTACCGCGGGTCGGGGTCCTCCGAACCGACCAACGATACAAGGTAGTTCGCACCACGGCTGAGCGCCGCGGGCAGGGCCGCGGGCACGTCGTGACCGCCCAATCGCAGCAGCACCACCACCGTGGCCAGCATCTCGGCGGTGAAGATCTGGTACGTGACCGACTGCTCCGCACCGGCCCCGTCGGCCAGGATCAGCCGTTCGGCTTCGGCTGCCATCGTGTCCAGCGCAGACCTGAAAAGAGCTGCAGGAAAGCTTAATTCGGGAAACAACAGATGGATGGCAGCCAGGCCGGACATCTCGCCGATGAGGTGGTTGTTGGCCGAGCTGAAACGGGACCGGGCATGCCAGCAGTACCGGGCACTGACGTCGAGCATTCGGACCGCGCGCCGGTACCGCCGCGTGGTCATCGCCGGCGAGTGTCGCAGTCCCTGCAGGGCGATCCCCACCGACGTCGCCCTGATACCTGACTCGAACGCACCACGCCAAGCGATCCCGGTACCGACCGGGTTCTGATCCAGCCACGAATCCAGGTGGTCCAGGGCGGTCTCGGCGAAGTTCGGAACACCGGTAAGCAGCCAGGCCTGCGACAGAATGGGTAGATGCTGGAGCCGGTTGAGTTCCCAGATCCATTTCGCGTCGCTGGGTGCCACCCGGTGGTCAATCCGATGGCCGGGGGCGGTGGGCCAGCGGTAGCCGCTGTTCGGGTCGAAGTTCCAGTCGACGGCCGTCCCCACGTTCACGGTGTCGTAACCGAGATAGGTGCGCTCTCCTGCCAACAGGCGGCCGGCTTCGGCGAGCAGTCGTTGCATGGCGTCGGGGTGTGTCTGTGCCATGCGCCGGGCGCGCTCCCGGTCGAGCAGCACGGGCCGGGACGCGCTGCGCCGGAACTGCTCCCGCAGGTCGTCCCAGTCGACCGGCGTACCGGAGAGCATCTTTGCGTCGGGGTGCTCGCGCAGACCGTCGCGGCCCGTGAGCGCGTCGATCAGGCGGCGGGTACGCCACACCGCCTCGCGGGGGGACATTCTTGCCGCGCGGCCGGCGTACCAGACCAGGCTAGACACCGCCGGATCCTTCGAAATACCGTTCCGAGAACGCCGACGGCTCGACCCATTCGACGGAGGGCATGGCCTCCAGCTTGTCCAAGATGAGGGCGCGCTGGGAGTCGAAGTCCGGATCCACAGACTCCTTGAAAACCAGCGCGCTCTTCGGCGGATGGGTGAGCCGTGGCGAGACGTGGATGCGCAAGCCCGCGGCGGCGGCGGAGTCCAGGGCGGCCTCGAACCTTGCCGTGTCGTGCGGTCCGCGCACATTGAAGAAATTGAGATACTCGAACCCCTGGCGGTCGGCGTCGAGCATCGTCCTGAAATCGGACTGGATGTCGTCGAAGCCGACGACCAGATCGCCGGGGCCCAGCGCGTTCACGTACCCGTCGGTGACGAGATCGATGTCGTTGCGCGGATTCCAGTAGAGCAGCACCGATCCCACCAATGTGCTGAGGAGAACGCACACCACCGCGGCCTTCAGCCACTGCAGTGGGTGCTTGGTCCCGGCGGCGCCCCAGGCGGAGAGGATGGCCAGCAGCGGCAGTGTCCACACCGAGAACTCATCGGAGACGCCCTCCCACCAGGTGAAGAACAGCACCTGCGGGACCATCGCGACCGCGATGAGAAGGACCAGGCTCCTCTCCTTCAGCCCGAACCACAGGCCGCGCACCGACAGCATTACGACAAGCAGCACTCCCAAGACCGCCGCGACCGCGGCCAGGACCGCGACCGGGGCCGGGACGTCGCGGACGAGATAGGCCAGCGGGTATGTGGCTCGTTGTGGATACCGGTCCTGGACCGCCTGTGCCACTTCTGGACTGCGAAACATCACGTTCGTCGACACCAGGGCTCGGGTCTCGCCGGCGGCGATGTTCACCAGGGTGCCGGCCCCCAGCTGCTTCTGGTCCTCGCGAGGTTCGAAGGACTCGACGTAGCCGACGCCGAACTGGACGAAACCGTGCCGTTCCTCCTGCGGGACCGACTGGTAAGCAACGGCGTACATCGTTAGCGCCAGGACGCACACAGCCGTCGGTACCCCGACGCCGATCATCGCCCGTCGCTTCGCGGTGGAGATGCGCATCAGCAGCACGGCCGGAACCATCCCGAGTACGAACACGACGTGGGCCTGATGGTGGGCCAGCATGGCGGCGAAGGCCAGGACCGCCCCGGCGGCATACCACCGTGCGCTGCGTGTGGTCAGAGTAGTGAGCCCGGAATAGACGCAGTAGACACCGATCGTCATCAGCGCGGCGGCCGGAACGTAGACGTCACCCGCGATCGAATAGGACCAGTAGCCCGCGCTGACGGCGCACAGGAGTGTTCCCCACAATGCGGTCCTGCCCAGTCCGGCGCGTACCATCAGCCGGTACAGGATCGCCAGGCCGACAGCGCCCCACGCCGCCGAGTAAAGCGCAAGCATCGACACCGGATTCACGGTCAGCCCCGCGCCGGCGAGCAGGTGATAGAGCCACCTCATCGGGTTCAGGTACAGGTGATGGCTGTTGATGAGACCGCCCGACTGGGTCAATTGGTATGCCCAGGCCAGGGAGTCGTCGGCGTAGTTGTGATTCTGGGTCGGCAGTAGCCCATAGACCAGAAGCGGTCCGCAGAAGACGGCAGCCTGAGCAGCCAGGCCCGGAACACGCCCGAGGGCCTGGTCGGCCGGGCGGACCTGGACCAGCTTGTCGTGCGACAGCACGTCGAGCAGGTTGCCGGTGTGGCTCACGCGACCTCACCGCCGGTCACCAGAGCATCGGGCTTCTGCCGATCCACACCGAGCAACTCGCGGTAGAACCGGATGAGGTTGCGGCTGGACACTTCCCACGAGAGTTCCTGTTCGACACGCCGGCGCCCGAGCTCACCCATGCCACGGCGCCGCTGTGGATCCTGCAACAGAGCGTCGATGGCCCGCGCGAATGCGAGTTCGTCGTTGCCCGGAACATATATCGCAGCTTCACCGGCGGACACCCGCGCCTCAGTGAGGTCGAAGGACACGATCGGCCGGCCCATCGCCATGTACTCGACGACCTTGTTCATCGTCGATACGTCGTTGAGGGGATTCGACGGGTCCGGCGACAGACACACATCGGCGGTCGACAGGCAGCGTTGGACGAACTCGTCGGGAACCCGCCCTGGAAACTCCACGATGTCAGAGATGCCGAGCTCTTCACCGAGCGCGACCATGTCGGGCAACACGTCGCCGGCTCCCATGAAGATGCAGTGGAAGTCGTCGCGTCCGACTTCGTCACGCAGCAGCCGCACCGCGCGTAATGCGTAGTCGACTCCGTCCTGCGGCCCCATCACGCCGAGATACGCAAGCAGAAAGCCCTTGCCACGCCTCAGATCGCCGTCCGGCTGCTGCGGCATGAAGCGACCGAGATCGGGTGCGCTCCGGACGACGGTTACGCGGTCGGGAGACATGCCGCCGCGCTCTATCGCGACCCTGCGGTAACTCTCGTTGGTCGAGATCACTGCATCAGCTGCGGCGAACGTCATCCGCTCGACGGCTCGCGTCAACCGGTAGAGAAGCTGTCCTCCGCCTGCGAACCTGGACAGGAACAGCTCGGGCACCAGGTCGTGGTGGTCGAAAACGAACCGCGTTCCGCCAGGCCGCAACATCAGTGCCACCAGGAACAGCAGGTCCGGAGGATTACACGCGTGCACTACGTCGACCCTCCCCTCGCGACGGACCTTCACCGCCAGGCGCAGGGTGTGCCAGAGCGCGAACGTGTACTCACGCAGATAGCCTTTCGGCCCGCCCGTGGCAGGTCGTAACGGATAACGCAGGATCCGGACGTCCTCTATCACCACTTCCCGCTCGGTGTCCTGGCCGGCCCCGGTCGGGCAGATCACGGTGACCCGGAAGCCCGCGCGGGTCAGCGCCTGCGCCTCCTGCCACACACGACGGTCGAACGGTACAGAGAGGTTCTCAACCAGAATCAGGATGTGTCGCTTCATGCGTTGGCTCCGTCCACTAGGGCGTACTGGGAGGTGACGAGTTCCTCGATCGCGCTCTGGGCTGCGTCCACGCTGCGGTCGAGTCGGAACTCGGCCTCGACACGCCGGCGGCCGGCGCGACCCATCCGACGCGCGTCGAGTGGGTTGGTGAGCAACGCGACGAGCCGGTCTGCAAGTCGCGCAGGATCTTTCGGCGGTACGAGAAACCCGGTGGTTCCGTCCTCTACCACTTCGGTGACGCCACCGACCGCGGTGCACACCGCGGGGCGAGCGCAGGCCATCGCCTCGAGGAGCGCCATCGGCAGGCACTCGGTGGTGGACGTCAACGTGAAGACGTCAACCGAACGGAGGAAGCGGTCGATGTCGGACCTCGCGCCCGCGAAGTGCACGTGGGCGGTGATCCCCAGGGTCTCGCAGAGCATCTCCAGATCAGCACGGCATTGGCCCTCGCCGACGAGCAGGAACTCGGCATCGGGCACCTTGTCGATCACCAGTCGGGCGGCCTGCAGGAATGTGGCGTGGTCCTTCTCGGGCCGGAGTGACCCGAGGATTCCCACCACCGGAGCGCTGTGCCCGATCCCGAACTCGGCGAGCGCTCTGCGGTCGGTGCTGGCCTCGAACAGCGTCGGGTCCACACCGTTGTGGATGATCCGGATCTTGTCGGCGGCGTATCCACGCTCGTCCACCAGGAACCGGCGTTGGACGTTGGCGACCCCGAAATACGCACTGGTCCAGTGACTGAGCCCGTGATCGACCAGCCGGTGGACCACGCCACGAGGTGTGATCTCAGTCGCGTTGTGCACCCACACGATGGTGTGCCCGACGCCTGCGACCCGCGCCGCGATACGGCCGAGCGTCTCGGCGTTATAGCCGGACATCACGACGACGTCGGTCTGCTCTTGCCGGAAGATGGCCACCAGTTCCCGGATCGCCTGCCAGATCTGCCATTTGGCGAGGTCCAGCGCAGTAGCCGGGATGCCGGCAGCACACAGGTCGCCGAACATGTCCCCCTCTCCGCCGATGCAGACGACCGACGGCCTGAACCGCACCGGATCCATCCTCGGCAGCAGCGTGGTCAGATGCCGCTCGGCGCCGCCGGCCTTCATCAGCGGGATGATGAAGGTAGCTCTGATCGGTTGCCCGGTCATCCGCACACCTCCCGGTACAAAGCGTCGAGTCGACGCGCGATCGTTTCGGTGTCGAACTGGTCGCGGATCCTCACGTGTGCGGCTGCTCCATAGTTGGCGCGGACGTCATGGTCCCCGACGACCTGCCGCAGGGCTTCTGCAAGGGCCTCCGCGTCATCGGGCGGGATCAGGATTCCGGCACCGCCGCCGATCATCTCCGGTAGGCCGCCGACGTCACCTGCCACGACACACAGGCCGCGGGCCATCGCCTCGAGGACGGCCATCGGCTGTCCTTCGTTGCGCGAGGGCAGCACCAGTACTTGTGCGTGGTCCAGCAGATCGCCCACCTGATCCTCGGAAAGCCAGCCGTGTACGGTGACCGTTTCCTCCAGGCACAATTGCCTGACACACTGCCGGGCTCTGGCGACTTCGCCGTCCCCGGCCAGCGTCAGGGTGGCCGTAGTCCCGCTTGCGGTGACGAATCCGGGCTCGCACACCAGTTTCGCCCACGCCTCCAGCAGGGTGAAGGCGCCTTTGTGGTCGCCGATCCGGCCCAGAAAGAGCACGGCAACCGGTCCGCCTGAGGGCTGATCCACAGCCGGGGAGAGTTCAACACCGTTGGGAATCGCTACTATCCGGGCATCCGGGACGATCAGCCGCATCCGGTCGGCCCACATCTGCCCGAGGGCGACGAAAGCGCTCGCCCGGGATATGGTCGCGCGGGTCAGCATCTGGATCAACGGCGGCGAGTTGTCGTAGTCCTGCGGGAACCCTGAACCATGCATGTGGAAAACGACCGGAGTTCCGGTGATCCGATTGATCCAGAACAGAAGCGCCTTACGGGCGAAACTGCCTCTGGAGCTGGCGTGCAAGTGGATGACGCTGGGGCGGAACCGGATCAGTTCGACGACGAACTTCAGCATCCCGAGCACGAATATCGCGATCTTCACCGTCACGGTTCCGTCGCGGTGGGTGGTGATGTGCCTGATGTTCCAGTCGTCCCACAGGCGGGTGCGCTGCATGGCCCGGACGTAGGAAGCGATACCGCCTCGCGTCTGCGTGCTGGTGGACACCCACAGTGCCTTCTGCTCAGCCATGATGCCGCAGCTCCCGCTCAGCGCTACCGGGTGTGCCGATGGTTGCGTTCGTGGTCCGTTCGGACCAGCCGACGGCGATGCCGAGGACAAGGAAGGTTGTGGCTGTGGGGAAGTCGAAGTAGCGAAGGTCGACAGTCAGTCCGGTACAGATCAGGATGACCATCGCCATGATCGCGATTACGGCAAGCGGTCGCCCACACAGGTCGCGGTCCGAAAGCCTGCGATAGGCATTGCGGAGCCGGAAAGCGATGAGCGTCAGCACAGACAGCCAGAGCGCGAGGCCGATCCCGCCGAGCTCGGCGAGCAATCCCATCTCGTTCGAGTGGGCTACCTCGCCGTAGCCCCCGACCCAGGGCACGTCCTGCGACCATTGTTGGTGGTGGTGGGTGTTGACCTCCGGAAACCGGCCGATCCCCCAGCCCACCAGGGGTTTCTGGCTTCTGGCCCACAACGCGGTCTCGATATCGTTGAGCCGTGATTGGATCTCGCTCTGCGAGGCCACGCCTCCCGCCTCACGGTCGCTGCTGGTGAATGTCGACCAGTTCATCAACGCCGCGGTCGCCACCACACCGAGGACAACGATGAATCCGCTGCGGAATCCCTTCGCCAAGAATGCCCCGACGAACAGCACGAGCAGTGCGCTGAGCCAGACAGCGCGGGTGTAGGTCAGATAGATCCCGACACCGCACAACGCGGCAATGAGTGCGCTCGCCCATCTCTGCCAACCGGGATCTCCTCGCCGACTGAGGAAGAACATCGCGATCGCGAAACCCAGCGTCAGCACCATCCCGTTGACAACCGGCTGGTTGAAGATTCCGACCGCCCGGCCCTCCCACGCCGGATCGGTCACTATGTAACGCGGCCAGACCCAGCCACCCAGCCCGGTAAAGGGCATGATGCTCACTGCGGCCGAGTAGGTCGCCAGTGTCAGAATTGTCCAGAGCAACCCGCGAACAGCAGCAGGACGGTCAAAAGTGAAGCGGCCCACCACATACAGCGCGAACGGGATCATCGTGGCGACCACGATGAACCGAGCGACCGGCAGCGGGCCGCCGTTCATGGTGTCGGTCGCCGGATACTTGTGCGGGGATACCATCGAGTAGACGTTCCACAGCAGGAACAGGCCCATCACACACTCGACCGGTCCGAGACCGCGGACCCGATCGGCGGTGCGCTCCAGCCACAATGCAGTGGCCAACGCCAGCAGCGCGAACACCACCAACCACAGTTCGACCGGAAGGTCGCCCAACGAGGCCAGCGGCGTCCTCAGGAACAACGTGACGGTCATCAATGTCACCGCGAACGTGGGGCTCCTCAGCGCGTATCCTCCGAGGCCGGCGGCCGCTGTCACGATGATCAGCGTCAAGCCCGGGTCGGATGGCATCACCACCACTGCCGCGCAGACAGCGGCTGCGCAGCCCGTCATCAGGCCCACGGCGAGCAGCCGCTCTGGGGGCCGGTGGGATGCGGCCGCTGTCGGCGGTGCCTCGTGCAGACTGCTCATCGCTGCTGATCCAGCAGTGACGAACGGTCTGCGACCTCACCGGCCCCTTGCGACAGCGCCAACTGTGAGTCGGCGTTTCTCCGTCTCCGGCCGTCCACCAGTACAGCACCCAGCAGAATTGCGTGGTCCCTGGCCAGCGCCTCGGCGGCTGCGGTCACGTCACCCGACCGCGTGGTCCGCTTGCCGACCACCAGTATGGTGAGATCCGCAGCGGCGAAGAGCGGGTGAGACTCGATGGAGTCTGTGATCGGCGGTGCCACAACCACGATCGTGTCTGCCCCCATCCGCAATTCGTCCAGGACCGCGTCGATACGTTCGCGACTCATCAGCGGGTACCGGTCGGCCACCATCGGGCCCGCCGGCAGGATCTTCAAGGACTCCACTGCGGAATCCGTCAACGCGCTGTCGACCAGACTGCAATCGGCCAGCACATCGTTGAAGCCGGGATGGGTTGCGGGCAGAGAAGTGTCGTTGTTTGCGTACACCAGTACCGTTCGTCGCCCCTGCTGAGCAGAAAGCCGAGCGAGATCCTCCGCGAGATCCTTTGCTCCATGTGCTCCGCGGCAATCCGTCATCGCGATGACCGCTGACGCCGGAAGACCCTGAAGGCTGATGAAGTTCGCCAGCATCCGTAACCGGTCTTCCCGCAACCGATTTCCTCTTATGGACCCGGCGCGCGGCACCTCGATCAACGGATCGACACCGGTCTTGTGCGCGAGGTCGCGCGCATTCATCAGGCGCGGCGACAGGGCTGCCAGGCCGAGTGCGGCCACGGCTCCGAGGAACAGTCCGCCCAGCGCGCCGGTGGCTACCTGCAACGCAAACTTGGGTTCCATCTTCGTGACGCCGGCTCGTAGCTGCAGGTCTCGGAGCTGATCGGTGGCATCGGCACGCATGTCGTCCAGTCGTTCCTGGAGGACCGGCACAAGCGGGTTCATGCTGCCGTCCGGCTCGCGCTGTGCTTTGAGGGCCTGGACTTGGCGCTCCACATCCTTGATGTCCCTGGCGAATCTGGCGTTTCGAACCGAGTTGATGTCGTCGCGGAACGCAACTGCCATCTGTTGTGCCGCAGTCTGCGCGACCTCGGGATCCTCGGCGGTTGCCTCGATCGTCAGGATCGGGCTGGCCGCTACGGTCCTTGCTTCGAAGGACACACTGTCCGGAACCTGCGTGCGCTGTCGCAACCGGCCAATGGTGACGGGCTCGTTGAACAACGTCGCGTACCCCACCGCCATGGTGGCGTCCTGCTCAGGTGTTCTCTCCGGCGAGGATTGCACGAGGAGGGACTTGCCCATGTAGGTGGCGTCGGTGTCCGACGAGTGAACCGCGGTCGCGAGCACAGTGAACGCGGCCACCAGCAGTACTACCCACCACCGCCGCCGGATCTGTTCGAAGTGTCGCGCCATCTGGGAGTTCATCAGGCGTCAGCCAGGACGACCGGCTCGGGATCCAGCACCCCGCGCAACCAATGGATCGTGTTCTTGATCCCGTGTTCGACGTCGACGGCCGGCGCCCACCCGAGATGACTCCGCGCCTTGGTCACGTCCAGCGCGATCGCCTGCACCTCTCCCGTGCGTGCGGGTTCGTAGCATGGCGGTGGCGTCCCACCGACTGCCTCGGCGACCAACCGGTGCACGTCGTTGGTGCTGGTCTGTCGGCCGGTACCGATGTTGTAGATCCCGGGCGCCGCCGTGTGGGAACGGCCGGCGCGCACGAACGCGTCCACGACGTCGTCAACGTAGACGTAATCCCGGCTGGCGGACCCATCCCCGTAGACCGTCACCGGATATCCCCTCAGCAACCTGCTGCTGAAGATCGCGATCACCCCAGCTTCCCCGTGCGGGTTCTGGCGCGGTCCGTAGACGTTGGCGAGGCCGAGACTGATCGGCAGTATGCCGTACATGCCCGCGTACGCATTCAGGTACACCTCACCGGCGTACTTGGCTGCGGCATAGGGCGACAACGGATGCGGCGGCGTGGTCTCGGGTACCGGGAGCTTGACCGGTGCACCGTACCGGGAGCCACCCGATGCCGCGTAGACGATGCGTCCCACACCGGCGAGCCGGCAGGCTTCCAAGACGTTGATGGTTCCGAGCACGTTGCAGCTCGCGTCGTGCTGAGGATCAGCGACTGAGGCCCGCAGGTCAACCTGCGCGGCGAGGTGAAAGACCACGTCGGGGTGCGCCGCGGCGACGATGTCGTTGAGCGCGGACGCGCGCACATCGACTCTGGTGAAGACGAAACGACCGCTGGGTCCGTAGCGGCGGCTCGCGTGCTCCAAATTGGTGACCACGCCAGTACTGAGATTGTCGATGCCGACCACCTGGTGACCCTCGACCAGTAGCCGGTCGACCAGCGTCGATCCTATGAAGCCGGCAGCGCCGGTGACTATCGTTCTTATCATTTCCCGATCCCTATATCCCTCAATACCTTTGGCTTTCGCCCTAGCAGTGCAACAGGCACTGTGTCCCCTCAGTAGGCGCCTTTTCTCATCAGGACCGCACGCACCGTTTTGGCGATGATCACGACATCGCCGACCATCGACCAGTTGTCGACGTAAGACAGATCGAGCCGGACCGACTTGTCCCACGAGAGGTCCGAGCGACCGTTGACCTGCCACAGTCCGGTAATCCCAGGCTTGACCAGAAGCCGGCGCAGCACGTCGCCGTCGTAGGCCTCGACTTCCCGGCGCAGGGGGGGACGGGGCCCGACAACGCTCATCTCCTGCCGCAGCACGTTGAAGAACTGGGGTAACTCGTCGATGCTGAAACGCCGTAACAGTCGGCCCACCGGAGTGATACGTGGATCATCCCGGATCTTGAACAGCAGTCCGTCACTCTCGTTCTTGGCCATCAGGCTCTCGAACTGCTGGTCGGCGTCCTGGATCATCGTGCGGAGCTTGAGCATCGAGAACGGTCTGCCGTCGATGCCGATCCGCTCCGAGCAGTAGAAGATAGTGCCCTTACTGGTGATCTTGATGATGATCGCCGCGAGGATCAGGATGGGCGACGTCACTGTCAGGGCGACCAACGCGAAACAGAAATCGAAGGCACGCTTCTGGAATCGCTTCGCGCCGCGATACTGCGGCTTCTCGACCTGCACCAGCGGCAGCCCCGAGATCGGACGCATCACCAGCCGCGACAACGCCACATCGACCACACCCGGGGAGACCATCAGGTCGACGCCCATCGGTTCGAGATCCCAGATGAGTCTGCGCAACCTGTGCACCCCGAGGTGCCCGGTACCGGCGAGCGCGACGGTGTCCGCACCGTAGGTGCGGATCGCCTGCAGCGCATGGTTCTCCCCACCCACGATCGGCACCTGCCGGCCGGCCACCGTGAGGTGTTCGCCCTGGGGCGCACCCAGACCCGGGATGCACACGCCCACGACGTGATACCCGTCCGTCGGGTCGGTCGTCAGTTCGGCCGCCAGATGCGCCGCGGCAGAGTGGTCTCCGATCGCCAGTACCGCGGTCTGATATCTGCCCTCGGCGCGCCGGGCGGCCACGTGTCTGCGGCTGAGCCATCTGCTCAGTAGCAGGCCGATCGTCCCGGCGGGTAGAGCGACGGCGAGATATCCACGCGAGATCTCTAATTTGACTAGTAGTTCGGCGATCGCGAGCGCACCGAACGTGGTGAACGACGCCGCGGCCACACGCCGGTATTCTTCGATCCCAGCACCGATGATGGTCGCGGACCTCGTATGGAACACAGCCAGCGCCGTCAACCACAGCAAAGCGATGAGCACTGATGACACTGTCACATAGAGGGTTTCGTACGCCGGCGAGGTCAGTGTGGTGCCGAACCGTACGTACTGTGCGAGCACCACGGCTGCGATGACGACGATGCTGTCGCTGACTGTCAGCCGCGCCGCATATTGTCGTTGCCAGCGAAGGCGCTCGACCACCGCACCGGGCAGGCCGTCGAGCGCGGTTGGCTGACCAGATTCGACCATCCGCGCCACAGGCTCGCGCACCAGTGATTCTCGAGTGCGCAGCGCCGACGCGAGCGCGCGGCGGGTCCGGCCACGACTGACGACCTCTGGGTGTGCCATCTCAACCCGCCATCTCGTCTGACGGGCTGTGCAGCGATTCGAGCGTCCGCGCGATTCCCTCAGCTAGATCGACCCGCGGCGTCCATCCCGGAAGGGACATCGTTTTCTCAACGGTGCCGACGCCGTATGTCCCTGGGGCGATGTCTGTCGCGCAGCCGGCATGAATCAGCGCGTGTACGGCGTCGTCGACGTAGATGAGCTCGCGGACCTGCCGGCCATCGTCTCGCGCACTGACCGGGGGCCACGTCATTGCCGTACCGCCCAGGGTGCCGATGACGTGCACCGGGCTATGGGAGTTCTGCCTGGGCCCGTAAATGTCTCCGAACGCAAGGCATATCGAACTGATGCCATACCTAGCCGCATAGGCGCGGAGGTACATCTCACCAGCCAGCTTGGCCACAGTGTGCGGCGAGCCGAGATCGCCGTGTGCGTCCGACGTGCCTGCGTACACGATTCTGCGAACGTCTGTCCGCCGCACCGCTTCACACAGGTTGATCGTGCCCAGAATATTGCTTCGTGCGTCGAACTGCGGGTCCCCGACGGCGGCCTGCGGATCGCTCTGAGCAGCGAGGTGGAAGATCACTTCCGGGTTGACACCGGCGACGATACCGATCAATTCCGGCGCCTGGACGTCGAGTTTGATGAGCTTGAAGCGGCCGTCGTTACCCTCGCCGCAACGGATGGCGTTCTCGAGGTTGGCCACACTGCCTGTCCTGAGATTGTCAATGCCCACGACCTGATGCCCCTGGGACACAAGGTGATCAACCAGGGTGGAGCCGACGAACCCCGCAGCGCCGGTGACTACAGTGCGCATGGCCGCGTGTCCCTCTCAGCTCCGATCTGCGGACGGTCGCGGTGACCGTTGTCGACCGACATACGCAGCCATTCAGCGCCGCTCACGACAGCTAACTCTTCAAGCACCCTTCAACTATCGGTTCGCACCCGTCCGCAGTACATGGACCGTCGGATCGATCTTTCGAGTGGATCCGCGAACTAGTTCCTGGGCCGACCGGATCTCCTGAACTGTTGTCCGACAACTTTTCCCGCGGCAGAGAGCGGCACGGCCGACTGTCACCAGTCGCGCTTGGCAGCACTGCGAGAACCCTGGCGGCAGAGCCTCAGAACTACATCCGGGCGTCGGCTCATACCGGACCGGCAGCTCCAGGTCCGACTTCAGCGCATCGGCCGGCAAATACACCGTGTTCGTCGGAGCAACACGGGGCGCCTTGGTTACCCCGATGCAGGATCCACCGGGGGGTCTTGGGGTATCCGCGAGCGAAGTCGGAGCAGAAGCGCCACGTTGACGGCCAGCAGGGCGAGCAGGATGCCCGCGGCCGCGGAGACGACGAATACCATTGCGATCGCCAATGCCTGCGTCATCACTGTTTGCCCTTCCGTCACCTTGACTCACGCCCTGTCACCAGGGCACGCACGCGAGCTCGCTGTAGAGGTAGTCGATCTGGTGCGGCTCCAGGCCGGCACCGCGGTACATCTTGGGTCTGTCCCGAAGTCGGAACGACATCAACGGCAGCCCCGGCTCGCCGCCGATGACGCGCCGCTCGATCAACGTCGCGACCAGTCCGCGACGCATCAGCAGATGACGGGTCAGCGGCACCAGCGCGCGATGAAACAGTGCGGTATCACTGACGTACAGAATCATCGCGTAACCCAGGCCGGACCCGTGGCGGAACTCCCGGTACATCACGTAACCGGTTTCGTCGCCGTGCACCAGCACCACGTGTCGTGCTGCGAGCGCTCGCGCATGGTCGCGGTAGAGCTGCAGCTCGGCACCGACAAGCGTGTTCTCGATATCGCGGTGGTCGGTAATCACTCTGGTTCGCCGCGGCACGCTCGGCCACGGCACGTTAGGGATCAGTGCGGCGGCGGTGTCCAGGAAGGAGAACTTCATCCATGCCAGGATCTCCTGCGAGCCGCGGTTGGGCGTCAGCACGGTGAAGTGGTAGCTGTCCTGTGCCAGGATCGCGTTGACCAGGGACATGCTCGCGGAACGGTATTCGGCCAGCACACACCAGGTGCCGATATTGCAGAACCTCTCGACACGGCCCTCCCGGACCCGCTCGGAGTAGAGCGCCAACACCGCACCGACGACACGCTGCCCGTCCTTGAGCATGAAGCCGTGATTGGGCCGGTCCACCTGCCACTGCGCACTCGCGCACGCCTGCATCCACCGAATGTTGCCATCGTGATTGTCCCTCAGGAAGTCCGCCACCTCGGGCAGGTCCTCATCGGTGATCGCGACGGGCGTCATGTCACGGCGGTTGCGCCCGCGGCGATGCACTCTGCTGTCCGCAGTACCCATTCCGGTCCCGCCTGCCCTGCCCTAACTGTCTCCGGATGTGGCCACCGGCGCGAGGTGTACCGGGCCGTCCGGAATCGGGTCGTCCTGCTCGCCTTTCGCGAGTAGCGCTGCTTCCCAGGGGTGTTCCCCGTTCTTACGCCACCACGCCTGCCCGAGCGCCGGTAGAGTGTCGATCGGATCGAAGTACGGGTACACCCGGCTGAGTGCGTCCGGGTCGCTGGCCTCCAGTCCAGTGCGATAATTCTTGCTCCAGTAGGAGATCCCGAGGTTCCGGTCGTACCGGACCACTTGGTGCACCCACCGCTTCCCGACGTAGGGCACGTCGCAGACCACCCGTGGTGTCGCGAAGCCAGGTAGGTACCCCATGATCGCCAGCTGCAATCGCTGGGCCTGCGCGAGCGAGGTCCGCCAGTGTTCGGCGTTCGGGATCATGTCGCACATGTAGAAGTAATAGGGCAGTATGTTCGCCTCCCCCTGCAGCGCGAAACACAGATCCAGCAGGTCCGAGGTGGTGGCGTTGACGCCGCGCATCAACACTCCCTGGTTGCGGACGTCGCGCAGCCCCGCGTCGAGCAGTCCGCGGGTGGCGGCCGCGACGAGCGGAGTCACCGACTGCACGTGGTTGATGTGTGTGTGCATCGCCAGGTTGACCCCGCGGGCTGCGGCAAGGCGTGCCACGCGATGGACTCCGTCGACCACCTTGAGCTGCATCCAGTGTTGTGGCAGCGCGGCCAGCGCCTTGGTCGCCAGCCGGATGTCGCGGATCGTGTCAATCTGAAGTAGCTGCATCACAAAAGATTCCAGGCGAGGCCAGGGCACGTTGCCGACGTCGCCGCCCGACACCACCACATCACGCACCGTCGGGGTGGATCGAAGGTAGTCCAGCATGCGATCTTGCCGGTCAGCCGGTTGCAGCGTGAGCCGAGTCTTGGTGACCGTCGCTGTGGAGTTCCCGATCAGGTCCATCCGCGTGCAGTGCCCGCAGTACTGCGGGCAGGTCGACAGCAGCTCGGCCAGCACCTTGGTGGGATAACGATGTGTCAAACCCTCGACGACCCACATGTCGCTCTCGTGCAGGGAATCCCGCTCGGCGTACGGATGCGAGCACCATTCCGAGTGCCGGTCGCTCAGGACCGGAAGCATGTACCGCCGGATCGGATCGCCGTAGAACGCCTCGGTGAATCCCCGGCCGGCCGGATCGCATTCGGGGGTCATGGTGTTGAGCATCTGCGGAGGCAACAGCATCGACATCGTCGACCGCTGCTGCTGGTCGGCCGCGAGGTCGGCGTAGAACCGTTCGTCGAGCAGGTTGCCGAGAACCGCCCGCAGTTGTCCGATGTTCTTGATCGAGTGTGCGCGTTGCCACTGCGGGTCCTGCCACTCGGTGTCGGTGACGGTGGACCAGCCCGGGTAGCGACGCCAGTCCGGCTCGGCCAACAGCCGTCGCACATAGGAATACGGTTGCTCCGCCACCGCGGTGAATCCGCTGTCCTCGGGTTCGACGAGTGTGGTCATCGCACCAGAGCCTTTCTTGAATCGGTCGCCGCAGTGGCGATGTCCGTCAACTCGGCCGCAACACGTTGCCCCGACCTGATCGCGCCTTCCATCAACCCGAAGAACTCCAGGCTGGTCTCCGTGCCCGCCCAGTGGATACGGCCGTGGGGGTGGGTCAGCGTCGGCCCCAGCCGCAGCCAGTCGCCCGGGCCGAAGAGCGCCGCGTAACAGCCCCTGCTGTACTTCTCGGCCAGCCAGTCGGTGACGGTGCACCCCGCGGGCGCCGGCAGGTCAGGGAAAAGCCTGCGGGTATGGGCCAGCGCCGCGGTCAACTTGTCCGAAGACGACAGTCGCGAGAACGCCGTTGCCGCCTCACCGGTGACGAAACCCGTGAGAACTCCTGCTGATTCGTCCGGTGGCGAATCGTCGACGGTGGACAGCAGCGGCCCGCCGGTGCTCACCGACCAGCCGGACAGTCCGCGGTCCCGCCACACCGGCGCGGGAAACCCCAGTTGCACCTTGATCGCACAACCGCGACCGGTGACCTCCGACGCCCGTGGCGCCGGCAGACCCGGCCGGAAGTCGATCCGCTGCGCGAGCAGCGGCGGGAGGGCCACGACCACCCGGTCGGCCCGATGGGTCGAGCGCGCACCGTCGGAGTCCGACACGCAGCGCACCAGCACACCGTCGTCGTCCTGTTCGATCGCGTGCACCGGCTGCTGCAGGTGCACCCGGTCGCCGAGCTGCGCTGCGAGTGCCTCACACAGCAGATGTGAGCCGCCGTCGATCCGCCACTGCTGGGCGCCACCCTCGAACGCGTTGAGATACCTGATACCGCCGCCGGATCGGAGGTAAAAGGCCATGTGCAGCGCCGAGATCGCCGCCGGGTCGGCGGCCATCATCTCCCCGAGGAACAACGGGAAGAACGTGTGCGCGTCCGCACGTATGTCCTCATCGGCCAGCCAGCGCGCTGCTGAGATCCGGTCCAGCTGTTGCGCACCGGGTGTCAGCCAGGGCGCATCGGGGTGTACCCGCTCGACGAGATCCTCGAGCCGGTCGAAGAGATCACCCAGCGCGATCGCGTTCAGCGGGGGCACCCGCCCCGGCGAGGTGGAGCGTTGGTCACCGATCAGGAAGGTGCTCTCCCCCGCCATCGCCGTGGACGCGAGCTTCAGGCCGTGCCGGTCGATCAGTCTGAGCAGTTCGGTGTGCCGGACCCCGAGGTAGGCGGCACCTCCGTCGCCGACGGCGCCGTCTGCGACCGACACCCCGTGCATCCGGCCGCCCACGCGGTCGCGCGCTTCCAGCACGAGGACCTCCGCCCCGTCGGCTGCCAACTCGACTGCGGCGGTGAGTCCGGCCAGCCCGGCGCCGATGACGACGACGCGCATACCTCCGGCACTCACGACGTCACGGCCGCGGTGAGATCGAAAAGCCCCTCCGGCGTGGGATAGTCGACCATGTCGTCGTAGGTCAACTCGATCCCGAAGTCCCGCGCGATCGCACTGAGCACCCTGGTCGCCAACAGAGAATCGCCGCCGAGCTCGAAGAAGTCCGAGTGTTCGTCCACCTCGGGGATGTTCAAGACCCGACGGAAGATTCCGGCGATGTGTTCGGCGCTCATCGGCGTGCTCCTTTGTTGTTGCTGTCCACTACGGCACGCTGCGTCGCAGCGCGGTCGACCTTTCCGCTGGCCGTGTACACCAGCTCTTCCACGAACCGGACCCGGCTCGGCACGAACTGTGACGGCAGGCGCTCACCGAGGTATCGCTTGAGATCTCCGCCGGTAACCTCGCGCGTGGCCACCACGTAAGCCGTCAGCGCCGTTCCGCCCAGTAACCGTTCCCCGACCACCACCGCTCGGCTGACCGCCGGGTGAGAGGTCAGTTGCATCTCCACCTCAGCGGGGTGCACGCGCACGCCGCGCACCTTGACCTGCTGATCGGCGCGGCCTCGCGAGTAGAGCAGGCCGTTCTCCCCGCGGACGACGACATCGCCGGTGTGGAACCATCGCTGCGGTCCGTCACCGTGATCGGCGACGCGGAACGCGTCGGCCGTCAGGTCCGCTGCCCCGAGGTATCCGGTCGCCAGGCCGGGTCCTGAGATCAGCAGCTCACCGTCATCGGTGACGTGGTCCCGCACATGGGGTAGCGGTCGGCCGATAGGCGCCTCGGCGTCCCCTGCGGCGAGGCGCGGTTCGGCGCCGCGACCGCTCAGCTGCACCGCATGGGTGATCATCGTGGTCTCGGTGCACCCGTAGGTGTTCAGTAGCCCGATGTGCCCGGTGTCGAGATCACGCCATTGCCGTAGCCGAGTCGGATCGACCCGCTCACCACCGATGACCACCAGCCGCACACAGTCCGGCAATCCCGCATTCCCGTCGTTGAGAAAGAGCACGAGCTCGTGCCAGAACGCCGTGGGCAGGTCGAGCACGGTGATCTCCTGCTCGGCGAGCATGCGCAAGAACGTCGGAAACGATCCCGTGTGCGCGCGGTCGTCGAAGACGACTGCGGCCCCGGCGGTCAGCGCGGGCAGCATCTCTTCGAGGCAGGTGTCCCATCCGAGGGACGAGAACTGGAGAACACGGTCGTCCGGCGTGAGAGCGAACAGATTTTTCAGCGCACGCACCGTGACCGTCAGCGCCTTGCGAGACACGGCCACCGGCTTGGGCGTGCCGGTGGAGCCGGAGGTGCACAGCACGTATGCGGCATCGGTGCCACGCCACCGCGGCACCGGTAGCAGTTCGACCTGCGGCCCGTCATACGGGCTCTGCTCGGCGGCGACCAGCCGATCCACTCCCAGTACGGTGGCGATGATCTTCCGGCGGCCTGCCGGGGACGCGGCATCGACCGGGCAGTAGGTCGCGTCGGCCTGCAGGATCCCGAGCAGGTGCTGGGCTGCGGACGGATGGTGCGAGACAAGTACGCCAATCAACCCTGACGGGCTCTTGGCGTCTCCCAGATGCCCGACGTCACAACGGGATGCGGTGATCCGCACCGCCTTGGCGAAGTCGCGGTAGTCGGTGGTGACGCCGTTGTGGACGACGGCAGCCCGGTCCGGCCAGCGACGGGCCGTGGCGGTGAAGTCGGCGACCACGTCGGCCGGCTCGGACTCACGCGCGCCGGCGACGCCGGCCAGGGGTGTGCCGTGGCGCCTCATTCGACTGTCACCGACTTGGCCAGGTTCCGCGGTTTGTCGACGTCTCGTCCCAACGCCACCGCGAGGGTCCGGGCCAGCACCTGCAGCGGTATGGTCGCCGCGATCGGACCCCAGGGTGCACCGAGCTCGCCGAGGACCGGCACCGAGCTGCCGGCGCCGCCGATCGTGATGACGCGGCCGCCACGGGCCGCCACCTCGGCGATGTTGCAGGCCAGTTTCGCGTCACCGTTGTCCACGACGACGACGGGGGTGCCGGGTCCGACCAGAGCCAGCGGACCGTGCTTGAGCTCGCCGGCCGGGCAGTGCTCGGCCCACCGGTAGGTGAGCTCCTTCAGCTTCAACGCACCCTCGGCGGCGTACGGCACACCCGACCCCCGAGCAATGAAGATGAACCCGGGGGCTGACACGAGGTCTTCCACGATCGGCGGTATCAGGCGACGAGCACCGGCAGCGGCGGCAGCGAGCTGGTCCGGCACGCGCCGAAGATCGTCGACGATCCTGGCAGCCGTCCCGGCCGGCAGCCGGTCCATGGCCACCATCGCCGAGATCATCACGGCCGCCCCCGAGATGACCTGGCACACGAAGGTCTTGGTGGCGGCCACCCCGATTTCCGGACCCGCCGAACAGTCGACGACCGCATCCGCCAGCCGCGACAGCGTGGAGTGGGTGCTATTGGTGAGCGCGAGGATGCGTGAGTCGCGCAGCGCGCGGGACTCCATCGCGCGCAGCACGTCGGCGGTCTCCCCGGACTGGCTGATGGCCATGGTCAGCTGGTCGGCGTCGGCGACGTCCGCCGCGGCCTCGCTGGCGATGGTGGCGGCCACCGGCAGAGCGCCGACCGAACGTACGAGATTGCCGATCACGTTGCCGGCGTTGAGGGAAGTGCCGCATCCGACGACACGCAGCCGTCCGAACGGCGGAAGGCCCATTCGGTCCCAGAGCGCCCCGGTCGCGATGTCCGGTGCCAGGCCCTCGATCAGGAGTGCCGCCGCTCCCGGTTGTTCGTCGATTTCCTTGGCCATGTAATCGGCGTAGTCGTGCAACTCCACATCGCTGCTGCGCCACAGGCACCGGTTGGCGGCGGGTGGCGATATGAACACTCCGGAGCGGCACCACCGGTCGGTGTCCAGTTCGACGATGTCACCCTCATCGAGGACCCGGAACTCGTCGGCCCAGTCGGCGACTGCCGCGATGTCGCTTGCAGCGAAGTCCCCGTGATCAGTGTGGGCCACCAGTAGCGGAGATCCGTTGGCCGCGACGGCGATACGCCCGGTGCCCTCTTCCAGAACGGCAAGCGCCCAGGATCCCTCGGCCCTGGCGAGCGCTTTCTGTACGGCCTGCACGAGATCTTCTTCGGCGAACCTCTCGTCCTCGATGAGGTGGCACAGCACTTCGCTGTCCACCGTGGTAGCGAAGATATGGCCGGCACCTGTGAGTTCGGCGCGGAGTTGGTCGGCATTCTCGATGATGCCGTTGTGCACGACGCTGATCTGCCCTGTGCAGTCGGCGTGAGGGTGTGCGTTGCCCGGTGTGACCGAGCCGTGTGTCGCCCACCGCGTGTGCCCGATCCCCGCTCCGTTGAACTGGGGCCCGTTCCACTTTCCGAGCAGTCCGTCGAGATCGTCCATCCGGCCGGTCGTCCGCAGGCGGACGACCTCACCGTCGGTGGTCTGCAGTGCCACGCCCACCGAGTCGTATCCGCGGTACTCGAGCCGCCGCAGGCCCACCCGCAGGTACTCGACCGCCGGCCGGTGCGTCCGGCACGCAATGATTCCGCACATCACCGAACTCCTTCGGAACGGTCGATTGGTGGGGGATCCCGAAATCCCGGCATTCGTTTCGCGGACAGACCGTCCTGAAAACCTGATACCGACGACACAAGGTGTTGAACATCCCCCGCAAACACATTTCAACTATCTGGCCCGCAACATCTTTGGTAAATGGGCCATGGGAGCGATTTCCCGCCTGTGCCCCGGGCTGAACCGGGGACTAGTTCGGTCGTAGACCCTGCACGGTGCACACGTTGCGCGCGATCGCTGCCGCTTGCTCGCGCGAGGTGACACCCAGCTTGTTCAGCACACTGTGTACGTGGTTCTTCACCGTGTGCACGGCGATGCAGAGACTCTCCGCGATTTCACGGTTCGCCATCCCGGCCTCGAGCATGCGGAGGATCTCGATCTCGCGGGCCGTCAAGACGACCTCCTTCGACGGTGGGCGGCGCTGTGCGGCCAGGGCCGAAAGCCGCCGGAGCAAAATTCCGGAAACGCTGGCTGGACAGGATGATTCCCCGGCAGCAACCCTGCGGATCAGCATGAGAAGATCGTCGAGCGATTCATTGCGCAGGTGGTATCCGACCGCGCCTGCTTCCGCGCATTCGACGATCACGGACTCATCGTCCTCGGATACCCCTATGACGACCACTCGCGCCCCGGGTTCGATTTTCAATATCTGCCGCAGCAACGTGGAGCTGTCGTGAGTCGCCATGTTCAACAGGATCACCTGGGGAGGCGTCGCGTCGAGTTCTGTGAGGAGCGACGCCAGATCCCAGGCCACCTCGGTTGTGACGCCACTGTGTCGTCCGCTCAAGACGCCGACCAGGCACTCACGGTAGAGCGTGCAGTCGTCGACGACCAGCACTCTGGTGTCGTACCTGGCGGTGGCGCGCTGATGGTCACTCGGAAAGATTCCCCCGACCGCGACACCCGCGTCGAGGTCGAGCAGCCGCGAAGTGGTCGAATTC
This sequence comes from Mycobacterium sp. SMC-8, assembly GCF_025263565.1. Taxonomy (NCBI): domain Bacteria; kingdom Bacillati; phylum Actinomycetota; class Actinomycetes; order Mycobacteriales; family Mycobacteriaceae; genus Mycobacterium; species Mycobacterium sp. SMC-8. The sequence continues at coordinate 746,807 of NZ_CP079865.1, forward strand.
ACGGCAAGGCAACGGAAATCATCCATGTCGCCGCTCCGGCGGTCGAAGCTCTCGCGACTCGGTCAGCGGTCGGCTCCCGATCCGGTGCCACCCTGGAAGCCGATGCGCACCGAGACAGTCACGGTGACAGTGGGTTTGGCTAACGGACTTGTCGGGAACCCGCTTGATATCCGACTCATGGTTCACGCCACAACTATCGGCGCAGGCTACCCCTGCCGTATATGGGCCATCAGAACCAATTTTGACTAGGCCCGGATCCAGGACCATCGTATGGTTCTCGATCCAGATCCTGGGACAGGGCCGCCGCTTCCGCGCGAGAACTGACCCCGAGCTTGGTCAGCAGGCTGTGAACATGACTTTTGACGGTATGGACCGCGATCGACAGGTGGTCGGCGATGTCCTGGTTCGAGCGGCCCAGCCTGAGCAGGCGAAGGATCTGGATCTCCCGCGACGTAAGACCCGGATTTCTGACGATCCGGCGCGGTCGACCCGCAACTGAGGACGCGCGCCGGAGAAGTATTGCCGAGACCTCGGCGGGGCAGACGATCTCGCCCCGCGTGACTGCGTTGATCAGGATCAGGAGGTCTGCCAGCGAATCCGCTCGCATGTGGTAGGCCGCCACTCCGGCCTCTGCGCACGCGACAAGCACATCTTCATCGTCGCCCGACGCGCCGACCGCGATCACGGGCGCCCTCGGGCTCAGGCTGGTGGCGGCCCGGAGGAACGTCTGCACACCGATCGTGGCGAGATTGAGCAGGATCACCAGTGGCGAAACCGCTCCGAGACTCCCGATGAGAGAAGGCAAGTCCCAAGCCGTGCGGACCGGACGCACCCCGTTTGCCTCCAGCGCCGACGCCAGCGCGTCCCGGTAGAGCGCGCAGTCATCGATGATGAGGACGTTACCGGGGGCAGCGTGCCGTCGGTCACCGTTGGTCGATTGACCTGTCATGTCTGCCACGCTCGGAGGACACCATGCCTCAATCGCTCGTCGTATTGCCGGATGGACCGTCGTCTCCTCCGGATGAATGGGAGTCACCACCACCGGTGGGCGATCCGTCACCACCGCCGGTAGACGTACCGTCTCCACCACCAGTGGTGGAGCCCTCGCCGTCACCGTTTGTCAGCCCGCCGGACGTCGAGCCCTCGTTTCCAGACGATGAACCGCCGGCCGAATTTTCCTCTTGGCCGGACGAATCTCCGTCGTCGACCTCGTCGGAGTCCCCGTCCGGGTCGGAACCGGCGCCCGGTTCCGGGCCGTCGAACGGCCCGCCCGGATCGCCCCCGCCCGAGGGCGGAGCCGAGGTCGGCACCGGATCCGGCACGTAGCTCGGAGGCGCTTCCGTAGGCGTCGGAGGCGCTGAATACGTTGGGGGCGTGTATGTCTCAACGGGCTCCGGTGCAGGCGCAGGTGGCGGCGGCGGGGGTGGAGGAGGCGGTGGAGGTGGTGGAGGAGGCGGTGGTGCCATCGCCGTGTGGGTGGCCGGCCCCGGCAAGTCGGAGGCCACCGGGGCAACCGACCGAGCGGGTGTCGGGACCGGCCCTGACACGGGCGGCGTCATCGCGGCCACGGCTTCGAGTGACACAGTGAGCCGGTGAAAAACCCCGAGATCGACGAACTTCGGCATCATCCGGCCCAACACCGGAGACAGTTCGTCGAGCACCTGGACCGGCAACCGGTGCAGCAAGGCGTTCAGATAGAGCAGCCACTCCGCCAGCATCCTGGGCGAAAGCGCGATTCCGTTTCCACCCCCTCCGCCTCCACCGCTGAATCCGCCGAACATGGCGACCCGAAGGTCCAGCACGTCCGTGGGATCCGCCTGGATCCCGACAGCTTCTAGCACGTCCTGCAACCCGTAGGTTTCCACCAGCGTCGCGAACGTGTTCGCAGGCACGGTAACGGGCATCTGCGCAAGGATCTGCGCTACCTGCAGCAGGTCGGCCAGGCCGGTTTGTCTGAGCTCGGCGGCGTGCTTGACGGATATGGATTCGACGCGGACCGGAAGGCCGAATGCTCGGTCGAGGGCGGGAAGCTCGAGCATGCCGAAGATGGGTACCTCGTCGGGAGCGGGATACAGCGAGGCACTGAATGCCAGTCCACCCGCGACAAGCGCCGCGATCAGCGAGCGGGTCGATCTCCGGCCGCTGTCGAGCGATCCCTCGTCTCTGTCTGACATGCCGCCCCTCCTGGTCTGTCGAGCCGGGAGGAGCTGCCGTCAGCTTGGGCACGGTATCGCGGTGGCCCGTGTGCTCCGCCCTGCTCTACCAACTATCAACCGGGCTGTGGCGCAACGTACATGGACCGATGGAGCGATTTTCGGCTCTGGACCTTGCCTAGTTCCCGCTGACGCAGGACGGTCGCGGTCGTGTCCGAAAGTGGGCCGCCGCCTCGCCGCGGGACCGGACACCGAGCTTGTTCAACACGCTGTGAACATGGTTCTTGACGGTGTGCAGAGTGATATACAGCTCATCCGCGATATCTCGGTTGGTGAGCCCCATGTCGAGCATCCGCAGAATCTCCATCTCGCGGGTGGTCAGATCCGGTTCCGCTGGACCGGATCGTTCGGAGGCGATGGCTGCCAGACGTCGCATCAGCACGGCGGTGATGCTCGGCGAGCACGACGACTCCCCCGCCGCGACATCGCCGACCACGGTGAGCAGTTCGCCGAGGGACTGTGACCGAAGGTGATATCCGGCGACCCCGGCCTCGGCGCATGCGATGATCTCGGACTCGTCGTCATCCGCGACGCAGGCGGCGATCACCTTGATCGACGGCGCCGCCTGCCGTATTGCGGCCAGCATCGCAAGGCTGTCGCGCGTCGTCATACTCAACAGGACGATCTGCGGGGCCGAGTCGGCTGTCGCCACGCGCAGGGAGGGCGCATCCCATGCCATGGTCGGGCTCGCGCCGTCCTCGCGCAGCACGGACGCGAGATTCTCCCGCTGGAGAGTGCAGTCGTCGATGATCAGAATCCGGATCGCGGCACACCCGGACCGACCGCGGTCACCGACGCCGATGTCCGTTTCCTGCGGCTTGGCGATGCAATCGATCGTGTTCCCCAGATAAGCCATCGGATGCCCCCGCTCCGCTGTCGACGTGCCGCCGTACCGGGACATGTCATCCCCCCACCATTGCCCCTGTAAGACCCCACCCCGCGTAACAACCCCGCCTCGGGGAAATCCTTCGGCGCTGCGCTGACGGCATGGACAATTATGGGTGTTTGCTGAAATCTCCGTCAAGCGTAAATTCGGCCGAACCTGTGTAGTAGTCACGAAGTCAAAGAGCCAACCGGCCGATCCTCAGGCAAATCAATCAAGTTGTCCGAGGTGGCGCTATGTCCACCGCTTTGTTAGGTGATCGCGCAACGTGGTCCTACGCACGGGTTTGACCGGCAATGAACGAGGCAACCGGTGGCCGTGCCCACCACCCGGGGTTGAGCCGAGGTCCGATGCAACGGTAGGAAAGAGTTAGCTGCTGCTGTGGGTGTCAGCCGAGGATGAGCCCAGAGGTGGGCACCCCGGTTCCGGCGGTGACCAATACGTGTTCGACCCCGGGCACCTGGTTCACCGACGTCCCGCGCAGCTGGCGCACACCTTCGGCGATGCCGTTCATGCCGTGGATGTACGCCTCGCCGAGCTGCCCGCCGTGGGTGTTGATCGGCAGCCGACCGCCGATCTCGATGGCCCCGCCGGCGATGAAGTCCTTGGCCTCACCCTTGGCGCAAAAACCCAGCTCCTCGAGCTGGATCAGGGTGTACGGCGTGAAGTGGTCGTAGAGGATCGCCGTCTGGATGTCCTCGGGGGACAACCCACTCTGCTCCCACAGCTGGCGACCGACCAAGCCCATTTCTGGCAGCCCCAGCTCCTCGCGGTAGTACGAATACATGGTGAACTGATCGGCGCCCGCGGCCTGGGCGGCCGCCTCGATGACCGCGGGCCGGTGCTTGAGATCCTTGGCCCGCTCCGGGGTGGTCACCACGATGGCGACACCGCCGTCGGTCTCCTGGCAGCAGTCCAGAAGCCGCAACGGCTCAGCGATCCACCGGGAGTTCTGGTGGTCCTCGATGGTGATGGGCTTGCCGTAGAAGTGCGCCTGCGGGTTGTTGGCCGCATGCTTGCGGTCGGCGACGGATACGGCGCCGAAATCGGCACTGGTGGCGCCATATTCGTGCATATACCGCCGGGCGATCATGGCGACCGAGGCTGCGGGTGTGCTGAGGCCGTGCGGATACGACCAGCTGTACTCGACACCACGCGAATCGGCGTTGACAGTCAGGCCGGTCATCACCTGACCGAACCGGTGCTCGGAGCGCTCGTTGAAGGCCCGATAGGCGACCACCACCTCGGCGACGCCGGTGGCGACCGCCAGCGCCGCCTGTTGCACGGTGGCTGCGGCGGCGCCACCGCCGTACCCGATCTGACTGAAGAACGTCAGCTCGCCGATCCCGGTGGAACGGGCGACCGCGGTCTCCAGGTTCGAGTCCATCGTGAAAGTCACCAGACCGTCGACGTCGGCGGGTGACAAGCCGGCGTCGTCGAGCGCGTCCAGCACAGCCTCGGCGGCCAGACGTAGCTCGCTGCGTCCCGAGTTCTTGGAGAAATCGGTCGCCCCGATACCGGCGATCGCAGCCTTGCCGGAGAGGCCGGTCATGATTCTGCCCCCATAGATAGTGTGGCCGTGGCGATGACGTGATTGCCGAGGCTGTTGGCACCCACCACCTTCACGGTAGCGACACCGTCCTCTACGGCGGTGACCTCGCCGGTGAAGGTGATGGTGTCGTAGGCGTACCACGGCACACCGAGGCGCAGCCCGATCGACTTGATCCGCGCGGACGGTCCGGCCCAGTCGGTCAGATAACGCTGCACCAGACCGGTGTCGGTCAGGATATTGACGAAGATGTCCTTGGATCCCTTGGCCTGCGCCTTGTCCCGGTCGTGGTGCACGTCCTGGTAGTCGCGGGTGGCGATCGCCGTGGAGACGATGAACGTCGGGTCACCATGGATCTTCAGCTCGGGCAGCGTGGCGCCGACCTCTAGGGCAGGTGAGGTCATCGGGCCGGCTCCCACGCGTACAGCGTCCAGGCGGGGCTGATGTCACTGTCAGGGAAGTCGATGAACGTTGCGCGCACGGGCATTCCGATCTGCACTTCGCTGGGGTCGATGTCGCGCAGCTCGCCGAGCATGCGCACGCCTTCGTCGAGTTCGACCAGGGCTATCACGAACGGCAGCCTGCGGCCAGGCACCTGGGGTGCGTGGTGCACCACGTAGCTGAACACGGTGCCGGTCCCGGCGGCCACCACGTAATCGGACTCCTCGGTCGGTTCCTTGTAGTCCTTCCACACCGCCGGAACCGGAGGGTGCTGTAGCGTGCCATCAGGGCGGCGTTGGATGCGCAGCTCATGGGCGTTGACGCCGTCCCAGAAGAACTGAGTGTCCTTCGACGAGGCGGGCCGCATCAGTTTGTCCGGGTCCAGGTCGTCCGGCACCGCCGGGTTGTCCCCGGCGCGAGGCCGGAATTTCATGATGCGCCAGTTCATCTCGGCGACGGGCTCGCCGCCGGCGACCGTCCAGGTGATGAGCTGGTTGATGAAGTAGCCCTCGCCAAGGGCAGTCTGCTTGGGGCCCACCACATCGGTGATGTCGGCGTGGATGGTCAGTTCCTCGCCCGGCTGCACGTACCGGTGATAGGTCTGCTCGCAATTCGTCGCGACCACGCCGACGAAGCCGGCATCGTCGAAGAGCTGCATCATCTTCGACAACGGATCGTCGTCGGAGCGGCCCTGACCGAGCCCGCCCATCGTCCACACCTGGATCATCGCCGGCGGCGCCACGATACCGGGATGCCCTGCTGCCCTCGCGGCTTCCTCGTCGACGTAGATCGGGTTCTTGTCACCGATGGCATCCACCCAGTGATGAATCATCGGCTGGTTCACAGGATCTCGACCGTTGCGCGGTTCGCTCTTACCGGCCGCCTTGATCTCCTCGATACCGGCCTGCAGGTCACTCACCGCGGAACCCTCGGCACTCTCAGACCCGACGCGGCGATCATCTCGCGCATCACCTCGTTGACACCGCCGCCAAATGTGATGACCAGGTTGCGCTTGGTCATCTTGTCCAGCCAGTCCAGCAGCCGGGAGGTCTCCGGATCCGCGGGATTGCCGTACGTGCCGACGATCTCTTCGGCCAGCCGGCCGACCTCCTGGATGCGTTCGGTCGAGAAGACCTTGGTGGCGGCCGCATCCGCGACCGCGATGGTCTCCCCCGATGCTGCGACCTGCCAGTTGAGCAACTCGTTGACTCGCCAGATCGCCTTGATCTGGCCGAGGAGTCGCTTGACGTCGCCGTGATCGAGCGGGGTCGTGCCGTCCGAGCCGGGTTTGGCCGCCCATGCGTGCACCTGGTCGTAGATCCCGGCGATCCGCCCGGCGGGGCCGAGCCCCACCCGCTCGTGGTTGAGCTGGGTGGTGATCAGCTTCCACCCGCCGTTCTCCTCACCGACGAGCATGTCGGCGGGCACCCGCACGTCGTTGTAGTACGACGCGTTGGTGTGGTGTGCCCCGTCGGACAGGATGATGGGCGTCCACGAGTAGCCCGGGTCCTTGGTGTCGACGATCAGGATCGAGATGCCCTTGTGCTTGGCGGCTTCCGGGTCGGTGCGGCACGCCAGCCAGATGTAGTCGGCGTCGTGGGCACCGGTGGTCCACATCTTCTGCCCGTTGACGATCCACTCGTCTCCGTGCCGCACCGCCGACGTCCGCAGCGATGCAAGGTCGGTGCCGGCCTCGGGCTCGGAGTAGCCGATCGCGAAATGGATGTCGCCGGAAAGGATTCCAGGAAGGAATTTCTTCTTCTGTTCCTCGGTGCCGTGCACCTGCAACGTGGGGCCCACGGTCTGCAGTGTCACCATCGGTAGCGGCACATCGGCACGGTTGGCCTCGTTGACGAAGATCTGCTGCTCGACCGGGCCGAAACCGAGGCCGCCGTACTCCTTGGGCCAGCCGACCCCGAGCTTGCCGTCCGAGCCCATCCGCTTGATCACCGCGCGGTAGGCCTCGTTGTGCCGGTCGGACTCCATCGCGGCCGCCTCATCGGGGGTGATGAGCGTCGAAAAGTATTCCCGCAGTTCGGCTTGCAGCTTGCGCTGTTCCGGCGTCAGTTCGATGTACATCTATTGTGTCCTGTCGCTTCCGTCGCCCAGGCCGGCTCCCACCAGATCCAGACGGTGTGACGGACCGCCCAGCAGCCGGGTCAGGTCTTTGATCGACGAGTAATAGCGGTCCATCGGGTAGGTGATGTCCATCCCCATACCGCCGTGCAGGTGATGACAGAGCCGCATCGCCGGCGGAGCCTCGGAGGTCAGCCAGAACCCCAGAACCGCCAGGTCCTCCTCGACGTCGAGACCTTCGCTCAGTCGCCACATCACCGAGGTGGACAGCAGAGAGATGGTCCGCGAGGCGATGTAGACCTCCGAGAGCTGGGCGGCGACGGTCTGGAACGTCGACAGCGGCCTGCCGAATTGTTCGCGGGTGGCGACGTAGTCGGCGGTCAGTCGCAGCGCACCGGCGACCAGGCCGGCGGCGAACGCGCCGACTGCCGCCAGCGCCAGCTGGTTGACCCGGTGGGCGGTCGCCCGGTCGAGCACGTCGTCGTCGGCGACGGCGACGTCGGTGAACGTCAGCACGTACTCGTCCGAGCCGTTCGAGGTCGGTGTCCTGGTCGCTGTCAGACCGCCGGCATCCGCGGGAACCACCACGACGCCGCCGTCGGTGGTCACCACCACCCAATCCGCCTGTGCGGCATAGCCAACCGCAACCTTGGTGCCGTTGAGCTTTCCCGCGGCGAGTGTGACGGCGGGCCGGTCCGGCAGCTGTGCGCCGGGCTCGTTGAGCGCCAGCGTCACCACCGAGCCCTTGCCCACTCCGGCCAGGTAGCGGTCCTGCTGGGCTTGCGAGGCCAGGTCGAGCAGCACCGCGGTCGCCCCGAGTGTGACGAGCGCCGGGCTGACCGTGCCGTGCCGGCCGATCTCGGTCAGCGCGGTTGCGATCTCTGCGAGACCCACACCGTCACCGCCGAGTCGCTCCGGCACGCCCAGCGCCGTCACTCCGCCGGAAACCAAAGCCTCCCAGGTGTTGTCACGCTCGAGCACCGACGTCACCACATCGGCGACAGCCTGCTGCCCCTCGTCCGGACTGAAATCCACCGACTCCTCCTTGAGCCCTAATGAACCTGTCGACGCGTCAGTGCTGCACGGGGCACTTCTGCCCGGTTGCCGGCTCGCCGGCGCCGGTGTAATCCACCTGCCAGTGCTTGATTCCATTGAGCCAGCCGGACTTCAGCCGCTCGGGCTCACCGATGGGCTTCAGATCGGGCATGTGGTCGGCGACGGCGTTGAAGATGAGGTTGATGGTCATCTTGGCCAGGTTCGCGCCGATGCAGTAGTGCGCACCCGTCCCACCGAATCCGACGTGCGGATTGGGGTTACGCAGGATGTCGAACTTGTCGGGGTCCTCGAAGACCTCGTCGTCGAAATTGGCCGAGCGGTACGACATCACGACGCGCTCGCCCTTCTTGATCTGCACGCCACCGAGCTCGGTGTCTTGCAGGGCAGTGCGCTGGAAGGCCGACACCGGGGTGGCCCAGCGGACGATCTCGTCGGCGGCGGTCTCGGGGCGTTCCTTCTTGTACAGCTCCCACTGCTCGGGGTTCTGCGAGAACGCGATCATGCCGTGGGTGATCGAGTTGCGGGTGGTCTCGTTGCCGGCCACGGCGAGCATCACCACAAAGAAGCCGAACTCGTCGTCGGAGAGCTTCTCACCGTCGATGTCGGCCTCGATCAGCTTGGTGACGATGTCTTCGGTCGGGTTGGTGGCCCGCTCCTCCGCCATCTTCATCGCATAGGTGATCAGCTCGAACGAGGACATCGCCGGATCGACGTCGGCGTACTCCGGATCCTCGCCGGCGGTCATCTCGTTGGACCAGCGGAAGAGCTTGTCGCGATCGTCCTGCGGGACGCCGAGCAGTTCGGCGATGGCCTGCAGCGGCAGCTCACAGGACACCTGCTCGACGAAGTCGCCGGTACCCTCGGCCGCCGCGGTCTCGGCGATCTTCTGCGCGCGCTGGCGCAGTTCTTCTTCGAGCCGTCCGACGGCGCGCGGGGTGAACCCACGCGAGATGATCTTGCGGAGCCGAGTGTGCTGCGGGGCGTCCATGTTCAGCAAGACGGCCTTCTGCAGGTCGATCGCGTCACGGGTCATGTCCTTCGGCCAGACCGGGATCGCCCCGTCTGGGGAGCTGCCGAAGATGTCGTTGCGCTTGGACACCTCCTTGACGTCGGCGTGCTTGGTGACGAGCCAGTAGCCCTTGTCACCGAATCCACCCGTTCCGCCGGGCACGTCGACCCAGTGGATAGGCTCGGACTTGCGCAGTTCGGCGAGTTCCTCAACCGGCAACCGCTCAAGGTTCAGGGTCGCGTCGAGGAAGTCGAAATCGGGGCTGATCGGACATGAGTTCGGGCCGGGCATAGGGGAGCACTCCTCAATTGCAACGTGTTCTAGTGCCAGTAAAACATGCCTCCACCGCAGATGAAAGGCACGACGGCATCGCTGCTTGTCAGACTAATGAAACGTGTTCTAGCCTGACGCAATGGGTAACCCTGTCATCGTTGAAGCCACCCGCAGCCCCATCGGCAAGCGCAACGGATGGTTGTCCGGCCTGCACGCCACCGAGTTGCTCGGCGCGGTTCAGAAGGCACTCGTCGAGAAGGCCGGCATCGACGCCGGCGACGTGGAGCAGATCATCGGCGGCTGCGTCACCCAGTACGGCGAGCAGTCCAACAACATCACCCGCGTCGGCTGGCTGACCGCCGGACTGCCCGAGCACGTCGGGGCCACCACCATCGACTGCCAGTGCGGCAGCGCCCAGCAGGCCAACCACCTCGTCGCCGGCCTGATCGCCGGCGGCGCCATCGACATCGGTATCGCGTGCGGCATCGAGGCGATGAGCCGCGTCGGGCTGGGCGCCAACGCCGGCCCGGACCGAAGCATCATCCGCGCGTCGTCGTGGGATATCGACATGCCCAACCAGTTCGAGGCCGCCGAGCGAATCGCCAAGCGGCGCGGCATCACCCGCGACGACGTGGACGCACTGGGGCTGGCATCGCAGGCCAAGGCCAAGCAGGCCTGGGCCGAAGGCCGATTCGACCGCGAGGTCTCCCCCATCTCCGCGCCGGTGCTGGACGAGAACAAGCAGCCGACCGCCGAGTGGGCCCCGGTGACCCGCGACCAGGGTCTGCGCGACACCACCGCCGAGGCGCTGTCCTCCCTCAAGCCCGTGATCGACGGCGGCGTGCACACCGCGGGTACGTCCTCGCAGATCTCCGACGGCGCCGCCGCGGTGCTGTGGATGGACAGTGATGTGGCCAAAGCGCATGGCCTGAAGCCGCGTGCGCGGATTGTCGCGCAGGCCAATGTCGGCGCCGAGACCTACTACCACCTGGACGGTCCGGTCCAGTCAACCGCCAAGGTGCTGGAGAAGGCGGGGATGAAGCTCGGTGACATCGACCTGGTCGAGATCAACGAGGCGTTCGCGTCGGTGGTGCTGTCCTGGGCGCAGGTGCACGGAGCCGACATGGACAAGGTGAACGTCAACGGCGGCGCGATCGCGCTCGGACACCCGGTGGGCTCCACCGGTGCCCGGCTGATCACCACCGCGCTGCACGAGCTGGAGCGCACCGGCAAGGGAACCGCACTGATCACCATGTGCGCCGGCGGCGCTCTGTCCACCGGCACCATCATCGAGCGGATCTAGGTCCCATCCGGTGATCACCGACGCGGACCGCATCGCCGCCGCGCAGGCCTACATCAACGCGCTTGCCAGCCACCGGGCGCACGACGTGCCGTTCGCACCGGACTGCACCCGTGTCGAGGTCGGCCTCAAGACCGGCTTCTCCGGAAAGCACCTGCGCCGCAGTCTCAATCGGGGTCTGCAGTACCGGGTGATCCGAGCCGTGACGACACCGGAGTTCACTGTGGACGGTGACACCGTTCGGGCCCGTTTCGAACTGTCGACGAAACCCACCCTGGCGGGACGCCGCGTTGGCGCCCGCGTCGACGAGACGTTTCTGATCCCGGCCGACGACCCGTCCGGGCGGGCGCAGATCCACCACATCAACGCCTCGATCCGCCCGTTCCTGACCCGATAGGATCCCGTCATGGTCGACGCGCCCAAACCCCTGAGCCCGAAGCAGGTCGAGAACCTCAACTCGAAGGCGGTCGGCACCGGCATCAAGTGGATGTCGAAGTTCAACACGTGGGCGTACAAGGCCACCGGTGGCCGGATCGGCTACAAGTGGCGCGGCGGATCCAACCGGTTCAGCGCGCCTCCCCCGGTCGGCATCCTGACGACGATCGGCCGCAAGTCCGGCGAACCGCGCGAAAGCCCGTTGCTGTTCCTGCGCGAGGGTGATCGCGTCGTGCTGGTCGCCTCGCAGGGCGGCCGGGCGACGAATCCCATGTGGTATCTGAACGTCAAGGCGAATCCGCAGGTGACGTTCCAGATCAAGAACGAGAAGCTCAAACTGATTGCCCGTGAGGCGACTGACGCCGAGCGCGACGAGTACTGGCCGAAGCTCGACGCGATGTACCCGGACTTCGCGAACTACCGGTCCTATACCGACCGTAAGATCCCGATCCTGATCTGCGACCCCGAATAGTCCTGTCGGGCGGTCTGCTGCTGAGTCATCCGCTGACCAACACGGCATCACCGTCGATCCCGAACCGTCGTTTCTGACCAAGACCTTCCTCAACGTACGCGAACTGATCACCGCCCCGCAGACTGCCGTCCACAACATCAGGAAGGCGTTCGCGACCGGCGATCTGGCGGTGATCTCCGACTCCTTCGTACAGGCTGTCGTCGAGGTCGTACTGGCACCGGTGAGATTCGTCGCCGCAGTCGCCCCACCAAGAACACCGCTACCGAGGACACCGTCACCCACGCGGATGCGCCGAAGAAACGACACCGCGACGGTGGCGTCTGTGGATGTGGATGCGGAGGAGTCCGGCGCCCGCGAGGCTGACGTGGCCGAGTCCGAGTCCCCTGCGCCCGACACCGATGACATCGACAGCGGCGCCGCGGATCCTGTGGGCGCCGAGGCCGCCTGATCCCTCAGGCGCCGTAGACCGGCACCGGTGTGCGCGCCTTGGCCAGTAGGTCGGAAACCACGGGCCCCAGCTCGGCAGGATCCCATCGGGCGCCCTTGTCGATCTCGGGGCCGTGCGCCCAGCCTTCGGCGACGCGGATCTTGCCGCCCTCGACCTCGAACACCCTGCCGGTGACATCGCGTGACTCGACACTGCCCAGCCACACCACCAGCGGCGAGATGTTCTCCGGCGCCATCGAATCGAAGTCCTTGTCCTGGGTGGCCATCATGTCGGCGAACACGGTCTCGGTCATCCGGGTGCGCGCCGACGGGGCGATCGCGTTCACGCTCACGCCGTAGCGGCCCATCTCGGCGGCGGCGACCAGCGTCAGCGCCGCGATACCGGCCTTGGCCGCGCTGTAGTTGGCCTGACCGACGCTGCCCTGAAGTCCCGCACCGGAACTGGTGTTGATGATGCGCGCGTCCACGGTCTCTCCGGCCTTGGACTTGGCCCGCCAGTATGCGGCGGCGTGCTTCATCGTCGCGAAGTGCCCCTTCAGGTGCACCGCGGTGACGGCGTCGAACTCTTCCTCGCTGGTGTTGGCGAACATCCGGTCGCGCACGATGCCGGCGTTGTTCACCAGCACATCGAGACCGCCGAAGCGCTCGACCGCCGTCTGGATCAGGCCCTCGGCCTGCGCCCAGTCAGCCACGTTGGCGCCACTGGTGACCGCTTCCCCACCGGCGGCGACGATCTCGTCGACGACTTCCTGGGCGGCACTGCCGCCACCTGCCGGCGACCCGTCGAGTCCGACGCCGATGTCATTGACCACGACGCGCGCCCCCTCGGCGGCGAACGCCAGCGCGTGCGCCCTACCGATTCCGCCACCAGCACCCGTCACGATCACCACGCGGCCGTCGAGCAGTCCCATTGTTCGTTTCTCTCCTTACTTGATGTCGGCAGTGGTGGTCGACAGGTAGTGCGGCGGTTCCCCGCCACCGTGCACCTCCAGCGACGCACCGCTGATGTAGGACGCCGCTTCGGAGGCCAGAAACGCTGTGGCCCAACCGATGTCCTCGGGTTTGGCCAGCCGCCCCAGCGGCACGTTCTTCGATATCGCCGCGATCGACTCGGCGTCTCCGTAGAAGAGCTCCGACTGCTCGGTCTCCACCATGCCGACCACGACAGAGTTCACCCTGACCTTCGGCGCCCATTCCACGGCCAGCGTCGCGGTGAGGTTGTCGATGCCGGCCTTCGCGGCGCCGTACGCCGCGGTGCCGGGAGTGGGCCGATGCCCGCTGACGCTGGAAATGTTGACGATCGAGCCGCCGGCAGGCTGGCGCTGCATCACCGCGTTGGCGTGAGTCGAGACTGACAGTGCGCCAAGAAGATTCAGTTGCAAGATCTTGGCGCTGAACTTGGCCGACGCCTCCGCGGCCAGCACGTAGGGAGACCCGCCGGCGTTGTTCACCACCACGTCGAGCCGGCCGTGGTCGGCCACGATCCCGTCGACCAGATCCTTGACCGACTCATCCTCGCGGATGTCGCACGGCCGGAATTCATACGGGGATCCCTCGACCGGGCGGCGCGCGCACGTCACCACGGTGGCGCCCTGGTCGGCGAAGACCTTGCTGATGCCGGCACCCACGCCGCGCACCCCACCGGTGACGAGCACGATGCGTCCGGCCAGGCCCAGCGCGATGCCGCTGCGGGCACTGTCGACGGCGTCAGTCACTGTGCTAGCGTACCAAGCAAGTGCTTGCTTAGGTAGCGACCCAGGAGTTTGCATGCCGATCACCACAAAGACCGTGGAGCCGGGCATCGTGTCCGTCACGGTCGACTACCCACCCGTCAACGCGATTCCGTCGCGCGGCTGGTTCGAGCTGGCCGACGCCGTCACCGCCGCCGGGCGCGACCAGAGCACCCATGTGGTGATCCTGCGGGCCGAAGGACGCGGCTTCAACGCCGGCGTCGACATCAAGGAGATGCAGAACACCGAAGGGTTCACCGCGCTGATCGATGCCAATCGCGGTTGCTACGAAGCATTTCGGTCGGTCTACGAGTGCGCGGTGCCCGTCGTCGCAGCGGTGAACGGCTTCTGCGTCGGCGGGGGCATCGGCCTGGTCGGCAACTCCGACGTCATCGTCGCCTCCGACGACGCGAAGTTCGGGTTGCCCGAGGTCGAGCGCGGCGCACTCGGCGCGGCCACCCACCTCTCGCGACTGGTGCCCCAGCACCTGATGCGGCGACTGTTCTTCACGGCCGCCACCGTCACCGCTGACACGCTGCACCACTTCGGGTCGGTGCACGAGGTGGTGCCGCGGGCCGAACTCGACGAGGCCGCGCTGCGCGTCGCGCGCGACATCGCATCGAAAGACACCCGGGTGATCCGCGCGGCCAAGGAGGCGCTGAACTTCATCGACGTCCAGCCCGTCAACGCGAGATACCGGATGGAACAGGGCTTCACGTTCGAACTCAACCTCGCCGGCGTGTCCGACGAGCACCGCGACGCCTTCGCGGGCACGGACAAGGGGAAACAGTGACAGACAAGAGAAAAACTCTGGACGAGGCGGTGTCCTCGATCGAGAGCGGGATGACCATCGGCATCGGCGGGTGGGGGTCGCGGCGCAAGCCGATGGCCTTGGTCCGCGCGTTGCTGCGCACCGATGTCACCGACCTGACCGTGGTGACCTACGGCGGCCCGGACCTCGGGCTGCTGTGCTCGGCCGGCAAGGTCAAGCGGGTCTACTACGGCTTCGTGTCGCTGGACTCACCGCCGTTCTACGATCCGTGGTTCGCCAGGGCGCGCACCTCGGGCTCGATCGAGGCCCGCGAGATGGACGAGGGCATGCTGCGCTGCGGCCTGCAGGCAGCCGCACAGCGACTGCCGTTCCTGCCGATCCGGGCCGGTCTCGGCAGCGACGTCCGCGCGTTCTGGGGCGATGAACTCAAGACCGTGCGATCGCCCTACCCGACGGGCTCCGGCCACGAAGAGCTCATCGCGATGCCGGCGCTTAACCTGGACGTGGCGCTGGTGCACCTCAATCTCGGCGACGAGCGGGGCAATGCCGCCTATACCGGCATCGACCCGTACTTCGACGACCTGTTCCTGATGTCGGCACAGCAACGGCTGCTGTCGGTGGACAAGGTGGTATCCACCGAGGAACTGGTGAAATCTGTTCCGCCGCAAGCGCTGCTGGTCAACCGGATGATGGTCGACACGGTGGTGGAGGCGCCCAACGGCGCCCACTTCACCACGGCCGAGCCCGACTACCGGCGCGACGAGAAGTTCCAGCGCCACTACGCCGAGGCGGCCGGCTCCGACGAGGCATGGGCCGAGTTCGTCAAGACCTACCTGTCGGGCAGCGAGGCCGACTACCAGGCCGCGGTGCGCAGGTTCAAAGAAGCATTGGAGGCGTCGAAGTGATGTCCACCACCCGCGCCGAGATCTGTGCCGTCGCGTGCGCCGAATTGTTCCGCGACGCAGGCGAGATCATGGTCAGCCCGATGACCACCATCGTGTCGATCGGCGCCCGGCTGGCCCGGTTGACGTTCTCCCCCGACATCGTGCTGACCGACGGGGAGGCCCGCCTGATCGCCGACACCCCGGCCATCGGCGCCGCCGCGGCGATCGAGGGCTGGATGCCGTTCGGCCGCGTCTTCGAGACGCTGGCGTGGGGCCGCCGGCATGTCGTGATGGGCGCCAACCAGATCGACCGCTACGGCAATCAGAACCTGTCCGCGTTCGGTCCGCTGCAGCATCCGACCCGCCAGATGTTCGGCGTGCGGGGCGCACCCGGGAACACGATCAACCACGCCACAAGCTACTGGGTGGGCAACCATTCCAAGCGCGTGTTCGGCACTGAAGTCGACATCGTGTCCGGCATCGGTTGGGACAAAGTCGATCCCGACAATCCGGCCTACCGGTTCGTCAACGTCTACCGGGTGGTCACCAACCTCGGCGTGTTCGACTTCAACGGCCCGGACCACCAGATGCGCGCCGTGTCGCTGCACCCCGGTGTCGAACCGGACCAGGTCGCGGAGAACACCTCATTCGAGGTGCACGGCCTCGGCGAGGCCGAGAGCACCCGGCTTCCGTCAGCCGAGGAGCAGAAGCTGCTGCGTGAGGTGATCGACCCGAAATCGCTGCGGGACAGGGAAGTCAAGGTATGAGTCGGCTCAGCACGCCGCTGACCGAACTGGTCGGCATCGAGCATCCGGTGGTGCAGACCGGGATGGGATGGGTGGCCGGCGCGCGGCTGGTCTCGGCGACCTCGAATGCCGGCGGTCTGGGAATTCTGGCCTCGGCGACCATGACGCTCGAGGAGCTCACCACCGCGGTGGCCAAGGTCAAGGCTGCCACCGACAAGCCGTTCGGGATCAACATCCGCGCCGACGCCGGTGATGCGAACCAGCGCGTCGACCTGCTGATCCGCGAAGGCGTCAAGGTCGCGTCATTCGCTCTCGCGCCGAAGCCGGAACTGATCGCGAAACTGAAAGACGCTCAAGTGGTGGTCATTCCGTCGGTCGGCCTGGCCAAACACGCCAAGAAGGTCGCCGGCTGGGGCGCCGACGCGGTGATCGTGCAGGGCGGCGAGGGCGGTGGGCACACCGGCCCGATCGCGACCACGCTGCTGCTGCCGTCCGTGCTCGACGCCGTCGCCGGCACCGGGATGCCGGTGATCGCCGCGGGCGGCTTCTTCGACGGAAGGGGTCTTGCCGCCGCGCTGTCCTACGGCGCCGCGGGGGTCGCGATGGGCACCCGGTTCCTGCTGACGTCGGACTCGACGGTGCCCGATGCGGTCAAACAGCGCTATCTGAACGCCGCGCTGGACGGCACCGTGGTGTCGACCAAGGTCGACGGTATGCCGCACCGCGTGCTGCGCACCGGGCTGGTCGAGAAGCTGGAAAGCGGTTCGCCGGTCCGGGGCCTCTCGGCGGCGGTGCTCAACGCTCAGAAGTTCAAGAAGATGTCCGGCATGACCTGGAAGTCGATGATCACCGACGGGCTGGCCATGCGGCACGGTAAGGACCTGACCTGGTCGCAGGTGGTGATGGCCGCCAATACCCCGATGCTGCTCAAGGCGGGTCTGGTCGAGGGCAACACCGAGGCCGGTGTGCTGGCCTCGGGTCAGGTGGCCGGGATCATCGAGGATCTGCCGTCGTGCGCGGAGCTGGTGCCCGCGATCGTCGCCGATGCCATCGAGCATCTTCGCTCTGCCACGGGCATGATCACCGGGTAGGTCTTCACCGGGCATGCTTCGGGTATTGAGAACGCATGTCGGATCTCGCGGAGTGGTTCCTCACCGAAGAGGAGCGCGGCAACCCTCACTCCCGGCTGCCCGCCTGGTGTGCGGGCAGCCGCGCGGAGCCGCTGATCCACGGCGCGACCTACTTCGACCAGCTGGTCACCGAAGTGGAGGCGTTACGCGCCGGTGACCACCTGTTCTTCACCGACTGGCGCGGTGACCCCGGCCAGAAGATGCGTGACGACGGACCGACAGTCGCCCAGCTCTTCTGCCACGCCGCCGAGCGCGGCGTCGTGGTCAAAGGTCTCGTGTGGCGTTCGCATCTCGACAGATTCGCCTACAGCGAGGAAGAGAACCAGCACCTGGGCGAGGCGATCGAGAAGGCCGGCGGAGAGGTGCTGCTCGACCAGCGGGTCCGCTTCGGCGGTTCCCACCACCAGAAGCTCGTCGTGCTGCGCCATCCGGACGCCCCCGACCGTGACGTCGCCTTCGCCGGAGGAATCGACCTGTGCCATTCCCGGCGCGACGACGCATCTCATCGCGGGGACCCTCAAGCGGTCCGGATGGCGAAAAGCTACGGTGACCACCCGCCGTGGCATGACGTGCAGCTGCGGCTGCAGGGCCCGGTGGTCGGCGCGCTGGATACCGCGTTCCGAGAGCGCTGGACCGACCCCGCCCAGCTGGACATGCTGTCGCCGGTCGCCTGGATCCGCGACAAGCTGCGCGGCGCCGACCTCGAACCCGGTGAACTACCCGAACAACCGCCCGACCCACCGCCCTGCGGGCGGCACACGGTACAGGTGCTGCGCACCTATCCCGACGCGCATTTCGAGTACGATTTCGCCCCTGACGGCGAGCGGAGCATCGCCAGGGGATATAGCAAGGCGGTACGCCGCGCCCGCCGGCTGATCTATCTGGAGGACCAGTATCTGTGGTCGAAGCGGGTGGCTCAGTTGTTCGCCGGTGCCCTCGCCGACAATCCTGACCTGCATCTGGTGGCCGTGGTCCCGCGTCATCCCGATGTCGACGGCAGGCTGGCGCTGCCGCCCAACCTGATCGGCCGTCGCGAGGCGATCGAGGCCTGCAGCCGGGTCAGCCCTGAGCGTGTGCATGTGTTCGACCTCGAAAACCATTGGAGTACACCTGTCTACGTACATGCGAAGGTATGCGTGGTGGACGACGTGTGGGCCAGCGTCGGCAGCGACAACTTCAACCGACGGTCCTGGACCCATGACAGCGAGCTGTCGTGCGCGGTGCTGGACGACGACGGCGTGTTCGCGCGGGATCTGCGGCTGCGGTTGCTGCGTGAGCACCTCGACCGTGCCGAGGACGGTAGCCAGGACGGCGGGCTGGCCGAACCACACACCGCTGTCGCGGAGATCATCGCCTCGGCTGAGGCACTCGAAGACTGGCACAGGGCCGGGCGGCAGGGTCCGCGCCCGGCGGGCCGACTGCGTCCGCACCGGCCCGAGCGGCTGAGCCGGTTGACCCGGCTGTGGGCGGGACCGGCCTACCGGATGTTCTACGACCCGGGCGGGCGGAACTACCGCGACCGCGTCCGGGGCCGGTGGTGATCACACATTTGACACGCGTCCAGCGATTCCGCCGTGCGCTCGATGCGAGCTTCCTAGACTCGGCCGCATGAAGACCAACGCGGCGATTCTGTGGGAGTACGGCGGAGACTGGACGGTGGAGGAAATCGACCTCGATCCGCCGGGTGACGGTGAGGTGCTGGTGTCCTGGGAGGCCACCGGTCTGTGCCATTCCGACGAACACATCCGCACCGGCGATCTGCCCGCCCCGCTGCCCCTGATCGGCGGCCACGAGGGTGCGGGTATCGTCCGCGAGGTCGGTCCGGGCGTCGTCGGTCTCGCGCCGGGCGACCACGTCGTGGCGTCGTTCCTGCCCGCCTGTGGGCGGTGCCGGTTCTGCTCGACCGGCCATCAGAACCTATGCGACCTCGGCGCGATGATCATGGCCGGCACTCAGCTCGACGGCACCTACCGCCGCCACATCCGCGGACAGGACGTCGGCGTGATGGCGCTCGTCGGCACGTTCTCCCAGTACGGGACCGTGCCGGAGGCGTCCATCGTCAAGATCGACGACGACCTGCCGCTGTCGCGGGCGTGCCTGCTCGGCTGCGGCGTCACCACCGGCTGGGGTTCGGCGGTCAACACCGCCGACGTCTCCCCCGGCGACACCGTCGTCGTCATCGGGTTGGGCGGCATCGGCAGCGGCGCGATCCAGGGCGCCCGGCTGGCCGGCGCCGAGAAGATCGTCGTCGTCGAACCGGTGGAATCGAAGCGGGACTTGGCATTCCGGTTCGGTGCCACACACTTCGTGACCTCGATGGAAGAGGCGACCGCGTTGGTCGCCGAGCTCACCCGCGGGGTGATGGCCGACTCGGCGATCCTGACCGTCGGTCTGCTGGAGGGCTCGATGCTCGAGGAGGCTGCCAACATCATCCGCAAGGGCGGGGCCGTGGTGATGACGGCGCTGTCGACGATGGCCGATAATCAGCCGACGCTGGGCATGATGATGTTCACGCTGTTCCAGAAGCGGCTGCTCGGCAGCCTCTACGGCGAGGCCAACCCGCGCGCCGACATCCCGCGGCTGCTGTCGCTGTACCGCGAGGGCAAGTTGCTGCTGGACGAGACCGTCACCCACGAGTACAAGCTGGCCGAGGTCAACGAGGGCTACGAGGACATGCGCTCCGGACGCAACATCCGCGGCGTGATCCTGCACGACCACTGAGCCCGCCGAAATCGCATTCCACGTGCGGATTTCGCGAAAAACGGCGCGTGGAATGCGATTTCGGCGTCAGCCGGCGAGGGCAGGGGTGCTGAATGGGTGGCTCGTGCGAGCCGCCAGATACTCCGGACGCGGGGTTTCGGCCCGGTACGGCGCCACCAGCCGGTTCTGCACAGAGTTGAACACCAGAAAGATGTTCGACCTTGGGTACGGCGTGATGTTCGAACCCGATCCGTGCATGATGTTGCAGTCGAACCACAGCGCGGTTCCCGCGGGCCCGGTGACCTGCTCGATGCCGTGCCGATCGGCGGCTGCGGTCAAGGTGGCGCGGCTCGGTACGCCGATCTCCTGCTTGACCAATGACGACGCGTGATTGTCGCGGGGTGTGGCACCGACGCAGGGGTAGAACACCCGGTGCGACCCGGGCATCACCATCAACGAGCCGTTGTATGGAAAGTTCTGCGTCAGCGCGATCGAGC
This sequence comes from Mycobacterium sp. SMC-8, assembly GCF_025263565.1. Taxonomy (NCBI): domain Bacteria; kingdom Bacillati; phylum Actinomycetota; class Actinomycetes; order Mycobacteriales; family Mycobacteriaceae; genus Mycobacterium; species Mycobacterium sp. SMC-8. Next base: position 767,420 of record NZ_CP079865.1, read on the forward strand.
ATGAGACCGCACGCATCTCGGGCATGCCGTCCTCGGCGTGCCAGGTCTCGAAATCGGAGTGCCAGTAGAAGCCGGTGCCGGTGAAGCCGGGCATCATGTTGATGCGCGCCTGATGCAGATAAACGTCGCTACCCAGAAGCTGACGGGCGACGGGAAGCACGGTGTCGAGGGTGACGACCTCGCCGATCAGATCGCTGAACAGGTGCGGCTGGAACACCGACCGGACGCTGCCACCGGGCTCGCGGATGATCCGTGGGTCCTGCCCGTCCGATGTCGCCGCAACGCGGTCGAGTTCTGCGGTCAACGCCGGCAGCCAGGCCGCCTCCACGGTGTCGGACCGCACCAGATAGCCGTTGCGCGCCATGGACTGCAGATCAGATTCGGCGAGCGGGCCGTGGGCCGATGTACCCCAGACCGTCGGCTCCGCGCGCGTGATCGGGTCGATCTGCTCATCGAGCCGGGTGGGGTACCGGTCTGCGCTCTGCGAGGGATGCTCGGAACTCAACTCGCCCGCACCGCCGGGGGGTAGGCGCCGTTCTCGTCGTGGACCTCCTGGCCGGTGACGGGCGGGTTGAACACACATAGCATGCGCATCGTGGTCTCACAGGTGACCCGGTGCCGCTCATGACCGTTGAGCAGATACATGGTGCCGGGCCGCAAGGGATACACCTCGCCGGTCTCATGATCGGTGAGCGTGCCTGTGCCCTCCACGACCCAGACGGCCTCCACATGGTGCTGATAGTGGAACTCGCTCACCGAGTTCGCGTCGATGGTGGTCTCGTGAAAAGAGAACCCGACGCCGTCGTCGGCCAGGATGATCCGCTTGGACCGCCAATGCTTGGCTGCCACATCGCGATTCGTCCCGGTAATCTCGTCAGTGGTGCGGACGATCAACGGTCTGCACGCTCCTTTCTGTAGATGGTTCGGCGGTCGTTCAGGCGACAGTCACCGCGATCGACTCGGCGAGGATGTCGATGCCTGTGTCCAGCTCCTCTTCGGATGTCGTCAGCGGGGGTAGTAGCTTGATCACCTCGTCGGACGGACCGCTGGTCTCCATCAGCAGGCCCCGCTCGAACGCGGCGGCGCACGCCGCACCCGCCAGCGCCGCATCCTCGAACTTCAGCCCCTGGGCCAACCCGCGCCCACGGGCACTGATGCCCGGGTGGCTCGCGGCGATACCGTCGAGCCGCTCTCGAACCCGCTGACCTTTGGCCAGTGTGTCCTCGACGAATGTTTCGGTCTCCCAATAGGTTTCGAGCGCTTTGGCGGCGGTGACGAAAGCCGGGTTGTGGCCCCGGAAGGTCCCGTTGTGCTCACCGGGAGCCCATACGTCGAGTTCGCGGCGGAACAGGGTCAGCGCCATCGGCAGTCCATAACCGCTGATCGACTTCGACAGCGTGACGATATCGGGGACGATACCGGCCTCTTCGAAGCTGAAGAACGGACCTGTCCGCCCGCACCCCATCTGGACATCGTCGACGATGAGCAGGATCTCACGACGCTGACACAACTCGGCCAGCCCGCGCAGCCACTCCACCCGCGCCACGTTGAGACCGCCTTCGCCCTGCACGGTTTCGACGATGACGGCAGCCGGTCGATTCAGGCCGCTGCCGGAGTCGTCGAGCACACGCTCGAACCAATGGAAATCCTCCGTGACCCCGCCGAAGTAGTTGTCGTACGGCATCGGCGTCGCATGGACCAGTGGGATTCCGGCACCGGCGCGCTTCATCGAGTTGCCGGTGACCGACAAAGCCCCGAGCGTCATTCCGTGAAATGCGTTGGTGAAACTGATGATCGACTCGCGGCCGGTCACCTTGCGGGCGAGTTTGAGCGCTGCCTCGACCGTGTTCGCCCCGGTCGGTCCCGGGAACTGCACTTTGTAGTCGAGTCCGCGCGGCCGCAGGATCAGCCGCTCGAACGTCTCGAGGAAGCGGGTCTTGGCTTCGGTCGCCATGTCCAGCGAGTGCACGATCATGTCGCTGGACAGGTAATCGAGCAGCGGCTCCTTGAGGATCGGATTGTTGTGTCCGTAGTTCAAAGCCCCTGCGCCGGCGAAGAAATCAAGATAGCGGCAACCAGAGGTGTCGGTCACCCACGATCCCTGGGCGGTAGCCATGGTGGCCGGCCAGCCGCGGCAGTAGCTGCGAACCTCCGATTCGACGGAGCTGTACACCGCTGGGAGATCGGGTTCTTCGGGACGGACGATGGTGGCTGGAGTTGACATGTGTCCTTTCGGTGGTGGTCAGTCGACCAGGGGTGTCGCGAGCGGACCGATTCGCAGAAGTGGCTCGTCCTCGTGGTTTCCGCCGGAATCGAGTTGAGCAGAGGTGAAGTGGGGTTGTTCGACGATACGGACGCCGTGCCGCCTGGCGAATGCGCCGAAGAAGGCCCGCGAGGCCGCGTTGTCCGGTGACACGGTGGCCTCGACGGTGACCGGATGACCGTGGCGGTCACGCCGCACCCTGTCGACCAAGGTGTCCAGCATGACGCCGGCCAGTCCGGTACCGCGCGCGGAAGCGGCGACGGCGACCTGCCAGACGAATAGGACGTCGGGCCGGGCTGGGGGGAAGTAGGCGGTGATCAAACCGCAGAGATCGCCGTCCCGGTCCGCCACTATCGTGGTGTCGGCAAAGTCCGTGGCCATCAGCAGATAGGTGTACGTCGAGTTCACATCGAGCACGCCGGTGTCGGCAACAAGACCGTGCATCGCGATCGCGTCCCGATCAGACGGTCGCCGAAGAAAGCGGGCCCATGAATTGCTGCGTACCACAGCGCTTTTCGCAGCGGTTGTCCACGTGCGCGGCGCAAGGTCTGCGCCAGGCGGCACAGGTATGTTCACTTTTGAGATCACCACCGAACAGAGTTTTCGTGCGTCATCAGTTACGTCATCGGTGCTCCGACCGTATTCCGGCAAAGGTTTGACGCGCAAGCCTCCGATGGCCGCCCAGATACGGAATCCCATTCCCGCTGCGGCGCGCTGACGGCGGCGTTTCCGCCCATCAGCAGCTCACAGCGCCTTCTCAGCTGTGATCAAATCGTTACCTTGGCTCCGGCGCGGTGATCCATCTCACAAGACAGCGCGAGACGAACGAGCACGCCTTTACCGGCGTGGCGCCACGGTTACCTGATCTTCAGAGTCGTTCGATGATCGTGACGTTCGCGGTGCCGCCGCCCTCACACATCGTCTGCAGGCCGTAGCGCCCGCCGGTGCGCTCCAGCGTGTTCAGCATCGTGGCGAAAAGCTTTGCGCCCGTGGCGCCGAGCGGATGGCCGAGGGCGATCGCGCCACCGTTCGGGTTGACCTTATCCGGGTCGGCCTTGGTCTCCTTAAGCCAGGCCTGTACGACCGGCGCGAACGCCTCGTTGATCTCGACGGTGTCGATGTCGTCGATCGACAGCCCGGTCTTGTCGAGCGCGTAGCGGGTGGCCGGGATAGGGCCGGTGAGCATGAACACGGGATCGGCGCCGCGGGCGCTGATGTGGTGGATGCGCGCGCGAGGTTTGAGGCCGTGCTCCTTGACCGCCTTCTCAGAGGCGAGCAGTACGGCGCTGGCGCCGTCGGAGATCTGGCTCGCCATCGCCGCGGTCAGCCGTCCCCCGTCGACGAGGGTCTTCAGGCCCGCCATCTTCTCCAGCGAGGTGTCACGCGGGCCCTCGTCGATCGCGAAGCTGCCGCCGTCCACGTCGACCGGGATGATCTCGTTCTCGAAGTGGCCCGCCCGGATCGCGGCCTGCGCGCGCTGGTGGCTGGTCAGTGCGAACTGCTCCATGTCCTCACGGGAGATGTCCCACTTCTCGGCGATCATCTCGGCGCCGCGGAACTGCGAGATCTCCTGGTCCCCGTAACGGTGCAGCCAGCTCTTGGATTCGTTTGTCGGAGAAGTGAATCCGAACTGCTCGCCGACGATCATCGCGGAGCTGATCGGGATCTGGCTCATGTTCTGCATTCCGCCGGCGACGATCAGATCAGCGGTGCCCGACAGGATCGCCTGTGCACCGAACGAGATCGCCTGCTGGCTGGAACCACATTGGCGGTCGACGGTCACACCGGGCACTTCTTCCGGGTAGCCGGCGGCGAGCCAGGACAGCCGCGCGATGTTGCCGGCCTGCGGGCCGATTGCGTCGACGCAGCCGGCGACGACGTCGTCAACGGCGGCCGGGTCGACGTCGTTGCGCGCGAACAGGCCGCGCCATCCCGCCGCACCGAGATCGACCGGATGCATGCCGGCCAGCGACCCGTTGCGCTTGCCGATCGCGGTGCGTACAGCGTCGATGACATACGCCTCAGCCATTGCTGCTCTCCTTGCTTGTTGGCCCGGCGGTTATCCCGCCGAGAACGATCGAAAGGTACTGCTGGCCCACCTCTTGCGCGGTCAACGGTCCGCCGGGCTGGTACCAGCGGACCGACACCCAGGTGGTATCGCGGATGAACCGGTACACCAGGTCGACGTCGACGTCAGGCCGGAAATAACCCTCGGCGATACCCTGGGTGAGCACGTCGACCCACATTTTGCGCTGCTCTTTGTTGCGTTCCTCGACATAGCTGAACCGCTCGTGTGAGGACAACCGTTTCGCCTCGTCTTGATAGATCACCACCTCGGCATGCCGGGTCGCGATGGCCTCGAACGACGCCATGAACAAGCCCTTGAGACGCTCCAGGGGGTTGGACTCGGTTTCGATGATCTGCTGATAGCGCGCGAACAGCCAGTCCAGGAAGCCGCGCAGCACCTCGTCGACCATCTCCTCCTTGGACGAGAAGTGGTGGTAGAGGCTGCCCGACAGGATCCCGGCCGAGTCGGCAATGTCACGCACGGTGGTGGCGCGCAGGCCGCGCTCGGCGAACATCGTCGCGGCGAGCGCGAGCAGCTCGTCGCGACGGGTATTGGCCTGCGGGGCCTGTTCACCGCTCATGCGCGCTGGCTCGACACCGAGATCACCTCGCCGGTCAGGTAACTGGAGTAGTCACTCGCCAGGAACGCGATGGTGGCCGCGACCTCCCACGGCTCGGCGGCGCGGCCGAACGCCTCACCCTCGGCGAGCCGGTCCAGCAGCTCGGAACTGCTGGTCTTCTCCAGGAACTTGTGCCGGGCGATGCTGGGCGACACCGCGTTGATGCGCACCCCGTAGTCGACGGCCTCGATTGCACTGCAACGAGTCAGGGCCATCACACCGGCCTTTGCCGCGGCGTAGTGGGACTGGGAATGCTGTGCGCGCCAACCCAGCACGCTGGCATTGTTGACGATCACGCCGCCGTGCGGTGCGTCGCGGAAGTAGCGCAACGCGGCGCGCGTCGCACGCATCACCGACGTCAGCGTCACGTTGAGCACACGGTCCCATTCATCGTCGGTCATGTCGATGACCGGGGTCTGGCCACCCAGACCGGCGTTGTTGACCAGAACGTCGAGCCGGCCGGCCTTTTCCACCGTGGAGCTGATCAGCGCGTCGACGGCTTCGGTGGAGGTGACGTCGCAGACCACCGAGTCGACCTTGCCCAGCCCGAGCGCGGCGAGTTCGTCACGCGTCTGCCCCAGCCGGCGTTCGTGATAGTCGGACACGACCACGTCGGCGCCTTCGAGCAGTGCGCGCCGAGCCGTCGTCGACCCGATGCCGGTGCCTGCCGCGGCGGTCACCAACACGACCTTGCCCTTGAGCAGGCCGTGGCCCTCGATCTCGGGGGGCGCGACAGAAAGATCGGTCACAGTTTTCTCCTCCTCGCGCAAGCGCTCGTCAGGCACCTTTGGGTTCCCTGGGCAGTCCGAGCACCCGCTCGGCGATGATGTTGCGCTGAATCTCGTTGGATCCGCCGTAGATGGTGTCCGAGCGGGAGAACAGGTACAGCCGCTGCCATTCGCTGAACTCGCCGTCGGGCAGCGTCAGCCCGGCCACCCCCTGGACGTCCATCGCGATCTCGCCGAGCTCGCGATGCCAGTTCGCCCACAACAGTTTCGACACTGAGTCTTTTCCGGCGGCCGATGCCGCCCCTTCGACATCCATGGTCGCCAGCGCGTACGAGCGCATCGCCTTCAGACCCGCCCACGACCGGGTCAGCCGCTCCCGGATCAGTGGGTCGTCAGCCGCGCCGGTGCGCTTGGCCAACTCGACGAGGTTGGAATGCTCACGCGCATAACGGATCTGCTGACCGAGTGTGGACACACCGCGCTCGAACGTCAGTGTCCCCATGGCCACCCTCCACCCGTCGCCGGGCTCCCCCACCACGAGGTCGGCGTCGGTGCGGGCGTCGTCGAAGAACACCTCGTTGAACTCGGAGTCGCCGGTGAGCTGGATGATCGGGCGGATCTCGACGCCGGGCTGGTCCAGCGGAACCAGCAGATAGGACAGGCCGGCGTGCCGCTTGGAGCCCTTCTCGGTGCGGGCCACCACGAAGCACCACTGAGCCCAGTGCGCGAGCGACGTCCAGACCTTCTGTCCATTGATGACCCACTGATCGCCGTCGAGTGCCGCGGTGGTGGACACGTTGGCCAGGTCGCTGCCGGCGCCCGGCTCGGAGTAACCCTGCGACCACAGTTCGGTGACGTCGAGAATCTTCGGCAGGAATCGCTTCTGTTGTTCGGGGGTGCCGTACGCGATCAGTGTCGGGCCGAGCAACTCCTCGCCGAGGTGGTTGACCTTGTCGGGGGCGTTGGCCTTGGCGTACTCCTCGTAGAACGCGACGCGGTGCGCCACCGACAGACCACGGCCGCCGTGCTCTTCAGGCCACCCCAGACAGGTCAGCCCCGCGGCGGCCAGATGACGGTTCCACGCCAGCCGCTCCTTGAAGGCCTCGTGCTCGCGGCCGGGGCCGCCCAGACCCTTCAGCGCGGCGTAGTCACCGACCAGATTCTCGGCGAGCCAGTCGCGGACCTCAGCCCTGAACTCCTGGACCTCTATCACCCCTGTAGGGTAGCCTACCAAGCACTTGCTTGGGTAGCCGATCCCTAGAGGAGCATCGATGACGACCGCCGGTGGGCAGGAGCGCAGCGACCGGGAAAGGGACCGGCGGCGGACCACTCCCGCGGCTCTCGATCGGATCGCGCGCGAGCTTCCCGACCACGACGCGGTGGTGGCGGGCGGCCCTCAGGCCAGGACGCTGACATTCTCCGAACTGCGCGCCGAGGTCCGCCGGGCCGCCGCGGCGATGATCGATCTGGGCATCAAACCGGGCGACCGGGTGGCGATCTGGTCGCCGAACACCTGGCACTGGGTGGTCGCGTGCCTGGCCATTCACCACGCCGGCGGCGTCCTGGTCCCGCTCAACACCCGCTACACCGCCACAGAGGCCGAAGACATCCTGTCGCGCACCGGTGCGCCGTTGCTGTTCGCCTCCGGGGAGTTCCTCGGCGCGGACAAGGCCGGTTCGGTAGACCGTGACGCGGTGCCCGCGCTGCGCCACGTGGTGCGGATCCCGATCGAGAAGGACGACGGGTCCTGGCATGAGTTCATGGGTCGGGGGACCGACATGGATGCGGTCGACGAGCGCGTCGCGGCGGTCGCCGACGACGACGTCTCCGACATCCTGTTCACCTCGGGCACCACCGGCCGCAGCAAGGGTGTGCGCTGCGCACACCGGCAGTCGCTCGACGCGTCGGCGGCGTGGGCGGCGTGCGGTGAGGTGTCCAGCTCCGACCGCTACCTGTGCATCAACCCGTTCTTCCACAACTTCGGTTACAAGGCCGGCATCCTGGCCTGCCTCCAGACCGGCGCCACCCTGTTCCCGGAGCTGACATTCGACCCCGAGAACACGATGCGTGCCGTGGAGCAGCACGGCATCACCGTGCTGCCCGGTCCGCCGACGATCTACCAGACGCTGCTTGACCACCCGAAGCGTGCCGAATACGACCTCAGCTCACTGAGATTCGCGGTGACGGGGGCCGCGACCATCCCCGTCGTGTTGATCGAGCGGATGCAGAACGAACTCGACATCGACATTGTGCTCACCGCGTACGGGCTGACCGAGGCGGCGGGTTTCGGGACGATGTGCCGCGCCGACGACGACGCGGTGACCGTCGCGACGACCTCGGGGCGCCCGATCGCGGATTTCGAACTGCGCATCGGGAATCAGGGCGAGGTCTTGCTGCGCGGACCCAACGTGATGCTGGGTTACCTCGACGACCCGGAAGCGACCGCGGTGGCGATCGACGCCGAGGGGTGGCTGCACACCGGCGACGTCGGAGAGCTCGACGACGCAGGCAACCTGAAGATCACCGACCGGCTCAAGGACATGTACATCTGCGGCGGCTTCAACGTCTACCCCGCCGAGATCGAGCAGGTGCTCGCGCGCCTGGACGGGGTCGCCGAGGCTGCGGTGATCGGGGTACCCGACGAGCGCCTCGGCGAGGTCGGAAAGGCGTTCGTGGTCCTCAGGCCCGGCGTCACCCTGGATGAGAAGACCGTCATCGCCTACACGCGGGAGCATCTCGCGAACTTCAAGACCCCGCGAAGCGTCGAATTCCTCGACGCGCTTCCACGCAACCCGGGCGGCAAGGTGGTCAAGCCACTGCTGCGCGAACACAGTGAGAGGGCCTGAGTTGGACCTGACCTTCGACGACGCCACGTCCGAATTCCAGGCCGAGGTGCGCGAGTTCCTGGCCGCGAACCGGGATGCGTTCCCGACCAAGTCGTACGACACCGCCCAGGGGTTCGAGCAGCACCGCCGCTGGGACAAGGCGCTTTTCGACGCCGGCCTGTCGGTGATCACCTGGCCGGCCAAGTACGGCGGACGGGATGCATCGCTGCTGCAGTGGATCGTCTACGAGGAGGAGTACTTCCGCGCCGGTGCGCCGGGCAGGGCCAGCGCCAACGGCACCTCGATGTTGGCGCCCACACTGTTCGCACACGGCACCGAGGAACAGCTGGACCGCATCCTGCCGAAAATGGCCAGCGGCGAGGAGATCTGGGCGCAGGCGTGGTCGGAGCCGGAATCCGGCAGCGACCTGGCCTCGCTGCGTTCGACAGCGACCAGGACCGACGGCGGCTGGCTGCTCAACGGGCAGAAGATCTGGAGTTCACGCGCAGTGTTCGGTGAGCGGGCCTTCGGCCTGTTCCGTTCCGACCCGCAGGCCCAGCGTCACAAGGGTTTGACCTATTTCATGTTCGACCTGAAGGCCGACGGCGTCACGGTCCGCCCGATCGCACAGCTGGGCGGCGACACCGGGTTCGGAGAGATTTTCCTCGACGAGGTCTTCGTTCCCGACCGGGATGTGATCGGCGGGGTGCACGACGGCTGGCGTGCCGCGATGAGCACGTCCAGCAACGAGCGCGGCATGTCGCTGCGCAGTCCGGCCCGCTTCCTGGCCCCTGCGGAACGCCTTGTCGCACAGTGGAAAGACAACCCCGACCCGGCGTTCACCGATCGGGTGGCCGATGCGTGGATCAAGGCGCAGGCCTACCGCCTGCACACTTTCGGCACCGTCACCCGGGTCAGTAACGGCGGTGAGCTGGGCGCAGAGTCGTCGATCACCAAGGTGTTCTGGTCCGAGCTCGACGTCACGCTGCACCAGACCGCGCTGGACCTGCGCGGGGCGGACGGTGAGCTCGTGGATTCGGTGACCGAGGGTCTGCTCTTCGCCCTCGGCGGACCGATCTACGCCGGCACCAACGAGATCCAGCGCAACATCATCGCCGAGCGGCTCCTGGGCCTGCCCCGAAAGTAGACGAACGTGAATTTTGAGATCGACGAACAGCAGCGCGATTTCGCCGCGAGCATCGACGCCGCGCTGGGCGCTGCCGATGTGCCCGCCGCGGTGCGGGCCTGGGGTGACGGCGATACCACACCCGGTCGCAAGGTATGGACCCAACTCGGCGAGCTGGGTGTGACCGCGCTGATGGTGCCCGAGAGATTCGACGGCATCGATGCCCATCCGGTGGACCTCGTGGTGGCACTGGAGCGTCTCGGCCGGTGGAACGTGCCGGGACCAGTCGCCGAGTCGATCGCGGTGGCTCCGGCGCTCCTCGCCGGCCACGAGGACTGGGCCGAGCGCAGCTCCGCGTTGGCCGCCGGCGAGCTGATCGCCACCGTCGCCGCGCCGCCTCTGGTCCCCCGGGCCGTGAACGCCGACAGCGCGGGGCTCGTTCTGCTGGCCGAGGACGGCTCGGTCAGCGACGCGTCGGTGGGCGCCGAACACGCGTCGGTGGACCCGAGCCGGAAGCTGTTCGATGTCAGCGCGTCCGGTGAGGCGAAAGCCGCCGACGTGTCCCGCGCATTCGAGCTCGGCGCGCTCGCGACCTCGGCTCTGTTGGTGGGGGCGGCACAGGCGATGCTGGACGCGTCGGTGGCGTACGCCAAGCAACGCAGCCAGTTCGGCACGGTGATCGGCACCTATCAGGCCATCAAGCACAAGCTGGCCGACGTACTGATCGCCGTCGAGCTGGCCCGGCCGCTGGTGTACGGCGCGGCACTGTCACTCGCCGACGGATCGGCAGACACCGCGCGCGACGTGAGCGCTGCCAAGGTGGCGGCCGCGGACGCCGCCCTGCTGTCGGCGCGGTCGTCGTTGCAGACCCACGGGGCAATCGGTTTCACCCAGGAGCACGATCTGTCGCTGCTGCTGCTGCGGGTTCAGGCACTGCGTCCGGCGTGGGGCGACCCGACATGGCACCGGCAGCGAGTCTTGGAGGCACTGACCAAATGAGCGAAGAACGTGACCTGCTGCGCGACACCGTCGCCGCGCTCGTCGGCAAGCATGCCTCGCCGGAGGCGGTCCGCAACGCCGCCGCGTCCGAGCGGGGCTACGACGAGTCGCTGTGGAGGATGCTCTGCGAACAGGTTGGAGCCGCCGCGCTGGTGGTTCCCGAGGAGCTCGGCGGCGCCGGAGGCGAATTGGGCGATGCCGCAGCAGTTCTCGAAGAGCTGGGGAAGGGTCTGGTGCCGACGCCGCTGCTCGGCACCACGCTCGCGGAACTGGCGCTGCTCTCGGTCGACGAGCCGGACGCCGATCTCCTGGAGGGGCTTGCCGAGGGGTCGGCGATCGGGACGGTCGTCTTCGACCCCGGGTATGTGATCAACGGTAACGTCGCCGATGTCGTGATCGCAGCCGACGGCCAGACGCTGACCCGTTGGACGTCGTTCACCGCCACGCCCGCGGTGGCCATGGACATCACGCGGCCGCTGGCCTCCGTCGAGGCCGGCGACACGGCACCGCTGGGTGCCGATCCCGGGCTGGCCGACACGGCGGCCATCCTGCTGGCCGCCGAACAGGTCGGCGCCGCGACCCGCTGTCTTGAGCTCACCGTGCAGTACACCAAGGACCGCGTGCAGTTCGGCAGGCCGATCGGCAGTTTCCAGGCGCTCAAGCATCGGATGGCCGACCTCTTCGTGGCCGTGCAGTCGGCCAAGGCCGTGGTCGACGAAGCGGTGTCCGAGCCGACCCCGGCCGCGGCTACGTTGGCGCGGCTGGCGGCGAGCGAGGCGTTCTGCAAGGTCGCGGCCGAGGCCGTCCAGATGCACGGCGGCATCGCGATCACCTGGGAGAGCGACATCCAGCTGTATTTCAAACGCGCGCACGGCAGTGCCGCGCTGCTGGGACCGCCGAGGGAGCAGCTCCACCGGCTCGAAGCCGAGGTGTTCTAGCCTGGCGAGGTGACTCCTTCGCTGCGATCGGGTATCCCGCCCTTCTATGTGATGGACGTGTGGCTGGCCGCAGCCGAACGCCAGCGCACCCATGGTGACCTGGTGAATCTGTCGGCCGGCCAGCCCAGCGCCGGGGCTCCGTCGGCGGTCCGCGACGCGGCCGTCGCGGCGTTGCACCGCAACGATCTCGGCTACACCGTCGCGCTGGGCATTCCTGAGCTGCGCGCCGCCATCGCCGATTCGTACTCGACGCGGCACGGACTCGCGGTCGATCCCGGCGACGTCGTGGTGACGACCGGGTCGTCGGGCGGGTTCCTGCTGGCGTTTCTGGCCTGCTTCGACGCAGGGGACCGGGTTGCCATCGCCAGCCCCGGCTACCCGTGTTACCGCAACATCCTGTCGGCGCTGGGCTGCGAGGTCGTCGAGCTGCCCTGTGGGCCCGAGACGCGGTTCCAGCCGACGCTGCAGATGCTGCAGGACCTCGCTCCTCCGGTGGCCGGCGTCATCGTGGCCAGCCCGGCCAACCCGACCGGCACGGTGATCGCGCCCGAGGAACTCGCGGCGATCGCGTCGTGGTGCGAGTCTTCGGGGGTGCGCCTGATCAGCGATGAGGTGTACCACGGGCTGGTCTATCCGGGTGCGGCGCAGACCAGCTGCGCATGGCAGACCTCCCGGGAATCCGTTGTGGTGAACAGTTTCTCGAAGTACTTCGCGATGACGGGGTGGCGCCTCGGTTGGCTGCTCGTACCGGACGAGCTCAAACGTGCGGTGGACCGCCTGACCGGCAACTTCACCATCTGCCCACCCGCACTGCCGCAGATCGCCGCCGTGTCGGCGTTCACTCCCGAAGCCGTCGTCGAAGCCGAATCGCTGCTGCACGGCTACGCCGCCAACCGCGCGCTGTTGCTGGACGGTCTACCCAAGATCGGCATCGACCGGCTGGCCCCTGCCGACGGCGCTTTCTACGTGTACGCCGACGTGTCTGATCTGACCACCGACTCGTTGTCGTTCTGTTCGAAGTTGTTGGACGACACCGGGGTTGCGATCGCGCCGGGAGTCGACTTCGACACCGTGCGCGGCGGAGCCTTCGTGCGACTGTCGTTCGCCGGTCCGTCCTCGGACCTCGACGAGGCGCTGCGCCGCATCGGGGCATGGCTGGCCTGAGGCCCGCAACTGCGCGGGCGCCGCTGCTGGCCGCCGGTTTCACGACCGCGTTCGGCGCGCACGCCGTCGCGGGCACCCTCGGCACCACCACGACGGGTACAGCGGCTTCGCTGCTGACGCTCGGTGCGCTCCTGGCGATCTACGACGGTGCCGAAGTGGTGCTCAAACCGGTGTTCGGCTCGCTGGCCGATCGGATCGGGGCGCGCAAGGTGCTGATCGCCGGTCTGGTGATGTTCGCGACGGCCTCGGCGGCCTACGCGGTGGCCGACGACACCGCATGGCTGTGGGCGGGACGGTTCGGCCAGGGTATCGGCGCGGCGGCGTTCTCCCCCGCCGCGTCGGCGCTCGTGGCGATGCTCGCCCCGCCCGGCGGACACGGCGGCGCGTTCGGCACCTACGGCTCGTACAAATCCGTCGGCTACACCCTGGGGCCGCTGCTCGGCGGTGTCATCGTCGCGCTGGGCGGTATGCGCTCGTTGTTCGCCGTGATGGCCGTATTGGCGGCTGGCGTCGCGGTGTGGGCCGCCGTCGCGGTGCCGGTGGTGACGCCGCTGCCGCGGCCCCGGCAGACCCTACTCGACACGGTGCGCCGCTTCTCCGAATCATCGTTCGTGACACCGACACTCGCGCTGGCAGCCGCCACTGCGGCGTTATCGGTCGGGGTCGGGTTCCTGCCGGTGTTGGGCACTGCGGCCGGGCTGTCACCGGTCGTCACCGGGGCTGTCGTCTCGGTGCTGGCCCTTACCACCGCGATGGTGCAGCCCGCCGCCGGACGGGCTCTGGACGCCGGGCGCATCACCGTCACCGGGGGCATCACCACCGGGATTGCGGTCACCGCGGTGGGTTTGGCGACCGCATTGATCCCCGGTATGGCGGGCCTTCTGTGCGCCGCGGTGGTCATCGGCGCCGGGTGCGGGCTGATCACTCCGCTGGCGTTCACCATGCTGGCGCGGTCGACACCGCAGGAGCGGCTGGGCCAGACCATGGGGGCCGCCGAGGTCGGCCGTGAATGCGGCGACGCGGCGGGCCCTCTCATGGTGGCGGCCATCGCCGCGGCGGCCGGGGTGCCGTGGGGCTTCATCGGGCTGGCGGCGGTCGTGGCGGTATCGGGGGTGGCGACCCGCGGAGTCAGTCGAGCTCGCGGCCGTACCGAACCTCTCTGACGGATGTATCGCCGATGACCTCGACGCGTGCCGCGCCGTCGAGTGCCGCCCGTCGGATTCATAGAACCTGGCACCTTCGATGCGTTCCATGCCCAACAGCGTCGCTACATGGAAATCGCTGTCCATCAGGTGTTTCCGCGCTGCCACGACCAGCGCGCCGCCCAGACCCGACCGCGAGGATCGCACGGGGGCGGTCCGGCAGCATCCGGTCGAAGGTGTACCGGCCCGCCCGCTGATGATGATGGCGGCGACCCGGCCCGGTCTACACCGAGGAGTACATCTGGCCCGGCGGCTTAAGCGCGAGCAGTTCACTGACGGTGATAAATCGGTAGCCGTCGGACTGCAACCGGTCAATGATGTCCGGCACGGCAGCGCGTGACGCAGCGCGGCCTTCAGCCATAACATGCAGCAAGATGATCGAGCCTGGGCGGACACTCTCTGCGGTGTCCTGCACGATGTGGTCGGCGCTACGAGCACCGACGGAATCTGATTCCACATCCCAGGTGTCCGCATGGCGTCCGTGTCTACCAGAGCGCTACACGCTTGGCACGAATCAAGATCGAGGCGCCCGGCCGAAGGCTCACACAGACCCTGACACAGCAAGCCTGACGTCATTCAAGGTGGCGGCGCAGCTGGGGGATCTCCTCGTCGACGCGGGATCGAGCAGCGTCGGCATCGACACAGCGGGCGGGGCCCTAGATGAGGGTGTCGTCGTCGTCGCACTGGACGGGCGTCAGTGGCCACCAGTCGTTGGAACCGTCGATCGCCGATTACCCTTCGAGGACCCCACAGGCGGCGGCCGAGGCGAGGACGGCGACGACGCCGGTTTCGACAGCACCGGTCGTGGTAGAGGACGTGCGGAAGATAAGCGGTGGGGGGTCACCTGATCGTCGTGCGGGTCGGGTCGGGCACCCACTTCGGCGCGGCTGCGGGCGCCGATGCGCTTGCCAAGTCCCGAAGGAGATCTTTTCCGCACGCTGGGGGCGGCGCTTCGAACGCGGGACGCTGGACTGCAATACAGTCATCGGGAGGCTCCCAACAACAGGAGCTGGTTTTTGTTTCCCGTGCGAACATAAGAGGTGGTCTGCGCCAGTGCCAAGGCTTGATACGAAGGGGTATCGCGGGGTCAGAGACGAGCGAAGCCCGCGGACCGCGACGGCGGGCACCAACACCGACGACGTCCGCCGCCGCAACCTGTCCAGGGTGCTCACGCTGGTGGATCGTCGGCGCTGCGTCAGCCGAGCCGAATTGACCCGTCACACCCGACTGTCGCGCTCCATCACCAAGGACCTCGTCGAAGAGCTGATCGCTCGCGATCTGGTCGAAGAGTCGCCGGCACCGCCGCCGTCTCAGGTCGGTCGCCCCAGTCCTGTTGTGCGGCCGACTGATTCACTACTTGCGCTGTCAGTGGCCCGCGAAGTGGACGCCATCACGATGGGTGTGGTGTCCATGGGCGGCGTCGTCCGTGAGGCGGTGCGGATACCGAACGCCCAGGTGCCGAGCCCTTCGGAAACCGTGCGAACCGCCGACCAGGCGATCGGCCGCATCCGTGACGGCTTGGAGTCGACGGCAGCAGGCAATGTCACTGCGGCAGCGTGGGATGCCTGGAGACCTAGGTGGTCCAGAGGCGGCTGGCAGGACTGTTCGCCGATCTCGACGGACCCGCGCCGTTCCATGGCGGCGCCGCGGGATCTGGTGCGCGTCGTCCCCGCCACGCTGGGTGCGGACACCTTGGTCATCAGGGTGGCCGGGCTGGCTTTCGCCCCTGCACTCGCCGACCCGGGACGGTGCTGACATGACGCTCGTCGCCGGAGTCGACTCATCGACGCAATCGTGCAAGGTGGTCGTCTGCGACGCCGCCACAGGCCGGCCGGTGCGCTGGGCGACGACGCCGCACCCCGGCGGCACCGAGGTCGATCCCGAGTTGTGGTGGGGCGCACTGCAAGACGCGATCACCGCTGCGGGCGGACTCGACGACGTGGACGCAGTCTCTGTGGGGGCACAGCAGCACGGCATGATCTGCCTGGACGACGCCGGCCGGGTGGTCCGAGACGCGTTGCTGTGGAATGACACCCGATCCGCGGGCGCTGCGGCGCAACTCATCGACGAGCTGGGTCGTGCCGCGGCATGGGCCGAGCGGGTCGGCGTCGTTCCGGTGGCTGCCATCACCGCGGCCAAGCTGCGGTGGCTGGCCGATCACGAACCGCGCCATGCCGAGGCCACCGCGGCGGTGTGCCTACCCCATGACTGGCTGACGTGGCGGCTGCGCGGCTCATCGGAGATCGCCGACCTGCACACCGACCGCAGCGATGCCAGCGGGACAGGGTACTTCTCGGCTCGGACCGACACATATCACCACGACCTGCTCGAGCTTGCGCTGCGGGGACGGCGGCCGATGGTGCCCCAGGTGTTGGGACCTTCCGCACCGGCGGGCACGTCGCCGCGGGGCTTCACCCTGGGACCGGGAGCAGGCGACAACGCCGCTGCCGCACTGGGTTTGGGGGCGTCTACGGGCGACTGTGTGGTGTCCCTCGGGACATCGGGCGTGGTGAGCGCGGTGGGTTCCGTCGGTGCGCGGGATCCCGAGGGGATAGTCGCCGGCTTCGCCGACGCGACCGGACGCCAGCTGCCGTTGGTGTGCACCCTCAACGGCGCGCCGGTACTGGCCGCGGTCGCGAACATGCTGCGGGTGGAGTTCGACGAGTTCGACCGGCTCGCACTGTCGGCGCCTGCCGGCGCCGAAGGCTTGGTTCTGGTGCCCTACTTCGAGGGCGAACGCTCCCCTAATCTGCCTGACGCCACCGGCGCCCTCCACGGCGTCACGACGCGTAACTTCAGCTCCGCCAACATCGCCCGTGCCGCCGTCGAAGGATTGCTCTGCTCGATTGCCTTCTGCATGGACAAGATCCGTGAACAGGGAGTCGATGCGCAGCGCATCATCCTCGTGGGAGGCGCGGCCCGATCAGAGGCGGTCCGGCAGATCGCACCGGCAGTGCTGGGTGCGGCGGTGGATGTACCGGCGCCTGCCGAGTATGTGGCGCTCGGTGCGGCGCGGCAGGCGGCCTGGGTGCTCTCCAGGCAGGACGCACCACCGCCGTGGTCGAGCGCAGGCCGCGCGCGATACGAGGCCGACCCAACACCACACGTTCGCGATCAATATGAGATGGCAGCGCCGCTGACCTTGCGATAGATCAGCGGATTTCGGTTGGTGGGGCGGGGTTGTCAGAGGCGCGGGGTAGCGTCGGGTTTATGTTCGAAAGTGTGTTCGATGTCGATTTCGATGTTGATGAGGGGGCGTCGCAGGCCGAGTTGCGGGCGGTGGTCGAGCGGTGTGAGGCGCTGAAGTCGGCCGCCGCCGCCGCCCAGGCCCGCGCGACCGCGTTGTGGGCGGCCAAACGCCGCGCCGCCGAGGACGCCGCCGGGATCCGCGCCGAGCGGCGCGGGAAAGGGTTGGCCTCTGAGATCGCGTTGGCCCGCCGTGATGCCCCGGTGTGCGGGGGCCGCCATCTCGGGTTCGCCCAGGCCCTGGTCGAGGAGATGCCCTACACGTTGGCCGCGCTGGCGTGCGGGGCGCTCTCGGAATGGCGGGCCACCCTGATCGTGCGGGAATCCGCCTGCCTGTCGGTGCAGCATCGCCGCCAACTCGATGAAGAACTGTGTGCCGATCCGTCGCGGTTGACGGGGTGGGGCAACCGCCGCGTGGAGGCCGAGGCCAAGAAGATCACCGCCCGCCTGGACGCCGCCGCGGTGGTGGCACGTTCAGACAAAGCCGCCGCCGATTGTGCGGTGTCGTGCCGGCCGGCCCCCCACACCATGGTCTATGTCACGGTGCGGCTGCCGCTGGCCCAGGGGGTCGGGCTGTATGCGGCCTGCCGGCGGGCCGCCGACACCAGCGGGGACGGGCGCCCGCGCGGGCAGGTGATGGCCGAGACGATCTATGAACGCGTCACCGGGCATCCCGCTGCCGGGCCGGTGCCGATCGCACTGAATCTGGTGATGGCCGATACCACCCTGGCCGGTGATGACGACGAGCTGGGCTGGCTGGACGGGTACGGCCCGGTCCCGGCCGGGTTCTGCCGGGCCCTGACCGCCGATGCGGTTGCTGATGCCCAACCCAAAGCCACCCTGCGCCGGCTCTACCGCCATCCCGACAGTGGGCAGTTGGTGGCGATGGAATCCAGGGCCCGGATCTTCCCGAAAGGGTTGGCGCAGCTGCTCGAGCGCCGCGACCGCACCTGCCGCACCCCGTACTGCAACGCCGTGATCCGCCACCACGACCACGCCATACCCGATCGGGCCGGCGGGCCGACCAGCGCGCGCAACGGGCTCGGGATGTGCGAGGCCTGCAATTACGCCAAAGAAGCCCCCGGCTGGCAGGTCAACACCACCGACACCGACGGTGAGCACACCGCCGAATTCACCACCCCCACCGCAGCGATCTACCGCACCAGCGCACCCCAACTACCCGGCCCACCGGTCCGCCGCCGCCTCAGCCTCCTCGAAGGCAAACTCACCATCGACCTCATCACCTTCGACGCCGCCTGACATACCAGTCGAGCAACGCGGGGTCATCGACCGCGCTGCGCTCGACGACCTTCGCCGGGTCCCCGCCCTGGAACAGCTTCTTGATCGGGACCTCGAGCTTCTTTCCGGTGCGAGTGTGCGGAATCGCCGGCGCGACGATGATCTCGTCGGGAACGTGACGCGGCGACACCTCGGTGCGAATGATGCCGTTGATGCGTTCACGCAGGGAGTCCGTGAGTTCGACGCCCTCGGCGAGCACGACGAACAGCGGCATCCAGTACCCGCCGTCGGCTTGCTCGGCACCGATCACCAGTGCTTCGGCCACCTCAGGAAGGCTCTCGACGGCCTGGTAGATGTCGGCGCTGCCCATCCGGATGCCATTGCGGTTGAGGGTGGAATCGGAACGGCCGTGCACGATCACGCTGCCGTGCTCGGTGAGGGTGATCCAGTCACCGTGCCGCCACACGCCCGGGAAGGTGTCGAAATAGGCTGCGCGGTAGCGGCTTCCGTCGGGGTCGTTCCAGAACGCGACCGGCATCGACGGCATCGGCTTGGTCACGACGAGCTCTCCGACCTCACCTCGCACCGGGTGTCCCGATTCGTCCCATGCGTCAAGCGCGACACCGAGATACGGGGCCGACAGCTCGCCCGGCCACACCGGCACGGTGCGGACGCCGCCGATGAACGCCGACACCACGTCGGTGCCGCCACTGATCGAGGCGACCTGCGCGCCCACGTGATCGCGCAGCCACAGCGACGACGACGGCGGAAGCGAGGAACCGGTGATCCCCACGCATCGCAGTGCCGAAAGATCGTGCGTGCGACCTGGTTGGACATCGGCCTTGATGCAGCCGAGAACGTAACCGGGGCTGGTGCCGAGCACGGTGGCTCGAACTCGGGCGGCGATGTCCCACAATGAATCTGGTTGCGGCACGTTCGGACTGCCCTCGTAACAGACGATGGTCGCACCCACCAGCAGCCCCGCGACCTGGAAGTTCCACATCATCCAGCTCGGGCTCGTGTACCAGAAGAAGGTGTCGTCGCGCCCGATGTCCGACTGCAGCGCCACGGCTTTGAGATGTTCGAGCACCACCCCGCCGTGGCCGTGCATGATGCCCTTCGGCAGACCGGTGGTGCCGGAGGAGAACAGGATCCACAGCGGATGCTCGAACGGCACAGCGACCGGGTCGAGCGCACCGTCGCTGCGTTCGGCGAGATCTGCGGCGGAGAACGTCGCCTCCAATGTCGGGAGACCGGCGGCCACGGCCTGCACGTCGTCGCGCTTGTCGCGGTACTTCCCGCCGAACACGTAGCCGTCTGCCGCGACCAGCACCTTCGGCTCCAGCTGGCCCAGCCGGTCCAACGCGGCCTTGGCGGAGTAGTCCTGACCGCAAGCACTCCACACCGCGCCGACGCTGGCCGTCGCGAGGAACGCGATCACCGCCTCGGGGATATTGGGCAGGTAGCCCACCACACGGTCCCCGGCCCCGACCCCGACGGCCCGCAATCGCTCGGCGAATGCCGTGGTGCGTCCCAGCAGTTCGGCCCACGACACCTCGCGGTCGGGCCCGTCCTCACTGACGTGGATGATTGCCGGCCGATCGGTACGCGCGTTGCGCACGACCTGGTCGACGTAATTCAGCGAGGTGCCCGGAAACCATCTGGCGCCGGGCATCTCCGAGCCTTCGAGCACACCGTGGTGCTCACCGAGGTCGAAGTAGTCCCACAGCGCACCCCAGAATGCCTCGATGTCGTCGACCGACCACTGCCACAGCGCGTGGTAGTCGGCGAAGGTCCGTCCGGTGCGCTGCTCGACGAATCGCGTGAACGCCGTGACCTGCGCCCGGGCGATGTCCTCGTCGGTGGGTTCCCACTGCGCCGCATCGGTCGTCACCGTCACCGCGCGCTCCATCCGCCGTCCATCGTGTACGACGCTCCGGTTACCATGCCCGCCACGGGCGATGCCAGCCATGCGACCAACGCACCAACCTCCTCCGGCTCGACGAGACGCTTCACTGCGCTCTCCTTGAGCAGGATGTCAGATACCACCTGTTCTTCACCGATGTTGTGGGTCCTGGCCTGGTCGGCGATCTGCTTGGTCACCAGTGGGGTGCGCACATAGCCGGGGTTGATGCAGTTGCTCGTGACGCCGTGCGGACCGCCCTCCAGCGCCGTCACCTTCGACAGACCTTCCAGCGCGTGCTTGGCGGTCACGTAGGCGACCTTGAACGGCGATGCACGCAGCCCGTGGATCGACGAGATGTTGATGACACGCCCGAACTCGTTGCGGTACATGTGCGGAAGCGCGGCCCGGATCAAGAGGAACGGCGCCTCGACCATCAACGTCAACATCGCGCGAAATTTGTCGGGAGGGAACTCGGTGATCGGATTGATGTTCTGTATGCCGGCGTTGTTGACCAGGATGTCGACGTCCAACGCCAGGTTCGCCAGCGCGTCGACGTCGAGAAGGTCTAGCGCCCAGGCGGTTCCGCCGATCTCCTCTGCGACGGCCTTGGCGCCGGCGTCGTCGATGTCGGCCACGGTGACCGTGACGCCCTGATCGGCCAGCGCCCGCGCGCATGCGGCGCCGATGCCGCCCGCGCCGCCGGTGACCAGCGCGGTGCGGCCACTGCGCTCACTCATACCAGCCCCGCCTTGGCCAGCTGTTCGCGGTCGGCTTCGTCGAGCGAGTGCAGATCGATGCCATTGGTCTCCCGGGTGAACCACGCCGCGACGAGCGTGATCACCGCGGCGCCGGCCAGGTAGATGGCGATGGGCACCCAGGTGCCGAACCTGTCGAGCAGCCAGGTGGCGATCGCCGGTGCCAGCGAACCGGCGACGATGGATGTCACCTGATAACCAAGGGACACACCCGAATACCGCATCCTGGTCGGGAACATCTCGGCCATGATCGCCGGCTGGGGAGCGTACATCAGGGCGTGGATGATCAGGCCGAGGATGACCGCTCCCATGATCATCAGATAGTCGCCGGTGTTCATCATCGGGAACGCGAAAAAGCCCCACGTGGCCGCCAGAGTCGCGCCAACGATGTACACCGGCCGCCGCCCGTACCGGTCGGCCAGTCGACCCACCTGAGGAACCACGATGAAGTGCACCGCGTGCGCCGCCAGCAGGTACCAGAGGATGTCGCTGGTGTCAGTGCCCACGTGGGTCTTCAGGTAGACGATGGAGAACGTCACCACGAGGTAGTACATGATGTTCTCCGCAAAGCGCAGTCCCATCGCGGTGAAAACGCCGCGGGGGTAACGCTTGAGCACCTCGACCACGCCGTAGGACACGGACTTGACCCGCTCGACCTCTTCCTGCGCGGCGACGAAGATGGGCGCGTCGGTGACCTTGGTCCGGATGTAGTACCCGATCAGCACCACCACCGCCGACAGCCAGAACGCCACACGCCAGCCCCAGGACAGGAACGCCTCCTCGGACAGCACCCCGGTCAGCACCAGCAACACGACGGTCGCCAGCATGTTGCCGACCGGCACGGCCGCCTGCGGCCAACTGGACCAGAACGCGCGTTCCTTGTTCGGGCTGTGTTCGGCGACGAGCAGGACCGCTCCACCCCATTCTCCGCCGACCGCGAAGCCCTGCAGAAATCGCAGAGCAACCAGCAGGATCGGCGCCCACACCCCGATCTGAGCGTAGGTGGGCAGACAGCCCATCAGGAAAGTCACGGCACCGACGAGCAGGATCGCGAACTGCAACAGCTTCTTGCGGCCGTACTTGTCGCCGAAGTGCCCGAACACGATGCCGCCCAGCGGTCGCGCGACGAATCCGACGGCGTAGGTCAACAGCGCGGCGATGAGCCCGGCCGCCTCGCTCGTGCCCTCGGCGAAGAACACCTTGTTGAACACCAGGGTCGCCGCGGTGGCGTACAGGAAGAACTCGTACCACTCGACGACCGTGCCGGCCATGGAGGCGACGACCACCCGTTTGAGCCCCGTCGTGATCGAACCCGTCTGGTCCGGCGTCCCGTTTTGTTGCGTGCTCATCGCACACCCCTCCCTTGTGATGGCCACCACAGACGACAGTGAGTATTCATGCAGCTACCCCGCCCAGCAATGGCCAAAACCGCACCACGCATCTGCGAAAATGCAGAGATGCCGTCGCCCGCCCGTCGCCCCAGTGCCGACGACCTGCTGGTCCTGCTGGCGGTCGGCCGGACCGGCCGGTACACGACGGCGGCCGACGAACTCGGACTCAACCACACCACGATCAGCCGCCGGATCGCCGCTCTGGAGCGTGCCATGGGCGGGCGGGTGCTGGCGCGGGTCGGCGGCGGCTGGGAGCTCACCGACCTGGGCCGGGAAGCACTCGCTGCGGCTGAGGCCGTCGAGAACGCGGTGCGGTCGCTGGCCACAGACGCGACCGGACGGCGGGCACTGGAAGGGGTGGTGCGGATCTCGGCCACCGACGGGTTCTCTGCCTACATCGCGGCGCCGGCCGCCGCCACGGTGCAGCGCAGCCACCCGAAAGTCGCCGTCGAGATCGTGGCCACCACCCGCCGCGCGACCCAGCAACGGTCGGGAATGGACATCGAGGTGGTGGTCGGCGAGCCCAAGGTCCACCGAGCCGAGGCACTGCGGCTCGGCGACTACTGCCTGGGCCTGTACGGCTCTCGCGACTACCTGACCGAGCACGGCGGGCCGACCGACGTGGACCACCTGCAGCACTTCCCACTCATCTATTTCATCGATTCGATGCTGCAGGTCGACGACCTGGACCTCGCGACGAGCTTCGCCCCGTCGACCATGAGGGAGTCGGTCACGTCGACCAACGTGTTCGTGCACGTCGAGGCCACCCGGGCGTCAGCCGGTCTGGGTCTACTGCCGTGCTTCATGGCCGACCGGCACCCCGACCTGGTGCGCGTGCTGCCCGACCACGTGTCGATCAGGCTCGCCTATTGGCTGGTCACCAGGGCCGAGACACTGCGTCGTCCCGAAGTCGCCGCGGTCGTCGACGCGATCCGGGACCGGGTGCGTGAGCAGCACGATGTGCTGCTCGGCCGGGGCTGACGTCGACCGGGGAGTTATCCACAGGTGTTATCCCCAGTGTGGATGAATCACATGCGTGTGATTCATCCGCGCGGCGCAGCGGTCGGCCTAGAGCCAGGTGTCGTCGGTGGTGGCGGTCAGGAACGCTTCAAGGTCGTTGCGCCAGTCGGCCGGGGTGTTCTTCTCGGGCTCGATACCGGTGTACTGCCCCTGGTAGAAGAGCAGCGGCCGCGGCTTCTTGGTCGGGATGTCCGACAGTGAGTGCACGGCGCCGAACACCACGAAATGGTCACCGCCGTCGTGCACCGAGTGCACTGTGCAGTCGATGTGGGCAAGATTGCCGGTGATGACCGGCGAGCCGAGCTCGGACGGCGTCCAGTCCATGCCGGCGAACTTGTCCGGCTCCCGGGACCCGAAACGGGCCGACACGTGCTGCTGGTCCTCGTGCAGGACGTTGACGCAGAACCGGCCGCTGGCCTCGATCGCCGCCCACGAACGCGAGAGTTTCGTCGGGCAGAACAGCACCAGCGGCGGATCCAGCGACAGCGCCGCGAACGACTGGCAGGCGAAACCAACGGGCTGGTCCTCGTGCACCGTCGTGATCACCGTGATACCCGTGCAGAACTGGCCGAGCACATTACGGAAGGTGCGGGGGTCGATCGCAGGCTCGGACACCGGTGCTTGATCTCCCGCGTCAGCGCTCGACACTAGTCCTTGAAACCCACGCTGAAGTCGTGGCCCCACAGCGAGACGGCGGTGCTCTCCCGAGCGACCCAGTTGCTGTCGTCGACTTCGAGCCCTTCACAACCGAATTCGATGTCGAACCCGCCGGGGGTCTTCATGTAGAAGGACAGCATCTTGTCGTTGACGTGACGCCCCAGGGTGGCCGACATCTTCACCTTGCGCCGCAGGGCGCGGTCCAGGCACAGGCCGACGTCGTCGGAGTTCTCCACCTCGACCATCAGATGCACGATGCCACTGGGCGTTTCACCCGGCATGAACGCCAGGCTGTGGTGACGTGGATTCACCCCGAGGAAGCGCAGCCACGCAGGCGCTCCGTCTGCGGGCCGGCCCACCAGTTGCGGCGGGAGTTTCATCGAGTCGCGCAAGTAGAAGCCCAACACGTCGCGGTAGAAGCGCAGCGTCTCGGCGTCGTCCCGGGTGGTCAGCACGACATGGCCGAGTCCCTGCTCTTCGGTGACGAAGTTGTGGCCGTACGGGCTGACCACCCGACGGTGCTCCAGCGCGACCCCGTGGAACACCTCCAGGGTGTTGCCCGACGGGTCGTCGAAGGTGATCATCTCGTCGACTCGCCGCTCGGCCAGCTCGGCGGCCGTGGCCTCCTTGTACGGAGTGCCCTCGATCTCCAGCCTCTTCCGGATGTCCTGCAGCTGCGCGGCGTTCGCCGTTTCCCAGCCGGAGACCAGCAGCCGGTCGTGCTCACCGGGCACGATCACCAGACGCGCCGGAAACTCGTCCATGCGCAGGTACAGGGCACCCTCGGTGCTCCCGGAACCCTCCACCATGCCGAGCACCTTGAGGCCGTACTCGCGCCAAGCAGCGACATCGGTGGACTCAATGCGCAGGTAGCCCAGGGAACGGATGCTCATGACTTTGCCTCCTTGGCTCCGCCGTTGAGAAAGTCGATGGTCAGCTTGTTGAACTCGTCGAACTTCTCCAGTTGCGCCCAGTGGCCGCACTGGCCGAACACGTGCAGTTGCACCCGCGGAATCTGCTTGAGCGCCACCAGAGCGCCATCGAGCGGGTTGACCCGGTCCTCGCGACCCCAGATCAGCAGCACCCGTTGACGCAGCTTGTACACGTCGCGCCACATCATGCCCAACTCGAAATCAGCCCCGGCGAACGACTTTCCCATCGCCTTGGTCGCGGCCAGCGATTCCGGCGTGCTCGCGATCCGGAACCGCTCCTCGACCAGTTCGGGGGTGATCAGGCTCTGGTCCCAGACCATGATGCGCAGGAACTTCTCGATGTTCTCCCGCGTCGGTTCGGCGGCGAACTTGCCGAGCAGCTTCACGCCTTCGGTCGGGTCCGGCGCGAACAGGTTGACACTCAGGCCCCCGGGACCCATCAGCACCAGCCGGCCGGCCCGCTTGGGGTTGTCCAGCGCGAACCGCACAGCGGTGCCACCGCCGAGCGAATTACCCACCAGCGCAGCGCGTTCGATACCGAGATGGTCGAACAGGTTCAGCAGCGCGGTCGCGCTGTAACGGTTGTACTGCTCGTGCTCGGTGTGCTTGTCGGAGTGCCCGTAGCCGGGCTGGTCGACGGCCAGCACGTGAAAGTGCTGGGCGAGCACCGGGATGTTCTTCGAGAAGTTCGACCAGCTCGACGCACCCGGACCCCCGCCGTGCAACAGCACGACCGTGCCTGCCGTCTCGCGGTGCACGGCGCCGGCCTCGTGGTAATGCAGGCGCATGTCCTCACGGACCTGTGCGTAGCGCGAGGTCGACTCGAACGTGATCTCCTGCTGCTGAGCAGCTTCCGCGGCGAATGACGTCATCACACCATCGTGTCCTGCGGCGGCAGGCCGAACGCGTCGTTGCCGAAGATC
The DNA here is from genome assembly GCF_025263565.1 of Mycobacterium sp. SMC-8. Taxonomy (NCBI): domain Bacteria; kingdom Bacillati; phylum Actinomycetota; class Actinomycetes; order Mycobacteriales; family Mycobacteriaceae; genus Mycobacterium; species Mycobacterium sp. SMC-8. The sequence goes on from NZ_CP079865.1 coordinate 793,421, forward strand.
AGGTACGCGCGCTCGGGCTCGTTGGCCGCGTGCACCCGGCCGGCGTGGGCGTCACGCCAGAACCGCTGCACGGGCTGATCGAGCTGCAGCGCGGTGGCACCGGAGGCCTCGAACAGCAGGTCGATCGACGCGATCGCACGTGCGGTGGCACGGACCTGGTCGCGCCGGGCCGCCGCACGTAACGAGAACGGGATCTCCTCGCCGGCCTGGAGTAGCCGATACTCGTCGCGGACGTTGCCGATCAGCTGACGCCAGCCGGCGTCGATGTCGCTGGCGGCCTCGGCGATGCGGATCTTCGCGAACGGGTCGTCCTTGGACTTCTCCCCGGCGAACGCCGCGCGGACACGCTTGCCCTGGTGCTCGACGTGGGCTTCGTAGGCGCCGTAGGCCATTCCCATGATCGGGGCGCTGATAGTCGTGGGATGCATTGTGCCCCAAGGCATCTTGTACACCGGCGCCGTGTTCGTCCGGTAGCCGCCCGCGGTGCCGTCGTTCATCGCCTTGTACGACAGGAACCGGTGGCGCGGGACGAAGACGTCCTTGACCACCACGGTGTTGCTACCGGTGGCCTTCAGGCCGACAACGTTCCAGACGTCGTCGATGCGGTAGTCGGTGCGCGGGATCAGGAAGCTGCCGAAGTCGACCGGCTTGCCGTCCTTGATCACCGGTCCGCCGAGGAATGCCCAGGTGGCATGGTCACAACCCGATGACCACTGCCAGGCCCCGCTGACCAGGTAGCCGCCGTCGACGACGGTGCCCGCACCCATCGGCGCGTACGACGACGACACACGCACCGTCGGATCACTTCCCCACACGTCTTCCTGGGCCTGCTGGTCGAACAACGCCAGATGCCAGTTGTGCACCCCGATGATCGACGACACCCAGCCGGTGGATCCGCACGCGCTCGCGATACGTCGGACGGCCTCGTAGAAGATCGTGGGATCACACTGCAGGCCGCCCCACTGCTCGGGCTGGAGCAGCTTGAAAAAACCGACCTCATCGAGCTCGGTCACGGTCTCGTCGGGCAGTCGGCGCAACTCTTCAGCGGCTTGGGAACGCTTGGCGATCCGCGGCAGCAGGTCGTCGATACCGGCGAGAACCGACTGCGCGTCGCGCTGTTCAATGGACGTCACTGGTGTGCCTCCCGAGGCGTGCGAAGTAACCTACAAGAGATTAGAACACGTTACGATTTGTGTCGAGTAGCGGTGTCCTGCAGCGGCTGGACCTGCGCACATGCATTTCTGTAACCTGTTCTAGTTATGACCGATCGCGGCGCGAAGAGAGGGCTCATCTTGTGACGGACGTAGCCGCCGACGAACCGCTGGGCGCGCATGTGCTCGAGCTGGAGATCGCCGACGTCATCGACGAGACGCCGGACGCGCGCTCGCTGGTGTTCAAATCCCCCGCCGACGCTCCCGTTGCGCCGGAGAAACTCCGGTATTCGCCGGGGCAGTTCCTCACCCTGCGGGTGCCCAGTGACCGCACCGGGTCGGTGGCCCGCTGCTACTCGCTGTGCAGCTCACCGTTCACCGGCGACCCGTTGACCGTCACGGTCAAACGCACCGCCAACGGGTACGCGTCGAACTGGTTGTGCGACAACGCCCATGCCGGAATGAAGATCCACGTGCTGGCCCCGTCGGGCACTTTCGTGCCGAAGAATTTGGACACCGACTTTCTGCTCCTCGCGGCCGGTAGCGGCATCACCCCGATGCTGGCGATCCTGAAATCGGCCCTGTCCGAGGGCAGCGGCAAGGTCACGCTGGTCTATGCCAATCGCGACGAGCAGTCCGTGATCTTCGCCGAGGCACTGCGTGATCTGGCGGGCAAGTACCCGGACCGGCTGACCGCGATCCACTGGCTGGAGTCGGTCCAGGGTCTTCCGAGCGTGTCCGCCCTGGCTGAGCTGTTCGCCCCCTACACCTCCCGCGAGGCGTTCATCTGCGGCCCCGGTCCATTCATGGCCGCCGCCGAGGAGGCCCTGACGACGGCGGGCCTGCCCGCCGAGCGCATCCACATCGAGGTGTTCAAGTCGCTGGAATCCGACCCGTTCGCGGCGGTGAAACTCGAACCCGACGACAGCGACGAGGGGCCCGCGACGGCGGTCGTGACGCTGGACGGACAAACCCACGAGGTGTCCTGGCCGCGCCGGGCAAAACTGCTCGACGTGCTGCTGGACAAGGGCCTCGACGCGCCGTTCTCCTGCCGCGAAGGGCACTGCGGCGCCTGCGCGGTGGTGAAGAAGTCCGGCGACACCGAGATGGAGGTCAATGACGTCCTGGAACAGCAGGACCTCGACGAGGGCCTGATCCTGGCCTGCCAGGCGCATCCGCGCTCGGATTCGGTCGAAGTCACCTATGACGAGTAGCAGGGGGATTACCTTCATCACGATGAACCGGCTCGCAGCGGCAAGTGCGGTCGCGCTGGCGGCGTTGGCTTTCGCCCACCCTCCGACGGCGACGGCCGCGTCCAACACCTCGATGTCCTCGATTCACGTCGACCCGGCCACACAGATCGAAATGCACGTCACCGCGAACTGCGAAGCGGCGCAGAACAGGTGCTTCTACCGGACCACGGCGAATCTGCTCACCCCCAACGGGCCGACCGGTTTCCCCGGTGACACCTGGGCGCGTCAGACCATCACACTGCGCAGCGACTCGCAGAACGTCTGGCAGGAAGCCTGGTACAGCGCGCCGGCGGGCACCCCGCGTGAACTCAAGGGGGCCAACCACGAGAACGTACTGTCACGCATGCTGAAATCGCTGCGCGATGTCGAGGTGTCGGTGACCTACTTCGGCGGCGGGCCGATCGAGCGCTTCACCACCGACGGTGACTCGGTGCCGACCGAGTGGACCACCGGGCAGCCGGCCAAGGGCTCGCAGTTCATCGTGTGCTCGCAGATCCAGGTGGTCTACGGCGGGGTGAACCTCACGACGCCCAGCGCATGCGCGCAGACGACGTTCGAGTAACACGGGTCAGCGGGGCAGGCCGAGCAGCCTCTCTCCCGCCATGGTCAGCAGGATCTGCTCAGTGCCGCCGGCGATCGTCAGGCAGCGGGTGTTGAGGAAGTCGTGCACCTGCGGGTTGACCACCGCGCCGGCGCCCTCAGACAGATCCATCCGGAACTCGGCCAGCGTCTGGCGGTACCGCACGCCGATGAGCTTGCGCGCGCTGGCCTGTGCGCCCGGGTCCTGACCCTCGACCGCGAGCTGAGCGATCCGCTGGTCCAGCAGCGAGCCGACCTGCGCAGTGACGATCAGCTGACCGAGCTGGTCCTGTTGCGCCCCATCGACTTCGAGCTCGGCCACCACGCGCAGCAGTTCCTCCATCGGGTTGCCCAGGGCGGTGCCCTGCGCCATCGCGACGCGCTCGTTGGCCAGCGTCGTGCGGGCCAGCCGCCATCCGTCGTTGACTTGACCGACCACCATCTCGTCGGGAACGAACACGTCGTCGAAGAACACCTCGTTGAACAGCTCGTCGCCGGTGATCTCGCGCAGCGGGCGGATCACGATGCCCGGGCTCTTCATGTCGACGAGGAAGTACGTGATGCCCTTGTGCTTCGGTGCGTCGGCGTCCGTCCTTGCCAGGCACACACCCCAATGCGCCTTCTGCGCCGCCGAGGTCCACACCTTCTGCCCGGTGAGCTTCCAACCTCCTTCGGCGCGAACGGCTTTGGTGCGCAGTGCCGCCAGGTCCGAACCGGCGCCGGGCTCGCTGAACAGCTGGCACCAGGCCAGCTCGCCGCGCAGGGTCGGCGGAACGAACTGTTCGACCTGTTCCGGGCTGCCGTGCTCCAAGATGGTCGGCACCGCCCACCAGCCGATCACCAGATCGGGACGCGTCACCCCTGCCGCGGCCAACTCCTGGTCGATCAGCAACTGCTCGGCGGGTCCGGCGGCGCGGCCGTGGGGACGCGGCCAGTGCGGCGCCAGCAGCCCGGTCTCGGCGAACGCGACCTGACGCTCGTTCTCCGGCGCGGCGGCGATTTCGGCCACCGCGGAGGCGATTTCGGGACGCAGATCTGCGACCGACTCCAAGTCGATGTGCAGTTCCCTGCGCACACCCTGCTGCGTCAGGGCCGCCACCCGCCGCAGCCAGCGCGACCGTCCGCCCAGGAACTGTGCGATGCCGTAGGCCCGCCGCAGGTACAAATGCGCATCGTGTTCCCAGGTGATGCCGATGCCGCCGAGCACCTGGATGCAGTCCTTGGCGTTGGCCTTGGCGGCGTCGATCGCGACCGACGCCGCCAGCGCCGCAGCGATTGACAGCTGATCGGCGTCCGGTTCGCCGGCCGCGCGGGCGGCGTCGGCGGCGGCGACGGAGACCTGCTCGGACCGCAACAGCATCTCGGCGCACATGTGCTTGATCGCCTGGAAACTCCCGATCGGCTTGCCGAACTGCTCCCGCACCTTCGCGTATTCGGTGGCGGTGTTCAGCAGCCAACGAGCCAGACCGGCCGCCTCGGCGGCCAGCAGCGTCGCGACCAGGTCGACGACCCGCTGCGCGGGCACTTCCAGTGTCTCGGCCGCCGCACCGTCGAGGACGACGCGGGCCAGCGGACGGGAGAAGTCGGTGGCGTCAAGCGATTCGACCGTCACCCCCTCGGAGGTGCCGTCGACCAGCAGCCAGGTGTCACCGGCGGGTAGCAGCAGCACTCCCGCCGGCTCCGCGCCGAGCACATACGGCGCGGTGCCCGACACCAGGCCGTCGGCGAAGTCCAGGTCGGCGGTCAGCGTGAGGCCCGCCGTGCGCTCACCGCCGGCCAGCGCCTCCAGCAGGCCGGCGTGCGAACCCGAGAGCACCAACGTGGCCAGCGCGGTGGTGACCACCGGTCCCGGCACCAGCGCCGCGGCCGCCTCGTCGAGCATCGCGGCCAGATCCGACACCGTGCCGTCGGCCCCGCCGTGTTCCTCGGGGAGTGCGACGCCGAAGATCCCTAGTTCGGCCAGACCGCCGTATGGTGAACGCCACGCGTCGCTGTTGCCCTGCTCTACATCACGCGCGGCCTCGATGGCGCGTGACGCTGCGGCCCAGGTCCGGACCAGTTCCCGTGCGGCGGACTGGTCGTCGGTGGTGGGAGCGGACGTTGAAGCCGACACCGTGTCTCCTAGCGATTGGGCGAGAAGACGATGCTTCTCACTAGAACGTGTTCTAATAGTGACAGCGTTCGACCGTCAAGTCGACCGCCTTCGCTGCAGGGCCCACGCGCGCGCCTGTGGCACGGAGAAGAGAAACGGGACCGGGATGCGTATCGTTCTCACCGGGGACGCATCACGAAGGAGCCATTCGCCGCATGTCGGGGACGTCGGAGTTCACAGCTGACAAAGCGCAGACGTCTGCGCGCGTCACGTCGGGCGCAGGCTCTGAGTCCCGACCCCGCCAGGTGACGAACGTCGCGGTGCTCGCCGAATCCGAACTCGGCTCCGAAGCGCAGCGTGAACGGCGTAAGCGCATCCTGGACGCCACCCTGGCGATCGCGTCGAAGGGCGGCTACGAAGCCGTCCAGATGCGCGCGGTAGCCGAACGCGCCGACGTCGCGGTGGGCACGTTGTACCGCTACTTCCCGTCGAAGGTGCATCTGCTGGTATCGGCGCTGGGCCGCGAGTTCGAGCGCATCGATGCCAAGACCGACCGGTCGGCGTTTCCCACCGGAGCCTCCGCCTATCAGCGGCTCAACATCATGGTCGGCAAGCTCAACCGCGCCATGCAGCGCAACCCGCTGCTGACCGAGGCCATGACGCGCGCATTCGTGTTCGCCGACGCGTCCGCTGCCGGCGAGGTCGACCACGTCGGCAAGCTGATGGACTCGATGTTCGCCCGGGCGATGAGCGACGGTGAGCCCACCGAGGACCAGTACCACATCGCCCGGGTGATATCCGACGTGTGGCTGTCCAATCTGCTGGCCTGGCTGACCCGGCGCGCGTCGGCCACCGACGTCGCCAAGCGGTTGGACCTGGCTGTGCGGTTACTCATCGGCGACGGTGAGCAGCCTAAGATCTGAGGGGTGGACCTCCCGCCCGAGCTTGTTCGCGCACTCTCCTCTGTGGCGGACACCCCGCGTCTCCTGGTCACCTCGGATTTCGACGGCACGCTCGCGCCGATCGTGAACAACCCGGCCGACGCGCGGCCGCTGCCGCCGGCCGCCGAGGCCCTCGTCGCACTGTCCGAATTGCCCTCGACGGCAACGGCGTTGATCTCGGGACGGGACCTCGACACGCTGCGCGCGTTGTCGTCGATGCCCGCGTCGGTGCATCTGGTGGGCAGCCACGGCGCGCAGTTCGCCTCCGGCTTCGCCCACGACATTGACCGCGAGCTCCTGAACGCCATCACCGACAGACTGCGTGAGATCGCCTCGGGCAGAACAGGTGTGCACGTCGAGACCAAACCGGCCAGTGTCGCTCTGCACGTCCGCAACGCGGCCCCCGCCGACGCCGACGCCGCCCTGGCGCAAGCATGGGAGTCAGCGCCGCAGTGGAACGCGCACGTGACCACGGGCAAGGCGGTGCTCGAGTTCGCCGTCATCTCGACCGACAAGGGAGAGGCGATCGACATCCTGCGCGCCGAACACGACGCGACGGCCGTGGTGTTCCTCGGTGACGACGTGACCGACGAGAAGGCGTTCACCCGGCTGCGGGATGCCGACGTCGGTGTCAAGGTGGGCCCGGGTGACACCGCCGCCCGCTACCGGGTGGACTCCCCCGATGACGTCACCCTCGTGCTGCAGCACCTCGTGAACCAGCGGCGGTCACACCCGCGCCTCACCTGAGCGGGGGTGATCAGGCGGGCGGCCCCGACGTGCGCCCGCGCACGACCTGCGTTTCGAGCACCTCGATGACCGGCAATCCCGACCGCGGCGGCTCGTGCAGCAGTTCGCCTGCCCGCCTTCCTTTTTCGATGCTCGGCTGCAGCACGGTGGTCAGGCCCCGGCGTCGCGCCTCGGGCACGCCGTCGAACCCCGTCACCGTCATCTGCCCCGGCACATAGACGCCCCGCGCGCGCAGATGGTCCATCGCGGACAACGCCAGCACGTCGGCGGTGCACATCAGCGCGGTGATCCGCGGGTTGGCGGCGAGCGCGACGTCCGCAGCCGATCCACCGGAGGTGGGCAGGTGCTCGTAACTCTCCACGACGGTCAACGATTCCGGATCCAGGCCCGCCGCCGACATCGCGTCACATAATCCGCGGATGCGCTCACCCTGAACGTGGAAGTGCGGGCTGCGCAGTCGTTCCGGGTCGGCCAGCACCGGGCCGGGTCCGCCCCGGGGCCAGTCGCGACCGAGCCGCATGGTCAGCAAGCCGATCTCGCGGTGCCCGAGCTCGATGACGTGTTCGGCGAGCCGCCGCATCGCGGCACGGTCGTCGATGCCCACGTGCGAGGCCCCGGGCACGTCCCGCGGCTGGTCGACCACCACGACCGGTAGATGGCGCTCGAGCACCGCGGGCAGATACGGGTCGTCGTCGGATGCGGAGTACACCGCGAACCCGTCCACGCCGGCGGCAAGCACCGCGGCCGAGCCCTCGGCCACACTGCGGTTGGGGCCCACCGCGACCAGCAGCAGGCCCTGGCCCACCGCCTCGCACGACTCAGCCAGCCCGGCGACGAAGTCGAGCGCGGCGGGGTCGCTGAAGGAATAGTTGAGCGGTTCGGTGATCACCAGACCCACCGCGCCTGCCTTGCGGGTGCGCAGCGAGCGTGCCACCGGGTCGGGTCCCGGATAGCCCAGCCGTTTGGCGGTGGAAAGCACACGCTCGCGCAACTCGGCCGAGAGCTGGTCGGGTCTGTTGTACGCATTGGAGACGGTGGTGCGCGACACCTTGAGTTCGGCGGCCAGCGAGGCCAGGGTCGCGCGCCGTCGGGGCGTCGGACTCCTGGTCATGCTCCCCGACGTTAGTGGATGGCGCCCGTCGCCGACCTACGACTCGGTCGCGGCGCCCGGCAACCGGCCCACACCGCCAGCCACACCGCGCACGCGATCGACACGATCACGAAGCTGGGCGGCAGGTTGAACATCGCCGAGAACGTCAGGCCGACCCACACCGAGACCAGGCCGATCACCGCCGACGCCGCCATCGCGGCGACCGGGCGCGCCGTGAGCATCAGCGCCGTCGCGGCCGGGGTCACCACCAACGCGAACAGCAGCAGCGTGCCCACCGCCTGCACTGCCATCGTCACCGTCAGTCCGAGCAGCACCATGAACGCGATAGACAAGGCGCGCACCGGAATGCCCTTGGCTTCAGCGACTTTGCCGTTGACCGAGCTGAACAGCAGCGGCCGGAAGATGAACGAGATACCCAGGGCGGTCAGCACCAGGAGCGTGAGGAATGACAGCAGCTGTTCGGTGCTGATCGCCAGCAGGTTGCCGAACAGCACGTTGGTCAGCGTGGAGGAATTGCGGGTGGCCAGCGAGTTGAAGAACAACCCCAGACCGGTGGCGAACGCCAGCACGGTGCCGGTGGCGACCTCCCGTTCGGCGGCTCGTTTCCCCAGCGCGCCGATCACCAGCGCACCGCCGACGCAGAACACCCCCAGCCCCACCGCAGCGGGCAGGCCGATGAGCACGGCACCCGTGGCGCCCGGCAGACCGATGTGGGCCAGTGCGTGCGCGGCGAACGCGATGTGACGCACCACGATGAAGTACCCCATCAAGCCGGCCGCGAGAGCGACGATGGTGCCGCCCAGCCACGCGTTGCGCATGAAGGACGAACCCAGGATGTGCAGCCAGTTGTCCTGATACCCCAGCGCTACGACGGTGTGGGTCACTGCCCGCTCCGCATGTAGAGCTCACCCTGCAGGGTGTGGGCGACCTGGATGCTGGTCCCGTACATGTGGGTGAGCAGTGCGGAATCGACGACGCGGTCCAGCGGCGCGTGGTGGGCGTGCCCGTCGAGCAGGTAGATCGCGCTGTCGAGGACCGTCAGCAGCGGGTTGAGGTCGTGTGCCACCACCAAGACGGTCACGCCGAGCTCGCGCTTGAGCCGGCCCAGCACCGCGACGATCTCGTGCTGGTTGCGCAGGTCGAGGGAGGCCAGCGGCTCATCGAGGATCAGCATCCGCGGCCGGGCCACCAATGCACCGGCCAGCGCGATCCGCTGCCGCTGCCCACCGGACAGGTCCGAGAGGCGGCGATCGGCGATCTCGAGGCCGTCGACCCAGCCCAGCGCCTCGTCGACGCGCGCGCGATCGGCGGCGCCGGTGCGCCCGAAACCCCACCGCCGGCCGGTAAGGCCGAGCAGCACCGCATCGCGGGCACGGATCGCCTCGTTGGCATTGGCATCGTAATTCTGTGGGACGTAACCGATCTCGTCGTTGACCGCACCCGGGCGACGGCCGTACACCCGGACTTCGCCCGATGAGGGGGCGAGCAAACCGAGGATCACCTGCAGCAGCGTGGTCTTGCCCGACCCGTTGGGCCCGATGACGGCCACGAACCGGCCCGCATCGACGCGGAACGTCGACTCGCTCCACACCGTGCGCCCACCCCGTTCGACGCTGACGTCGTCGAAGGTCAGCGCCGGGACGGCGGCCGGCTCAGGTTCCGACACCGAGCGCCCCGGCCAGAGAATTCAGTTGCGCCACCTGCCAATCCTGAAACGAATCGGCGTCGTCGGGAAGTGTTTCGGTGACCTCGACCACGGCGATCCCGGCGCCCTCGGCCGCAGAGCGGATCTGTTCGGGTACCGATCCCTCGGTCTGGACGTTGTAGATCAGCACGTCGGCGCCCCGGTCGGCGAGCAACTGCAGGAATGCGTCGAGATCAGCCGGCGACGGCTCGCTCTCGTTGGCGGCTGCGGCCCGGTAGCCGCGCGGGGTTCGGTCGACCAGCCCCAGCGCGGTCGCCATGTCGTCGAACACGCTCTCGGTGGTCACGTAGGTCTTTCCGGCGGCGCCGGCCCTGATTGCGGCGATCGCGTCGCGGTACGGAGTCATCGACGCATCGAATTCGGCCCGGCGCTCGGCGAAGTAGTCCGTCGCCGCCGACGACAGCGTCGTCAGCTCGGCGGTCACTGCGTCGGCGACCTCGGTCACCGCGTCGGGGTTGTACCAGACGTGCGGGTTGCCCTCGTGATCGTGATCGTGCCCGTGGTCGTGGCCCGCCTCCTCACCGTGCCCGCCACTGAGCTCGACCGCATTGACGACCGGCGCATCGGCGGCCGAGGTCGCGGCGAGTTTGGTCGCCCACTCGTCGTAGTGGCCGCCGTTGACGACCACCAGTTGCGCGCCCTCGAACGCGACCGCATCCGACGGGGCCGGTTCGTAGTCGTGCGGGTCGACCGACGAGCCGGCCAGCACCGTGGTCACCGAAGCGCACGCGCCGCCGAGCTGGGAGACGATGTCGCCCCATTGGTCGACGCTGACGACGACGTTCACCGGTTCGGTCGGGCACTCCGGGCCCTGCGCCTCAGGCGACGACGTGTCCCCACCGCCGCACGCGGACAGGGCGAAGGGAAGACAGGCGACGAGGGACGCGGCGAGCGCACGCATATTCCGGGACGTACCAAACACATCGCAACGATAACCGTTTTCAATAACGAGTGCACATCGTCGTGGCGACCGTCACGCGGACACTAGGCTCGACGTCATGGCACCGGTCTCCGTTGACCTCAACGCCGACCTCGGTGAGGGCTTCGGGGTCTGGACCCTCGGTGACGACGACGCGATGCTCGAGATCGTCACATCGGCCAACGTGGCGTGCGGATTCCATGCCGGCGACCCCGCCACGCTGCTCAAGGTGTGCCGCGCCGCCGCGGCCCGTGGGGTGAGGATCGGCGCCCAGGTCAGCTACCGCGACCTGGCCGGTTTCGGCAGGCGCTTCATCGACGTCAGTACCGAGGACCTGGTCGCCGACGTGATGTACCAGATCGGGGCGCTGTCGGCGCTGGCCGCCGCCGCCGGCTCCACCGTGTCCTACGTCAAACCGCACGGGGCGCTGTACAACTCGATCGTCACCCACCGCGCGCAGGCACAGGCCGTCGCGCAAGCCGTGCATGCCGTCGACCCGGCGCTGCCGGTGCTCGGCCTGGCCGGCTCGGTGTTCTTCACCGCCGCCGACGAACTCGGGCTGCGCACCGTGCCCGAGGCGTTCGCCGACCGGGCCTACCGGCCCGACGGACAGCTGGTCTCGCGCCGCGAGCGCAATGCGGTGCTGCACGACCTCGACGAGATCGCCGACCGGGTGATCTCCATGGTCACCGCCGGACGGGTGACCGCGGTCGACGGTTCGACGATCCCGATCACCGTCGAGTCGGTGTGCGTCCACGGCGACTCGCCCGGCGCGGTGCGCATCGCCACGGCGGTGCGTGAACGGCTGACAGGCGACGGTGTGACACTGGCCCCGTTCACCTGAGGGCCCCGGGAATATCCCCCACCCCGCCGGGTTTGTGTCTGGCGGACTCCGACGTAACCTCGTCGGGTTCGGCACACGTCAATCAGCCGTCGGAGGTGATGAGGATCGTCGCGTTCGACCCTCCGGCGACTCCCCCACAGCGGTGGGCCTACCCGCTGCTGCTCGTGCTCAGCGGGGTGGCGCTCGGGGTGTCCGGGCTGCCGGCGCCGCTGTACGGCATTTACGAGACCCACTGGCACCTCTCGCCGCTGGCCACCACGGTCGTGTTCGCGGTGTACGCCGTCGCCGCGCTGGCGGCGGTACTGGTCTCGGGTCGGATCTCCGACGTGGTGGGCCGCAAACCGGTACTCGTCGCCGCGCTGCTCGCGCTGATGGTGGGGCTCGGGGTGTTCCTGGTCGCCGACAGCATGGGGATGCTGCTGCTGGCCCGCACCATCCACGGCGCGGCGGTGGGTTCCATCGTCGTCGCCGGCGCTGCGGCGCTGCTGGACCTGCGGCCCGACCACGGTGTGCGCGCCGGGCAGCTCAGCGGCGTCAGCTTCAACATCGGCATGACCGTGGCGATCCTCGGGTCCGCGCTGCTCGCGCAATACGCCCCTCATCCACTGAGAACGCCGTACGCGGTGGTCGCGGTGATCTGCCTGGCCGTCGGCGTCGGCCTGCTGGCCCTGCGCGAGACCCACACCACCCGCACCCGCGGCCCCATCCGGATCGCCAAACCCGCGGTACCGCAGCAGATCCGGGGCGACTTCTGGTTCTCCGCACTCGGCGCGATGGCTTCCTGGTCGGTGCTCGGGGTGCTGCTGTCGCTGTACCCGTCGCTTGCCGCGCGCCAGACCCACATCGACAACCTGGTGTTCGGCGGCGCCGTCGTCGGCACCACGGCCTTCGCCGCCGCACTGGCGCAGTTGGCCGCCACCCGCATCCCGGCCAGGTACGCCGCGATCACCGGTGACACCGGCATGGCCGCTGCGCTGCTGCTCACGATCCCGGTGCTGCTGACCCATCAGTGGCAGCTGGTGTTCGTCGCGGCGGCGCTGCTCGGCGCGACCTTCGGACTCGGCTTCGGCGGCTCGTTGCGGCACCTGTCGGACGTCGTCCCCGCTGACCGGCGTGGCGAGACGATGTCGGCGTTCTATCTGCTGGCCTATACCGCGATGGCGGTGCCCACCCTGATCGCGGGCTGGGCCGCCACACGCTGGGATCTGGCCGCGGTGTTCCCGTGGTTCGCAGGCACAGTGGCCGCGGCCTGCCTGGGTGCCGCGATCGCCGGGCTGCGCAGCATCAGGGCGGCCCGCACCGCTTAGGGTGGCGTCATGCGCCTGAAGGCCGGGCGGCCTGACCTGCAGGCCTACTCCGCGTATTTCGATCTGCCGGCAGCGGCACCGTCGGCCTCGGTGACCGTGACGTGGGCTGGGGTGACCACCCTGCTCATCGACGACGGCCGGTCGGCGGTGCTGACCGACGGCTTCTTCTCCCGGCCGGGACTGCTCACCGTCGCCACCCGGCCGCTGCGCCCGTCGCGCCGCCGCATCGACGACGCGCTGTCACGGCTCGGCGTGCGTCGCCTGGAGGCTGTCACCCCGGTGCACACCCACTACGACCATGCGATGGATTCCGCACTCGTCGCCGAACTGACCGGTGCCCGGTTGATCGGCGGGACATCGGCGGCGCACCTCGGCCGCGGGCACGGACTGGACCGGGTCGAGGTCGTCACCCCCGGTGAGACCGTCACCGCGGGCAACTTTGAGCTCACCCTCATCCAGGGCAACCACTGCCCGCCGGACCGGTTCCCCGGCAGCATCACCGCACCGGTGAAGCCGCCGGCCCGCGCGTCGGCCTACCGGTGCGGCGAAGCGTGGTCAGCCGTCGTGCACCATCGCCCCAGCGGTCTCGGACTGCTGGTCGTCGGCAGCGCGGGATTCCTGCCGGGCGCGCTTGCCGGCCGTCGCGCCGACGTGGTGTATCTCGGTGTCGGGCAGCTGGGTCTGCAACCGGAAAGCTATCTGGTCGAGTACTGGGCGCAGACGGTACGGACCGTCGGGGCACGCCAGGTGGTGCTGATTCACTGGGACGACTTCTTCCGCCCACTGCACAAACCGTTGCGCGCGTTGCCGTTCGCTGCCGACGACCTCGATGCGTCGATGCGCGTGCTGTCCCGGCTGGCCGCCGAGGACGGCGTCGGACTGCACCTGCCCACGCTGTGGCGGCCGGCCGCTCCGTGGAACTGACCGTCTCCGTCGCGGCGCTGGCCGCGGTGCTCGGCTTCGCGCTGCTCCGGCCGCACCGCTGGCCTGAGGCCGTGGTGGCGGTCCCCGCAGCCGGTGTGGTGATCGCCGCCGGCGCCATCTCCCCAGACGACGCGATCACCGAGGTCGCCCGGCTGACACCGGTGGTCGGCTTCCTGGCCGCGGTGCTGGTGCTGGCCCGGTTGTGTGATGACGTGGGATTGTTCCACGCGGCCGGGCAGCTGATGGCCCGTGCCACCACAGGCGGCCAGAACCGGCTGCTGGCCTCTGTTTTCGCGATCGCCGCCGGGGTGACCGCGGTCCTGAGCCTGGACGCCACGGTGGTATTGCTGACGCCCGTCGTGCTGGCCACCGCACGCACGCTCGCGGTGCCGGCCCGACCCCACGTCTATGCCACCGCGCATCTGGCCAACACCGCGTCACTGCTGCTGCCGGTGTCGAACCTGACCAATCTGCTGGCCTTCAGCGCGGCCGGATTGTCGTTCCTGCATTTCGCGGCGGCCATGTCGCTGCCCTGGATGGCCGCAATTCTCGTCGAATTCGCGCTGCTGCGTTGGATTTTCGCCAAAGACCTGGCGGTGCGGCCGCGGCGGCAGCCGCCCACCGCTCCCGTCGAGATGCCGCTGTTCGCGCTGGTGGTGGTCGGACTGACGCTGCTCGGTTTTGCCGTCACCTCGCTGCTGGGACTCTCACCGGCGTGGGCGGCACTGGCGGGCGCGGCGGTGCTCGGTGTGCGGGCGCTGGTCGAACACCGCACCACAGTCCCAAGGATCGCCGCCGCCGCCGACGTGCCGTTCCTGGCATTCGTGCTGTGCCTGGGTGTTGTGGTCGCCGCGGTGATGCGCAGCGGTCTGGAGCCGGCGATGCACCGGCTGCTCCCGGACGGTCAGGGGTTCGCGGCGCTGCTCGGGATCGCGGCGGTGGCCGCTGTGCTGTCCAACGTCGTCAACAATCTGCCGGCGGTCCTGGTGCTGCTGCCGTTGGTGACCGCGGCCGGTCCGGCCGCCGTGCTCGCGGTGCTGATCGGGGTCAACATCGGACCCAACCTCACCTACGTCGGCTCATTGGCGAACCTGTTGTGGCGCAACGTGGTCCGGCGCGACATGAAGGCCGGCTTCGCCGAGTTCAGCCGCGTCGGCGTGTGCACCGCACCGCTGACCCTGCTCGCCGCGGTGCTGGGGCTGTGGGTGTGGATCCAGCTGTTCGGGCTTTAGGCCCATCGGCTCAGCCGCGGCGCTGCCTGGCGATCTCGGCGAGCACCACGCCCGCTGCGACCGACGCGTTGAGCGATTCGGTAGGCCCGGCCATCGGGATGGACACGATCGCGTCACAGTTCTCCCGGACCAGCCGGGAAAGTCCCTTGCCCTCGGAACCGACCACCACCACGATCGGACCGTCGGCGTCGAGCTGGTCGATCGTGGTGTCGCCGTCGGCGTCGAGGCCGACGACCTGCAGGCCCGCGTCGGCCCACTGCTTCAGTGTGCGGTTCAGGTTGGTGGCCCGCGCGACGGGCAGGCGCGCCGCCGCGCCCGCGCTGGTGCGCCACGCCACCGCGGTGACCGACGCAGAGCGGCGTTGCGGGATGAGCACACCGTGGCCGCCGAACGCGGCGACCGACCGAACGATCGCGCCGAGGTTGCGCGGATCGGAGATGTTGTCCAGAGCGACCATCAGCGGCGGCGCCGCATCGGCCTTGGCCTCGGCGAGCAGATCGTCGGGATGGGCGTAGTTGTATGGGGGCACCTGCAGCGCCAGACCCTGGTGCATGCCGTTGGACGCGATCCGGTCCAGGTCGTGTCGCGGCACCTCCAGGATCGAGATGCCCTTGTCCGCGGCGATGTGCACGGCCTCGGTGAGCCGCTCGTCGGAGTCGGCGCCCAGCGCCACGTACAACGCCGTGGCGGGCACCCCGGCGCGCAGGCACTCGAGGACCGGGTTGCGCCCAAGCACGATCTCGGTGTCGTCGGTCTTCTTGTGCCGGCCCTGAGCCTGCCGTGCCGCCTTCGCGGCCCGCTTGCCGGCCGGGTGATGGGGTCGCTGATGCGCCGGTGGGGTTGCGCCCTTGCCCTCCAGCCCGCGCCTGCGCTGACCGCCGGACCCGACGGTCGGCCCCTTCTTGGTTCCGGCCTTGCGCACCGCACCGCGACGCTGTGAATTGCCCGCCATTACTTATCCGTTCCGTCCAGTAGTGACCACTGGGGACCGTCGGCGGTGTCGGTCACCTCGATACCCGCCTCCTTGAGGCGGTCGCGGATGGCATCGGCCTCGGCCCAGTCGCGCCGGGCGCGGGCCTCCTCACGGCGGCGCACCTCCGCCTGGACCAGCACGTCGACCGCGGCCAGCGCCGCCGAGGTCTCGTCGCGGGACTCCCAGCGCTCGTCGAGTGGGTCGGCGCCGAGAATGCCCATCATCGCCCGGATCGACATGGCGTGGTCGAGTGCCGCGTCGTGGTCCCCGGCGTCGAGCGCCCGGTTGCCTTCCGCCCGCGCGGCGTGCACCTCGGCCAGCGCGGCGGGCACCGCCAAATCGTCATCGAGCGCGGCACCGAACTTCGGCGTCCACTGTCCGGGAACGACGGCGCCGACGCGGGTGCGCACCCGGTGCAGAAAGTCCTCGATGCCGGTGTAGGCCCTGGCCGCGTCCTGCAGGGCGGTCTCGGAGAACTCCAGCATGGACCGGTAGTGGGCGCTGCCCAGGTAGTAGCGCAGCTCGGCCGCCCGAACCCGTTGCAGGACAGCGGGAATCGCAAGCACGTTGCCCAGCGACTTACTCATCTTCTCGCCGCCCATGGTGACCCAGCCGTTGTGCAGCCAGAACCGGGCGAAAGCGTCGCCGGCAGCCTCGGCCTGCGCGATCTCGTTCTCATGGTGCGGGAACACCAGATCCATACCGCCGGCGTGAATGTCGAACTCCGACCCGAGGTAGGACTCGCACATCGCGACGCATTCGGTGTGCCAGCCGGGACGGCCGCGGCCCCACGGCGTCGGCCACGACGGCTCACCGGGTTTGGCGCCCTTCCACAGCGTGAAGTCACGCTGGTCGCGCTTGCCCGTCGCGACGCCCTCGCCCTGGTGGACATCGTCGATCCTGTGGCCGGACAGCTTGCCGTAATCGGGCAGCGTGGACACGTCGAAGTACACGTCGCCGTCACCGGTGTAGGCGTGGCCGCGCTCGATCAGCCGCCCGATCAACTCGACCATCTGGGTGATGTGCCCGGTTGCGCGCGGTTCGGCAGACGGCGGGAGCACCCCGAGCGCGTCGTAGGCCGCGCTGAACGCGCGTTCGTAGGTGGCGGCCCACTCCCACCACGGGCGGCCCGCGTCGGCGGCCTTGGTAAGGATTTTGTCGTCGATGTCGGTGACGTTGCGGATAAACGCGACGTCGAAGCCTTTGGCGGTGAGCCAGCGTCGCAGCACGTCGAACGCGACACCGCTGCGCACGTGGCCGATGTGGGGCAGGCCCTGCACCGTCGCGCCGCACAGGTAGATGGAGACGTGGCCGGGCCGCAGTGGCGCAAAGTCGCGCACACCGCCAGACAACGTGTCATAGAGCCGCATGACAGCTGCGGGGCTTTCGGTCACGACCGGCCAGCTTACCGGCAGGTTCAGGCTGAACCCGCATCGCGGCGGGCCGACTCCTCGCGCAAGCGCTCGTCGGTGCTCGCCGACTCCTCGCGCAAGCGCTCGTCGGTCACCACCAGGGCCGTCGCTATCGCAGCCAGACCCTCGCCCCGGCCGGTCAGACCCAGGCCGTCGGTGGTGGTCGCCGACACCGACACCGGCGCACCGAGCAGTTCGGAGAGTAGCTTCTGAGACTCGGCGCGGCGCGGGCCGATCTTGGGCCGGTTCCCGATCACCTGCACGGCGGCGTTGCCGACGCGCAGGCCTGCGGCGGCCAACAGAGAATGCACGTGCCGAAGCATGTCGGCACCGCTGACTCCCCGCCATTGTGGCCGGTCGGTGCCGAACACTTCGCCGATGTCGCCCATGCCCGCTGCGGACAGCAGCGCGTCGCAGAGAGCATGGGCGGCCACGTCACCGTCCGAGTGGCCGGCGCAACCGTCTGCGTCATCGAACAGCAGACCCAGCAGCCAGCACGGACGACCGGATTCGATGGGATGTACGTCAGTGCCGAGCCCGACGCGGATGCTCGGCGGTATCACAGCCGCATCAACAGGTGCGACTAGGACGCTGCGGCGAGGACTTCGTCCAGAATCGTCGCGGCCTTGGCGTCATCGGTGTTCTCGGCAAGCGCGAGTTCACCCACCAGGATCTGGCGAGCCTTGGCCAACATGCGCTTCTCACCCGCAGAAAGGCCGCGCTCCTGATCGCGACGCCACAGGTCGCGAACGACCTCGGCGACCTTGTTCACGTCACCGGAAGCCAGCTTCTCCAGATTGGCCTTGTACCGCCGCGACCAGTTGGTCGGCTCCTCGGTATGCGGTGCCCGCAACACCTGGAAGACCTTGTCCAGGCCCTCCTGCCCGACAACATCGCGCACGCCCACGTATTCGGCGTTGTCTGCGGGCACTCGAACGGTGAGATCACCCTGGGCGACCTTCAGGACGAGATACTCCTTCTGCTCGCCTTTGATGGTCCGGGTTTCGATCGCCTCGATCAACGCAGCACCGTGGTGTGGATAGACGACGGTGTCTCCGACCTTGAAAATCATCAGTTTCGAGCCCCTTTCACCCCTCGATCTTAACACGGGCCGTTATCCGGTGCGGATCAACGATGCAGGTCAGGGGCACCGATGGTCTGCGCCAGGGGTTGACACCACAGCGAATCCGTGCATCGCCACGCCCCGATCGCGGGCGTGACGGGAGCGGCCCCGACCTCCGCTACCGCGGCAATTCATCACCTACTACTCTGCATAGTCGAACCACGGTGCCCGGCGGGAAATGTCACCGCCGGCTAAGCAGGAGGCCCCCAGTGAACCCCTTCAAACGGCGCTCTTCTGTCGTCGCCGCGCTGGCGACTTGCGGTGTGGCCGCGTCGGTCGTGCTCAGCGGCTGCGGCGCCGGGCAGGTCTCCCAGACCGCGACGCAGGAGCCCGCGGTCAACGGCACGAGTGGCAACGTCGGCAGCATTGCGCTGCGCAACGTCCACCTCCGCGCCCCTCAGACCACCGACTACGTACAGCCCGGCACCGAGGTCGAGTTGCTGTTCGTCGCGGCGAACGCCTCGGCCGACGTCCCCGACAAGCTGGTCAAGATCACCTCCGACATCGGCGAGGTCATCCTGACCGGCGACGGCGCCGTGCCGGTGAACGGTTCACTCCTGGTCGGCGCACCCGATGGCCAGATCTCGGCGCTGGAAAGCGTGGAACCGGCCGACGCGGCCGAGGCCACCGTGGAGTTGAACAAGCCGATCACCAACGGCCTCACCTACGACTTCACCTTCACCTTCCAGAACGCCGGCGAGACGACCGTGCCGGTGCCGATCTCGGCCGGTGAGACCCCGCGCCGGGACGCCGGAGGCGGCGGTGGAGCCACCCACGGCGGGGGTGGCGGACACTAGACCGCCGTCCGGCGCGACACGGTTGCGAGCGCCACCGGCGTTCTGTCGGTGCCGACGGCTACGGTCAGCGCGTGGCCCCGACAAAATCGAAAGTACGTTCGCAATACCGTTGCTCGGAGTGCCATCACGTCACCCCTAAATGGGTGGGTCGATGCTCCGAATGCGGCACCTGGGGCACCGTCAACGAGGTGGCGCTGAGCGCGGTCGGCGGTTCTGCCGCCAGGCGTCCGGTCGCGCCGGCCTCCCCTGCGGTACCGATCAGCTCGATCGACCCGGGCACCACCCGGCATTTCCACACCGGCATCAGCGAACTCGACCGGGTGCTCGGCGGCGGCGTGGTCCCCGGCTCGGTGACCCTGCTCGCCGGAGATCCCGGGGTCGGCAAGTCGACCCTGCTGCTGGAGGTGGCCCACCGCTGGGCCTCGACCGGCCGGCGTGCGCTGTACCTGTCGGGCGAGGAGTCGGCCGGGCAGATCAGACTGCGCGCCGAGCGCACCGGCTGCACCCACGACGAGGTCTACCTCGCCGCCGAGTCCGACCTGCAGACTGCGCTCGGCCACATCGACGTCGTGGCACCCAGCTTGGTCGTCGTCGACTCCGTGCAGACCATGTCGACCACCGAGGCCGACGGGGTGACCGGCGGAGTCACCCAGGTCCGCGCCGTCACCACCGCACTGACCATGACGGCCAAGACGACCGGTGTCGCGATGCTGCTCGTCGGACACGTCACCAAGGACGGCGCGATCGCCGGGCCGCGGTCCCTGGAGCACCTCGTCGACGTCGTCCTGCACTTCGAGGGCGACCGCGCGTCCGCGCTGCGCATGGTCCGCGGCATCAAGAACCGTTTCGGCGCCGCCGACGAGGTCGGGTGTTTCCTGTTGCACGACAACGGAATCGAATGCGTATCCGATCCATCCGGGTTGTTCCTCGACCAGCGGCCCAAGCCGGTGTCGGGCACCGCGGTCACGGTCACGCTCGACGGCAAGCGGCCCATGATCGGAGAGGTGCAGGCCCTCATCGGCGCGCCGGCCAGCGGCAGCCCCCGGCGGGCCGTCAGTGGCATCGACTCGTCCCGCGCGGCGATGATCACCGCGGTGCTGGAGAAGCGGGCGCGGCTGCCGGTCGGCACCAACGACATCTACCTGTCCACCGTCGGCGGCATGCGACTGACCGACTCCTCCTCGGACCTGGCCGTGGCCCTGGCGATCGCGTCGGCCTACACCGATCTCGCGCTGCCCACCACCGCGATTGCGATCGGCGAGGTCGGCCTGGCCGGGGATCTGCGCCGGGTGACGGGCATGGACCGCAGGCTGGCCGAGGCGGCCAGGCTCGGGTTCACCTGCGCGGTCGTCCCGGCCGGGGTGGCGTCGGCGCCGCCCGGGCTGCAGGTGCTGTCGGCGGACAACATCACCTCGGCATTGCAGGTGCTGCGGCGCATCAGCCAGAATGGCGCGAACTGACAGTCCAGCGCAGACCGTGGAGACGATGTGGCCGTGAAGTCGACGACAGCCCGGGCTGCGCGCACGGTCGTGCCACTGGTACGCCCGACGCTGCGTGAAACGATCGCGCGGCTGGCCCCCGGGACGCCACTGCGCGACGGCCTGGAACGCATCCTGCGCGGTCGCACCGGCGCGCTGATAGTGATCGGCTACGACGACAGCGTGGAGGCCATCTGCGACGGTGGCTTCTCCCTGGATGTGCGGTACGCGCCGACGCGGCTGCGGGAGCTGTCGAAGATGGACGGGGCGGTGGTGCTGTCCAGCGACGGCAGCCGCATCCTGCGGGCCAACGTCCAGCTGGTACCCGATCCGTCCATCCCCACCGAAGAGTCCGGAACCAGGCACCGGTCCGCCGAGCGCACCGCGATCCAGACCGGCTACCCGGTGATCTCGGTGAGTCACTCGATGAGCATCGTGACCGTCTACGTCGCCGGCGAGCGCCACGTGGTGCCCGAGTCGGCGACCATCCTGTCGCGCGCGAACCAGACCATCGACACGCTCGAGCGCTACAAGACGCGTCTCGACGAGGTCAGCCGGCAGCTGTCGATGGCCGAGATCGAGGACTTCGTGACGCTGCGGGACGTGATGACCGTCGTGCAGCGATTGGAGATGGTGCGCCGGATCAGCCTGGAGATCGACTCCGACGTGGTCGAGCTCGGCACCGACGGGCGTCAGCTCAAGCTGCAGCTCGACGAACTGGTCGGCGACAACGACACCGAGCGCGAGCTGATCGTTCGCGACTACCACGCCAACCCCGACCCGCCCACGTCGGCGCAGGTGACCGCGACGCTGGAGGAGCTCGACGCGCTGTCGGACAACGAGCTGCTGGACTTCACCACACTCGCGCGGGTTTTCGGCTACCCGTCGACGGCCGAAGCGCAGGACTCGGCGATGAGCTCACGCGGCTACCGGGCGATGGCGGGTATCCCGCGGCTGCAGTTCGCGCATGTCGACCTGCTCGTCCGCAATTTCGGCTCGCTGCAGGGGCTACTCGCGGCCAGCGCCAGCGACCTGCAGTCGGTCGAAGGCATCGGCTCGATGTGGGCCCGCCACATCAGAGAGGGCCTGTCTCAGCTGGCCGAGTCCACGATCGCCGACCGGCTCGCCTGAGCCGACCGGCCGCCTGGCTCAGCCGATGGGTCCGGGCGGCTGCCCGGGGCCCTGGGGGGGAAGGTTGCCCGGCGCGGCCGCGGGCTGGGCCAGGATGAACGGCACCGTCGCCGACCGCAGATTGCCCAGCTGCACGACGAGGTTGTAGGTGCCGGGGCCGATGGGTTGCCGCGGCAGCGGGCAATTCGGCGCCGAACCCATGCCGGTCCAGGTGACCTCGGTGGTGACCTGCTCGCCCGGCTGGAAGGTCTTGATCAGCGTCTCGTTGGACGGCGCGCAGTCGAGGTTCGACCACAGCCGCTCGTTGTTCAGCGAATACACGTAGGCCGCGAGCACGGCCGCCCCGACATCACGCTGGCAGGCGACCAGACCGATGTTGGTGACCACCATCGTGAATTTCGGCTGATCGCCCACGATGTACTGCGGCTGGTTGGTGATGCCCTTGACGGCGAGCGTGGAATCCGGGCAGTCGTCGCCCTCTTTCAGGATGGGCGGCGGTACCACCGCGGCCGTCGGGGTTGGGGTCGGCGGCGGGGCCTGCTGCGCCGGCGGCTGGATCGGCGTCTTGACGTTGGGATCCTCACCCGGCAGCGGCGGTGGCGGGGCTGCCTCGGCGCTGGGCGCCTCCGACTCGTTGGCCGTCGGCTGCTCACTGCTGGTGCTGTTCATCACGACGACCGCGACCACAGCGGCGACGATCGCGATGACCAGCACGGCGATGCCGGCCGCGAGCGCCCTGCGGCGCCAGTAAATCTGCCTGGGCAGCGGCCCATGTGGTTCTAGATCCAGCACATCATCACGGTAAGGCCAGGTCACGCCGCCTTGTCCGACGTGCCCCGGCGTGTCGCGCCTCAGGCTTCGCCGATGTCCCCGATATGGTCACGCAAGACCACCTGACCGTCGGCCAGGTGATAGGTCAGCCCCACGATCGCCAGTTTCCCGTCCCGCACCGCCTCGGAGATCGCGGTGGAGCGGCTCAGCAGCTGCCTGCCGGTCTCGGTGACGTGGCGGGCCTCGAACTCGTCGACCCGAGTCAACCCGTCGCGGCGGCCCAACAGGATCGACGGCGTCACCCGCTCCACGACGTCGCGGACGTACCCGGACGGCACGACTCCTTCGTCGAGCGCCGACAGTGTCGCTCCGACCGCGCCGCAGCTGTCGTGGCCGAGCACCACGATCAGCGGAACGCTGAGCACGGTGACGGCGTACTCGATGGAGCCCAGCACTGCGCCGTCGATCACGTGGCCGGCCGTGCGGACGACGAACATGTCGCCGAGGCCCTGGTCGAAGATGATCTCGGCGGCGACCCGGCTGTCCGCACAGCCGAACACCACCGCGGTCGGCTTCTGCGCGGCCGCCAGCTTGGCTCGGTGCTCGATGCTCTGACTCGGGTGCTCGGGACGCCCGGCAACGAAACGCTCGTTACCCTCTTTGAGTGCTTTCCAGGCGGTCAACGGGCTCGTGTTCGGCATGGCCGTCATTCTGCCTGAGCCGGTCGCGATGATCGATCCCGAGGACCTGATCAACTGGTATGAGGATGCCCAGCGGGACCTGCCGTGGCGCAGGCCGGGCGTCTCGGCGTGGCAGATCCTGGTCAGCGAGTTCATGCTGCAGCAGACCCCGGTGGCGCGGGTGCAGCCGATCTGGGTGGCCTGGATCGAGCGCTGGCCGACACCCTCGGCGACCGCCGCCGCGGGCGCCGCCGAGGTGCTGCGCGCGTGGGGCAAGCTCGGCTATCCGCGGCGGGCCAAGCGGCTCCACGAATGCGCCACGGTGATCGCCGCCGAACACGGCGACGTGGTGCCCGCCGATGTCGACACGCTGCTGTCGCTGCCGGGCATCGGGACCTATACCGCGCGAGCTGTGGCCTGTTTCGCCTACGGGCAGCGAGTTCCGGTCGTGGACACCAACGTTCGCCGTGTGGTGGCCCGCACCGTGCACGGCCTCGCCGACGCCGGCTCCCCGTCGACGCGCGACCTCGCCGACGTCGAGGCACTGCTGCCCGGTCACGACAGGGCGGCCCGATTCTCGGTGGCGCTCATGGAGTTCGGCGCGACGGTGTGCACGGCCAGGGCCCCCCGGTGCGGGGTGTGCCCGCTGCCACGGTGTGCGTGGCGCTCGCGCGGTTTCCCTGCGGGCAGCGGCCCGGCCAAGCGGGTGCAGAAGTATGCCGGCACCGACCGGCAGGTGCGTGGCCGCCTCCTGGATGTGTTGCGCGCCAGCGTTTCTCCGGTGTCACGTGAGCAGCTCGACCTCGCGTGGACGACCGACACCGCGCAGCGCGATCGGGCCCTGGACTCGCTGCTGGTCGACGGGCTGGTGGAGCAGACCGCGGACGGCCGCTTCGCGCTGTGCGGCGAGGGCAGTTGTTGAGGATGGCCGCTACGCCAGCACGGCCACCTTCGCTTCGGATTCCGCGGAGTTGAACTGCCGGCGGTAGTCCGACGGCGTCACCCCGATGATGCGGCGGAAGTGGTGACGTAACAGCGTCGAGGTGCCGAAGCCGGACCGTTCGGCGATGCTGTCGACGTCCAGAGTGGTCTCTTCGAGCAGGCGGCGTGCGTAGAGCACCCGCTGGTCGGTCACCCATTGCATCGGGGTGCGGCCGGTCTCCTCGACGAAGCGGCGCGCGAACGTGCGCCCCGACATGTGGGCCCGCCGCGCGAGCGTGGTGACGGTGTGCGGCTTGTCCAGGTTGGCCAGGATCCAGTCCAAGTGGGGGGCGAACCGCTCGGAACACTTCACCGGGATCGGCTGCTCGATGTACTGCCGTTGCCCGCCGTCGCGCTGGGGTGGCACCACCATGCGGCGGGCGATGGTGTTGGTGACCTCGCTGCCGAGCTCGCGGCGCACCAGGTGCAGGCACGCGTCGATGCCGGCGGCGGTGCCCGCGCTGGTGATGAGGTTGCCGTCGTCGACGAACAGCACGTTGCGGTCGACCCGGGCAGTCGGATACAGCTGCGCGAGCTCGTCGGCGTGCATCCAGTGCGTGGTGCACGGACGCCCGTCGAGCAGACCTGCGGCGCCGGCGACGAATGCCCCCGAGCACACGGTGAGGATGATCGACCCCGCGTCGGCCGCGCGCCGCACCGCGTCGAGCGCCTCAGGCAGGTAATCGGCGCCGCCGATGGCCGGTATCGCCACCAGATCAGCCCCGAGCAGGTCGTCGAGGCCGTGGTCAGGGGTGAGCGAGGCCCCCACCGAGGTCCGCAGCGGCTTACCCGGCTCCGGACCGCACACCTTGAAGTCGAAGTTCGGCACCCCGTCGCCGGAGCGGTCGATGCCGAAGACCTCGCAGATGACCCCGAACTCGAACACCGCGAGGTTGTCGAGCACCAGCGCCGACACACTTTTCAACGTCATGGCAGTATCTTATCGACAGATGTCACTTCTGCCACTGTTGGCCGGATATTGCCTGAACGCACTATTGCTGCCATGAGTATCGCATTGCCCTATCTGATCCTGTTTTCTCCGTTCGCGCTGGCAGCGGTCCTGGGTTGGGCCGCCCACCGCTCCGGCACCCTCCGTGTGCACCTCGACCAGTTCCGCTGGGCAGCACCGATGGCCGGGCTGTTGTTCCCCGACCGCGACCGCGACCGGGAACAGCACGACCTCGACGCGATCCGCACCAGGTTCGAGGAGCACCCGAGTTGGCCTGTCCCGAGCGCGTCAGGCGAACGTCGTTAGAAACTCCGTCACGGCGTCCCGATATTTCCGCGCGGCGTCGTCGTGGATGAGGTGCCCGGCGCCGGGCACATGCAGATACCGGGCCGCCGGCGACATCTCGGCCATCGCGCACATCTGCCCCGGCGGGGCCACCGACGCCTCCGCCTCCATCAGCAGGGCCGGCACCGCGACTGCCCGCCACTGGTCCCAATAGTCCCGTCTCCCCCACTCCGCGGCGATCTCGATCCACTTGGCGGGGTGGCCGTGCAACCGCCAGCCCGTGGCCGTCCGGTCGAACGCCTCCAGGAAGTACTGCCCGGCCACCGGCCCGAACTCGGCGTACACCTGATCTGCCGAGCCGAACTCGACCGGCAGGGCGTGCACCCACGGTTCCCACGGGCCCGTCGTCCGGCCCCGGAAGTCCGGCGCCATGTCCTCCACGACCAGCGCCGCGACCAGATCCGGACGCTCGGCCGCCAGACACCACGAGTGCAGCGCTCCCATCGAATGCCCCACCATGACAGCGGGCTCGTCGAGTTGCGTGACCGCGTCGCCGAGATCGGCCACGAACCGTTCGGTGCAGATCGGATGCGGATCGGCGACATCCCGGCCCCGGTGCCATGGCGCATCGTAGGTGTACACCCGGCCCAGCTGCGTCAGCCACGGCAGCTGCCTCGGCCAGGTGCTGCCCCGGCCCATCAGGCCGTGCACCAGGACCAGTGGACGCCCGCGACCACCGTGGAAGGTGAGCAGATCCATCAATCCATCATGCCGACGGGGCGCGGTAGCCTGAACGCCATGTCCACCAAGACCCCTGTGGTGAAGATCAACGCAATCGAGGTCCCGGCGGGCGCCGGCCCAGAGCTGGAGAAGCGGTTCGCCCACCGCGCCCACGCCGTCGACAACCAGCCCGGCTTCCTGGGCTTCCAGCTGCTGCGCCCGGTCAAGGGCGAGGACCGCTACTTCGTCGTCACCCAGTGGGAGTCCGACGAGGCGTTCCAGGCCTGGGCCACCGGCCCGGCCATCGAGGCGCACGCCGGTGAGCGCGCCAACCCTGTGGCCAAGGGTGCCTCACTGCTGGAGTTCGAGGTCGTGCTCGACGTTGCGGGGACTGACTAACAGGGCGCAGGCAGGCCGGACCCGACGCAGAGCGGCCACGCTGGTGGTCGCCCTGGTCAGTGTCGCCTCCCTGGCCTGCGGGTGTGCAGCCACGCACCCGGCTCCGGCCGACGCCGCGTACGGCGCGCCCATCCAGATCAACACGCCCCAGGGTCTGCGGGCCAAGCAGACCATGGACATGCTCAACAGCGACTGGCCGATCGGCGAGGTCGGCGTCCGCACGCTGGCCGCCCCGCAGGCCGTCGAGCACGTCGGCGTCACTCTCGACCGGATGTGGTGGGACAGGCCGTTCACCGTGACCGACGTCGACGTCGGGGCCGGGCACGCGAAGCTCGACGTGCTCACGTCCTATGGCGTCGCCCAGACGATCGAGCTGCGCACCGATGACGCCGGCATGGTGGACCGGTTCAACGTCGAATTGGTGCCTCCGGTCGTCGAGGAGTGGTCCGACATCGACGAACTGCTGACCGGGGCGGGAGCGCGTTACTCCTACCAGGTGGCCAAGGTCGACGACGGGCGGTGCGTCAAAGTGGCGGGTTCCAACACCGACATGTCCCTGCCACTGGCGTCGATCTTCAAGCTCTACGTGCTGCTCGCCGTCGCCGACGCGGTCAAGGCGGACACCCTGGAGTGGACGGACACCCTGACGATCACCGAGGACGCCAAGGCCGTCGGTTCGTCGGCGTTCGACGACCTTGACCCCGGCGCCACGGTCTCGGTACGCGAGGCCGCCCAGCAGATGATCTCGGCCAGCGACAACATGGCCACCGACCTGCTGATCGAACGGCTCGGACCCGGAGCCATCGAGCGGGCGCTGGTCGCGGCCGGACATCACGATCCGGCGAGCATGACGCCGTTCCCGACGATGCACGAGCTCTTCTCGGTCGGCTGGGGCACCCCGGATCTGCGCGAGCAGTGGAAGCAGGCCTCGCGTGAGGGCCGCGCGCAGCTGCTGCAGCAGACGAATTCCCGCCCCTACGAACCGGACCCGAAGCGCACTCACGAGCCCGCGTCGGACATCGGCGCCGAATGGTACGGCAGCGCCGCCGACATCTGCCGGCTGCACGCCGCGCTGCAGAAAGGCGCGGTGGGTGAGGCGGCCCCGGTGAAGGACATCCTGTCGGCGGTCCCCGGCATCGATCTGGACCGCCGGGAGTGGCCCTACATCGGTGCCAAGGCGGGCAATCTGCCCGGCGACCTGACGTTCAGCTGGTACGCCGTCGACGCGTCCGGTCAGCCGTGGGTGGTCAGCCTGCAGTCGAACTGGCCGGAGTTCCGCAGCCAGACAGCTGCGGCGTGGCTGATGTCGATCGCCCGGCAGACCTTCGAGCTGATCCCGAACTGAGCAGCGGGCCTCACATCGTCCGCAGGGTCCACGCGTGCCCGCGGAAATGCATGGCCGTGCAGCTGACCGGCGCGACGTCGACGCGCCAGAACGACTTCGCCGGTGCGTCGAGCGCGGCCAGGATCGCGGCCCGGACCACCGCCGGATGGGTGACGGCCACGACGCGGCCGGGCTCGGACGTCACCGCGGCCAGCCAGCGGCCCGTCCGGGCGATCAGGTCGGCCACCGATTCGCCGCCGTGCGGGGCACTCGCCGCATCGGTGAGCCAGACCGCCATCTGATCGGGGGCCACGGCGCTGAGCGCATCCCCCTGCCACCGGCCGCAGTCCAGGTCGGCCAGCAACGGCTCGACGGCCGGGGCCAGGCCCAGCAGCTCGGCCGTCTGCCGGGCCCGCGCCTCGGGACCGCAGAACACCCGCCCCGCCCCGGCAAGGTCGATTCGGCCGACGCGGGCGATCTGGTCTCGTCCGAGCCGGTTCACCGGCTCGTCGCGGGGAAACCGTCCGGCCGACATCGCGTCGGTCATCGCGTGCGACACGAGCGTCAGCCGGACGACTTCACTCACCGCGAGTCACCCCGAGACGGGCTGCTTACGCTCCCCGAGCACTCGCGAGATCATCGCGGCGAACACCAGACCGATCGTCGCGTAGATGACCACCTGGGTGCCCAGCGAGTACAGGCGGAACTCGTAGAGCACATCGGCCGGGAATCCCTCGTACACAATGACGCCCGCATCATCGATCAACGGCCCTGGGGTTTCCTCGATCGACGGCAGCACCAGCATCACGACGGCGATGGCGACCAGGTACGCAGCCCCGGCGGCGACCGTCGCGTTCCAGGCGCCGAGCCTGACCGCCCACCGCCTACCGAGGTACACCGCGCCGACCAGCAGAGCGGCCGACAGCACGACGACGGCCAGGTAGAGCAGCGTGCGCTGCCGGATCGTCTCGTCCAGGCTCAGTGCCGGCGGGCTCGCCGGATATTTCAGCGACGGAACCACGTAGAGGCTCAACAGCATTCCGCCCGCGACGTACAGCGACAGCAATCGCGCCGAGATGTCGCCGACCCGGCCGTAGGCCACCGCGAACGCGACGGCGAACAACGCGCCGATGGCCAGGCTGAACAACAGCACACCCAGCCCCATGCCGATGTTCATCTGGACACCGCGCGTGAATCCGCCGCCGTCGCCGTGGCTGTGGCCGTGACCGCCGTGCTCGAGCGCCTCATGCGCGGCGCCCACACCCTCTTCGTATCCGATGGCGCGTTCGATCTGCGGCTCGACGAAGATCCTGGCGAACAGGAACGCGAGCATGCCTGCGATGGCGCCGGCCAGGAGGCCGCGCCCGATGATCTGCTTCTCCATGTTCGGTTATGCCTCCCGAGCCTCTAGTGGCAGGGGAAGCCGAGGAGATGGCGGGCGTCGTGCACGAACTCGTGGATGTAGGTGTTGCTGCCGAAGACCGACGTCGCCCCCTGATCCATGCCGACGAAGTACAGGACGACGAGCGCGAAGAACGCGGTCAGCGAGAGCCACACCGCGGCCCTGGTTCCTGAGAAGTCGATGGCGCCTGCGGAGGTCCTGCTCAGCTCGGGTGACGTCATGGTGGTTCCTTTCCGGGATTTCGCGTCCCTGCCAGATGTGCGACGGATCCGGGTCTGACTGTCACAGTGGCGCGACCGTTCTGGAATTCCACCAGGTTCCGGTGCCCGTCGATTACTCGAGCATCGTAAGCCAGACGGGGCGGCCACCCTCCCCCGGTTCGAGAATTGGGAAAGGTGACCGCCCCGTCTGGGTTGTCGCTGTTACTCGGCTGCGGCTGCCCCGCCACCGGCTCCGGCGCCGGAGAGCTCCGGTTCCGCACCGGCGGCCGGCTTGCGGGCGCCGGAGAACGTGAACACCGCGTCCTCGCCCTGACCCTCGCCGTCCCAGTTCTCGACGTCGACGGTGACGAGCTGACCGGGTCCGACCTCCTCGAAGAGGATCTTCTCCGACAGGGCGTCCTCGATCTCGCGCTGGATGGTCCGTCGCAGCGGGCGGGCGCCCAGCACCGGATCGAAACCGCGCTTGGCCAGCAGCGCCTTGGCCTTGTCGGTCAGCACCATCTCCATGTCCTTGGCCTTCAGCTGCTTGGACACCCGGCCGATCATCAGGTCGACCATCTTGATGATCTCGTCCTGCGTCAGCTGGTGGAACACGATGATGTCGTCGATACGGTTGAGGAACTCCGGACGGAAGTGCTTCTTCAGTTCGTCGTGAACCTTCTGCTTCATCCGCTCGTAGTTGTTCTCGCCGCCACCCTTGGTGAAGCCCAGACCGACCGCCTTGCTGATGTCGCTGGTGCCGAGGTTCGAGGTGAAGATCAGCACCGTGTTCTTGAAGTCGACCGTGCGGCCCTGACCGTCGGTCAGGCGGCCGTCCTCGAGCACCTGCAGGAGGCTGTTGTAGATCTCCTGGTGTGCCTTCTCGATCTCGTCGAACAGCACGACCGAGAACGGCTTGCGGCGCACCTTCTCGGTGAGCTGGCCGCCCTCTTCGTAGCCGACGTACCCCGGAGGGGCACCGAACAGCCGCGACGCGGTGAAGCGGTCGTGGAACTCGCCCATGTCGATCTGGATGAGCGCGTCGTCGTCGCCGAACAGGAAGTTGGCCAGCGCCTTGGACAGCTCGGTCTTACCGACACCGGACGGGCCGGCGAAGATGAACGAACCGGACGGGCGCTTCGGATCCTTCAGACCCGCACGGGTACGGCGGATCGCCTTCGAGACGGCCTTGACGGCGTCCTCCTGGCCGATGATCCGCTTGTGCAGCTCGTCTTCCATGCGGAGCAGACGGGTGGTCTCCTCCTCGGTCAGCTTGAAGACCGGGATTCCGGTCCAGTTGCCCAGCACCTCGGCGATCTGCTCGTCGTCGACCTCGGCCACGACATCGAGATCACCTGAGCGCCACTGCTTCTCACGCTCAGCGCGCTGCGCGACCAGCTGCTTCTCCTTGTCGCGCAGGCTCGCGGCCTTCTCGAAGTCCTGCGCGTCGATCGCGGACTCCTTCTCCCGGCGCGCGTCGGCGATCTTCTCGTCGAACTCGCGAAGGTCCGGCGGCGCGGTCATCCGGCGGATGCGCATCCGGGCGCCGGCCTCGTCGATGAGGTCGATCGCCTTGTCCGGCAGGAACCGGTCGTTGATGTAGCGGTCGGCCAGCGTGGCCGCGGCGGCGATCGCACCGTCGGTGATGGACACCCGGTGGTGCGCCTCGTAGCGGTCGCGCAGACCCTTGAGGATCTCGATCGTGTGCTCGACCGTCGGCTCGCCGACCTGGACGGGCTGGAAGCGGCGCTCCAGCGCGGCGTCCTTCTCGATGTACTTGCGGTACTCGTCGAGGGTGGTCGCACCGATGGTCTGCAGCTCACCGCGGGCCAGCTTCGGCTTGAGGATGGACGCGGCGTCGATCGCGCCCTCGGCGGCACCCGCGCCGACGAGCGTGTGCAGCTCGTCGATGAACAGGATGATGTCGCCGCGGGTGTTGATCTCCTTGAGCACCTTCTTCAGGCGTTCCTCGAAATCACCCCGGTAGCGGCTGCCCGCGACCAGCGACCCGAGGTCCAGCGTGTAGAGCTGCTTGTCCTTCAGCGTCTCGGGCACGTCGCCGTGCACGATCGCCTGGGCCAGGCCCTCCACGACGGCGGTCTTGCCGACACCGGGCTCGCCGATCAGCACCGGGTTGTTCTTGGTGCGGCGGCTCAGCACCTGCATGACCCGCTCGATTTCCTTCTCACGGCCGATGACCGGATCGAGCTTGCCCTCCATCGCGGCGGCGGTCAGGTTGCGGCCGAACTGGTCGAGCACGAGCGAGGTGGACGGGTTGCCCGCCTCGCCGCCCCGGCCTCCGGTGCCCGCCTCGGCGGTCTCCTTGCCCTGGTAGCCGCTCAGCAGCTGGATGACCTGCTGGCGCACCCGGGTCAGCTCGGCTCCGAGCTTGACGAGCACCTGCGCGGCGACGCCCTCACCCTCGCGGATGAGACCGAGCAGGATGTGCTCGGTGCCGATGTAGTTGTGGCCGAGCTGCAACGCCTCACGAAGGCTGAGCTCCAGCACCTTCTTGGCTCGGGGGGTGAAAGGGATGTGCCCGGACGGCGCCTGCTGACCCTGGCCGATGATCTCTTCGACCTGGCTGCGCACGCCCTCCAGGGAGATGCCCAGCGACTCGAGCGACTTGGCGGCTACGCCTTCACCTTCGTGAATGAGGCCCAGCAGGATGTGCTCGGTGCCGATGTAGTTGTGGTTGAGCATCCGGGCCTCTTCTTGAGCCAGGACGACAACCCGACGCGCACGGTCGGTGAATCTTTCGAACATCCGTGGTTACCTGCTCTCCATCGCATATATGAGGTGGTCTGCACTGATGCGCCCTGACGGCGGTGTCGCTCCAGTGCTTTGCACCTACGCCGTCCACTCTAATGGTCGGCGGCTCCGGGTGCCCCGCCTGCCGGTCCCCGAAGGGATTGACACATGAACCGCGGAAGGCAACTACCCGGTGCTGTTAGAACCAACGCGAGGTAGCCGCAATTCGTTTCCGGATCCGCGCCGCCGGCGGTTCGCCACCAGCGAACGCGATACCGGCTCCTGTCGAACCGGCAATCCGCCGTTACGTTGCTGCGTGGAACGCGTCGATGACGTCGGCCGGGATCCGGCCGCGGGTCGAGACGTTGTGCCCGTTGCGGCGCGCCCACTCACGGATGGCCGCGCTCTGTTCCCGATCGATGGCAGCACGACCGCGTCCGGTGCCCACCGCGCGTCCGCGGCGCCGGCCGCCGACCCGACGGCCCGCGTCGACCCATTGCTTCAGCTCATTACGGAGCTTTGCGGCGTTCTTGGCAGAGAGATCGATCTCATAACTGACACCGTCGAGACCGAATTCCACCGTCTCGTCAGCGGCACCCTCACCGTCGAAATCGTCGACCAACGTGACGGTGACTTTCTTAGCCATTACCCCACTGCCCTTCTCACGTCTCAGATGGGCGGATATGGCCCCATCTCGGACACCAATCTGCCATAAAGGGGCGGGCCATTCAACAACGTGAGATTCGCGGCAGTTCAGTTGCCGTGTCGGCGAACAATCGGGAACAAAACCGTCTCCCTAATCGACAGTCCTGTCAGCGCCATCAACAAGCGATCGATGCCCATTCCGGTGCCCGTGGTGGGCGGCATACCGTACTCAAGGGCGGCCAGGAAATCCTCATCGAGCGCCATTGCCTCGTCATCTCCGGCGGCGGCCGCGCGCGCCTGGGCTTCAAAACGTTCGCGCTGAATCACGGGATCGATCAACTCCGAGTAGCCGGTCGCCAACTCGAAGTGACGAACATAAAGATCCCATTTCTCCGTCACGCCGTCGACACTGCGGTGCGGGCGCGTCAGCGGCGTGGTCTCGACCGGGAAGTCCCGTACGAACGTCGGCGCCCACAACTTGTCGCCCACGGTGAATTCCCACAGTTCCTCGACCAATTTCCCGTGCCCATAACCGCGGTCACGGGCAATCTCCACGCCCAAACGGTCCGCGATCCGCCACAGATGCTGCACACTGGTCTGCGGGGTGATCTCTTCACCCAGCGCTTCGGACAATGACGGATACATTTCAATGGTGTCCCATTCACCGTCGAGGTCGTAGACAGACCCGTCGGCCAATGGCACCTGTCGAGTGCCGATCGCTTCGTCGGCGACCTCCTGAATAAGTTCACGCGTGACGATCGCGGAATCGTCGTAGGTCCCGTACGCCTGATATGTCTCCAACATCGCGAATTCCGGCGAATGTGTGGAATCCGCGCCTTCGTTTCTGAAGTTTCGATTCAGCTCGAAGACCCGGTCGAATCCACCCACCACACAGCGCTTCAGAAACAGTTCCGGAGCGATGCGTAGGTAAAGGTCGGCATCGAGCGCATTGGAGTGCGTCACAAAAGGACGGGCGGCAGCGCCGCCGGCCAGTGTCTGCAGCATGGGGGTCTCCACTTCCAGGAACCCGCGCCGCTCGAGCGCCGACCGCACGGCCCGCACCACCGCCACCCGCTGCCGGGCGATCTCGCGCGCCTCCGGCCGCACGATCAGGTCGACGTAGCGCTGCCGCACCCGGGACTCTTCGCTCATCTCCTTGTGCGCGACCGGGAGCGGCCGCAGCGCCTTGGAGGCGATTTGCCAAGAGTCGGCGAGCACAGACAGTTCGCCCCGCCGCGAGCTGATCACTTCGCCGTGAACGAACACGATGTCACCGAGGTCGACGTCGGCCTTCCACGCGTCCAGCGATTCCTGACCGACCTGGTCGAGGCTGATCATCGCCTGCAGCTGGGTGCCCTCCCCCTCCTGCAGGGTGGCGAAGCAGAGCTTGCCCGAGTTGCGGGCGAAGATGACGCGGCCGGCGACGCCGACCTTCTCACCGGTCTTGGTGTCGGCGGCGAGGTCCGGATACGCCGCACGCAGATCGGCAAGGGTGTGGGTGCGGTCGACCTTGACCGGGTACGGGTCGCGCCCCTCGCTCAGCAGCCGTTCACGCTTGCCCTGCCGGATGCGG
Source organism: Mycobacterium sp. SMC-8 (assembly GCF_025263565.1). NCBI lineage: Bacteria > Bacillati > Actinomycetota > Actinomycetes > Mycobacteriales > Mycobacteriaceae > Mycobacterium > Mycobacterium sp. SMC-8. The sequence goes on from NZ_CP079865.1 coordinate 827,820, forward strand.
AACTGCTCGGGGATGTCGTCAACAGAATCGGGGGACGTCACGACGAGCCAGCTTAAATGAACAGATGACCGTGCCCGCCAACGCGCCGATCGACGAGGCCGGCTACGCCGCGGGCGTACGCCCCCTGCTCGACCAGCCGCTGGACTGGAGCTTCAAGGGCGTCCCGCCGCAGTGGTGGGGACGCACGCCCGCACAGATCGTCGCGCAGCGCCCGGGACTGTTCGACTCGGGCCTCAGCGGTCCCGTCTGTGTGCTTCGCGCCGAGGCGTTGCAGCACAACATCGACGCGATGGCCGGCTGGTGCCGCGACCGGGGGGTTCAGCTCGCCCCGCACGGCAAGACGCACATGTCGCCACAGCTGGCCGCCCGTCAGCTGGCTGCGGGCGCGTACGGAATCACCGTCGCCACCGTCGGCCAGGCCGCGGTCTACCGCGCGTTCGGCGTGACGAATCTGCTGCTGGCCAACGAGCTGGTGGACGAGGCCGGGCTGCGCTGGGTGGCCGCAGAGCTGGACCGCGATCCCGGGCTGGGCTTCGTGTGCTGGGTGGACTCGGTGCGCGGGGTGGAGCTGATGACGCGCGCCCTCACCGGCACCGGGCGGCCGGTCGACGTGTGCGTCGACATCGGCATGCCCGGCGGCCGGACCGGGTGCCGGGCCCCGGCGATCGCCGCCGAGGTCGCCCGCGCCGCGGCCGCGTCCCCGCGGCTGCGCCTGGTCGGGGTCGCCGGGTACGAGGCTGCGGTGGCACAGGCGCTGACCGACGACGCGGTGGCCGCCGCCGCAGCCCACCTGCAGGACCTGCGTACGGCCGCCATTGCGCTTGCCCCGCTGTTCGAGACCGACGACGTGCTCGTCACCGCCGGGGGCAGCACATACTTCGACGCCGTCGCCGACGCGCTGACCGGCTGGCCGTCGGGTCTGCGGGCGCGCACCGTACTGCGCAGCGGCTGTTACGTGACGCACGACCACGGGCTCTACGCGCGCACCTCACCGCTGACCCGGGACGGGGCCACCGGCCTGCGACCGGCGTTGGAGGTGTACGCCCAGGTGGTGTCCCGGCCGGAACCCGACCTGGCGATTCTGACCATGGGCCGGCGCGACGTGTCCTTCGACCAAGGCCTGCCCGTCGCGCTGGAGCTTCCGGCCGCGACGGTGACCAAGCTCAACGACCAGCACGCCTACCTGCGGCTCGGCGCCGGCGAGGACGCCGAGGTCGGCCGTTGGCTGCGGTTCGGAATCTCGCATCCGTGCACCGTCTTCGACAAATGGCGGCTGCTTCCGGTGCTCGACGCGCAGGACCGCGTCGTCGATCTGATCCGGACGTTCTTCTAGCGCTTGACCTTCCCCCGCTGGTTGTCCCGGTTGCGTTCGTAAACCAGCCGCAGTCCGTCGAGCGTGAGGTGCGGGTCGTAGTGCGCCACGGTGTGCAGGTCGGCCAGCATCAGCGGCGCGGAGTGGCCGGTCGCGATCACGTTGACGTCGTCGCCGGCGAAACCGTCGACGTCCTCTCGCACCCGGTTCACCAGGCCGTCCACCAGCCCGGCGAAACCGAACACCGCGCCCGCCTGCATGCACTCGACGGTGTTCTTGCCGACCACCGAGCGCGGCCTGGTGAGCTCGACACGCCGCAACGCCGCCGACCGGGCGGCCGCCGCGTCCGAAGACACCTGCACGCCGGGGGCGATCGCGCCGCCGAGGAACTCCCCCTTGGCCGAGACCACATCGACGCAGATCGACGAGCCGAAGTCGACGACGATCGCCGCGGTGCCGAATTTCTGGTACGCGGCAAGGCAATTCACGATCCGGTCGGCCCCGACCTCTTTGGGGTTGTCGACCAGCAGCGGGATACCGGTGCGCACGCCCGGCTCGATCAGCACGTGTGGGACCGCCGGCCAGTACTGGTCGAGCATCACCCGCACCTCGTGCAGCACCGAGGGCACGGTCGACAATCCGACCGCGCCGGTGAGCACTTCGGCGTCGTCACCGATCAGGCCGTCGATCGTCAACGCGAGTTCGTCGGCCGTCACCTCGGGTTCGGTGCGGATCCGCCAGTGCTGCGCGACCTTCGCATGGTCCCCGGACCCCGCGATCAGCCCGACCACCGTGTGGGTGTTGCGGACGTCGATGGCTAGCAGCACGACATCACCTCGGCGACACCAGCTCGGTGGCGCCCGGCGGGACGAAGGCCGGGTCCGCGCCGAGGTCGACCGGCCGGTTCTGCGCGTCGACGAAAACCACCCGAGGCCGGTAGGACCTGGCCTCGGCGTCGTCCATCGTCGCGTACGCGATCAGGATCACCAGATCGCCGGGATGCACCAGATGCGCTGCGGCGCCGTTGATTCCGATCACGCCGCTCCCACGCTCGCCGGTGATGACATAGGTGACCAGCCGTGCGCCGTTCTCGATGTCGACGATCGTGACCTGCTCGCCTTCGAGCAGGTCGGCGGCTTCCATCAGGTCGGCGTCGACCGTCACCGAGCCGACGTAGTGCAGGTTCGCCTGGGTGACGGTGGCGCGGTGGATCTTGGACTTGAGCATCGTCCGTAACATCAGTTCCTCCAGGGAAGTTCGTGGTTCTCGCCGGCGGTGCGCGGATGGCCGTCGAGACCCGCGCTCGCCCCGATGTCCACGGCGATGTTGTCCAACAGCCGGGTGCGGCCCAGGCGGGCGGCGATCAGCATGCGTGCCGCGCCCTCGGCGGGGGCCGGCCCCAGCATCGGATCGCGGACCTCCAGATAGTCCAGTTCCAGCGCAGGCACCTCGTCGAGCACCGCCCGGGCGGCGTCCAGTGCCGCGCCCACCCCGGTGGACGCGGCGTACATCCCGGCCAGCAGCGCCGCGGACAGCGCCCCGGCCTGCTCGCGCTGGACCTCGTCGAGGTAGCGGTTGCGCGACGACATCGCCAGACCGTCGGCTTCCCGCACGATCGGCACGCCCTGGATCTCGATGTCGATATCGAGGTCGGTCACCATCTGCTTGATCAGCGCGAGCTGCTGGAAGTCCTTCTCGCCGAAGTAGGCCCGGTCCGGGCGCACGGTGTTGAACAGCTTCAGCACCACCGTCAGAACTCCGGCGAAATGCGTTGGGCGCGAGGCACCTTCGAGCTCAGCGCCGAGGGGCCCGGGGTGCACCGTGGTGCGCATGCCGTTCGGGTACATGTCCTCGGCGGTCGGGGTGAACGCGATGTCGACGCCCTCGGCGCGCAGCGCGTCCAGATCGTCGTCGAGGGTGCGCGGATAGGCGCCCAGGTCCTCGTTCGCGGCGAACTGCAGTGGGTTGACGAAGATCGACACCACGACCGCCGCACCGGGTACCCGCTTGGCGGCGCGGACCAGCGCCAGGTGACCGTCGTGCAGCGCACCCATCGTCGGCACCAGCACGATCCGCCGCCCGGTGGCCCGCAGCGCCCTCGTCACACCGGCGACGTCCTTCGGCCCGCGGTACACATTCAGCTGTCCGCCGGTGAATTTCGGGGCATCCCGCCTGATCATGACTGTCCTGCTTCCGCCAGCACGTCGAAGACTTCCTTCGGGGCGTGCGCACGCTGGGCCGTGCGCCACGAGTTCGTCCGATACGCCTGCGCCAGATCGGGGTTCACCTCGCCGAACGCCTGCAGGTGGCCGGCGACCGCCGCCGCGTCCCCGCGCGCGACCGGACCCGTCAGCGCGGCCTGCCCGCGCTGCAGCGCGTTGTCCAGCGCCGCCCGCGCCAACGGGCCGATGATCCGTTCGGGCAGCCCGCCCGGGGTGTCGTCGACGGGCTCCTGGCCGAGCAGCTCCTGGCCCCACAGTGCCGAGCGCAGCGCGTCGACCGCGTCGAGCAGCACGGTGACGACGTGGTTGCCGGCGTGTGCCAGCGCCGCGTGATACAGCGTCCTGGCGTCCTCGCGGACCCGGAACGGTTCGCCGCCGATCTCCAGCACCAGCGACTGTGCGATGGCGTAGCCGATCTCGTCGCCGGCGGTCACCCCGAAGCAGGTGCCGCGGAGCCGGTCGACGTCCTCGTCGGTTCCGGCGAACGTCATCGCCGGATGGATCGCCAGCGTGATGCAGCCCTGCTCGGCCAGCGGGGCCAGAATTCCGATGCCGTTGGCGCCCGAGGTGTGCGCGACGATGGTGTTCGGGCGCACCGCACCGGTGGCGGCCAGGCCGTTCACCAGCGCGCGCAGCTCGGCGTCGGGCACGGCCAGCAGCAACAGTTCGGCGCGCGCGGCGACGTCGTCGACGGCCAGCACGGCAGTGTCCGGCAACCAGCGCTGCGCGCGGGCGCGGGAGGCCGCCGATACTGCGCTGCAGCCGACGACGACGTGTTCGGCGCGTTCCAGTGCGACGCCGAGTGCGGTGCCGACCCGGCCGGCGGAGATGATCCCGATCGTGAGCCGGGCAGGGCGGAGTCCGTCGTGCGGGATGTCACCGCCGGCGGGGGGCTGCACCATCGCAGTCGACCTCGCAGATTCTCATGGCTTCGTTCCGGTCCCGCGGCGCGGGTACCGGACGGTCGCCACGAGCCTACTCAATCCTCCCGGCGCCTTCGCCGCCCACCACCCGACGGCGTCGCCTGCAGCCGGGCCAAGAGCTCGGCCACCGACTGCCCGCCGGTGTGGGCGCCACCGTCGGCGTCCTCCTCGACCTGCTCCTCTGCCGGAGCGGGAGGCTCCTCCTGCTCCTCACCGGACGCGGAGTGCTTACCGCGCGGCGGCTCTTCCGTTTCGACCTCCGGCTCGGGAGCCCGGCGCCTACCGACGTACTCGTCGTGCGCGTCCCCGTCGGCTGAGGGTTCCCAGTTGCTTCCGGGCTGGCCCGCCGGAACCCACCGCCCCTCGGCAGGTGCGGGCTGCCACTGGGCACCGGCCGGGGCCGCCTGCGGCGGCGGGGGCGCAGGCAGCCACGGGAACTGCGGTGACGGGGCGCTCGGCGGCACCGGCGGTGGCGGTGGCGGCGGGGGTGGCGGCGGCGGGGGTGGCGGCGGAGCCCACGGCGGCTGCTGTGCTACGGCCTGCTCCCCGCGGTGCCGGCGACCGCCGGTCTGCTCGGCCGAGCGGCGGTGCGCGCCACCGGGTTCGCCGGGCTGCGCCCACTCACTCTCGGGCGGGTGCGGCTCGACGGGCACATCGATGATCGGGCTCTCGTCGGTCTCGGGGGCGTACGGGTCCGGGGCGACCGCGAATTCGTCCTCGGTGTCGATCCGGCTGCTGCTGACGCGCCCCGCGGTGCGTTCGGTCTCCAGGGCCGGGCGATGGGACAGGTCGGCGTCGAACAGGTATTCCAGATTGGCCCGCAGCGCGGCCAACTCGGCCCGCAGTGCCGCCACCTCGTCGGCCGACTGCGCCTGCAGTTCCGAGGCCAGCTCACGGCGCAGCTGAGATTCGACGGCCAACTCGTATTCGCGGCGCGCCGAGATCTCGCGGTCCAGTTGCAGGTCGTACACCAGCTTGAGGTCGCGCACCTTGGCCTGGTCGGCGTCGCTCTGCCTGCGGTAGATGACCGAGACGAATGCGGCGACCACGGCCGCCCACAACGCGAGAATGACGGCGAGCTTTAGCAATTCGACCCGGTTGGTGAAAACCAGCGCTGAACTGGCACCGATCGCCAGCACCAGCAACACCGTCATCAGGAACCAACCCGGCCTGCGGCCGCTGCGCCGCAGACGGGCGCCCCGGGTCGGATCGGTCATGGGGCGACTGTACCGTCACAGGTCATTTCGCGTGTCGACCTCTGCGGCGATTCGGCCCGGGTACGCGAACAGGTCAGCCCGGCGCCGCATCGACGTCCTGCGACTGGTCCTCGGGCGACTTGCAGCAATGCTGCAACCACATCGCCGCGACGACCAGGGCCAGCGCGCACAGTCCGGCCACCACCGCGCCGGGGGTGTCCTCGGCGGCGACCCGCATGCTGCCTCTGCGCGGCAGCAGGTAAACCACCACCGCCAGCCACCAGCCGAAGACGACGCTGCCCATCCACGCCGAGGCCTTCGCGATCACCACCGACCGGGCCACCGCCAGCGGGTGCAGACGGCCCTGCCCGACCCCGATCTCACCGTCCCTGATCCGGGCCCGCACTTAGAACCCCCAGCCGGCGACCGCCGCCGCGACACCGAGCAGAGACGCCCCGGCCCACACGTCGATCGGCGGAAACCAGCGGTAGATCAGGTGCACCAGTACGTAACCCGCGATCGCGGCCGCGGCCGCGGCGATCACCAGGTCGCGTTTGCGGGTCGGCCCCATCAGCTCCCCTCCCCGATCCGCAGCGTGAGTTCTGTCCTGCGCACACCGGTGCGCTCGGCGGCGTCGACCGCCGCCAGGTGCACCGCGATCGGGTCGGTGCGGCCCGCCACGGTCAGGGTCGCCTCGGGTTGCACCTCAAGCCACGGCGCCAGGACGAAAGCGCGCACATGCGCGTACGGATGCGGCAGGGTCAGGTCGTGGTCGCGCAGCGTCACCTCCCCGTCCGGTCCGTGACACTGCACCAGGTCGACGTCGAGCGTCCGAGGTCCCCAGTGCTGCTCGCGCATCCGGCCGGCGGCGTTCTCCAGCTCCTGGGCGCGCCGAAGCCAGCCGTGCGCATCGAGGTCCTGATCCTCGGCCAGCACAACGGCATTGAGGAACGGCCCCTGCTCGACCCCACCCCACGCCGCGGTCTCGTAGACCGGGGATACCGCTGTGGCGGCGGCGCCGAGCCCGTCGAGCACCGACTGCAGATGCGCCAACCGGTCCCCGACGTTGGACCCGATGGACAGCACGATGCGCGTGGTCACGGGGCGGCGCCCCGCCCACCGCGCCGGAAGCGTCGTACGACCACGGCGACATCGTTGAACTGCAATGGAATCGGGGCCGACGGTTTGTGCACCACCACCTCCACGGCATACACCCGGGCGTCACGCACGACGTCCTCGGCGATCTCCCCAGCCACGGTCTCGATCAGCTGCCGGGCCGGTCCGGCGACGATGTCGGCGGCCCGCTGGGCCAGCACGCCGTAATCGAGGGTTTCGGCGAGGTCGTCACTGGCGGCCGCCGCTGCCAGGTCGACCCACACCGTGATGTCCACGACGAAGTCCTGCCCGTCGCGGCGTTCGTGCTCGAAAACGCCGTGGTTACCGCGGACCCGCAAGCCGCGCAGCTCGATCCGATCAGTCGTCGGGTTCAGCCCGGTATCACCCATCGCCACCTGCCTGCCACGCTCTGACCACCGCCAGCGCATCGACCGACGCGCGGACATCGTGCACCCGCACACCCCACACGTGATGCCAGGCGGCCAGCGCCGAGATCACCGCGGTGGCGGTCTCGCGTCCGGCGGGCGGGCGCAGTTCTCCGTCGGCGCCGGCGAGCAGACTGCCCAGGAACCGTTTGCGTGAGGCACCGACCAGCACCGGGATACCGGTGGTGACGAATTCCGGCAACGCACGCAGCAGCGCCCAATTGTGTTGTGCGGTCTTGGCGAAACCCAGACCCGGGTCGATGATCAGCTTCGCCGGGTCCACCCCGGCGGCCACCGCGGCGTCGACGCCTGCCATCAGCTCGTCCCTGACCTCGACGACCACGTCCCGGTACGGCGGCACCTCGTGCGGCCGGTCACTGTCCACGGAACGCCAATGCATCAACACCCACGGCGCTCCGGCGTCGGCGACAACCCGGACCATGTCGGGATCGGCCTGACCGCCGGACACGTCATTGACGATCTGCGCGCCGTTCTCGAGCGCGGCCCGTGCCACCGCAGCGTGCATGGTATCGATGCTGACCGTGATGCCTTGCCGGGCAAGCTCTCTGACCACGGGAAGCACCCGCGCAGATTCGACCTTCTGGTCTATGCGTGTGGCGCCCGGCCGCGTCGACTCACCGCCGACATCGACGATCGCCGCGCCCAGGCGCGCCAGTTCCAGCCCGTGAGCCACCGCCCGCTCCCGGTCCAGGAACTGACCGCCATCGGAGAACGAGTCGTCGGTGACGTTGACGACGCCCATCACCTGCACGGCCGGCGGTGCGGCGGGCGGATCGCTGGCAGGACTCACCTCCGCAAGATCAGTTCCAGGGCTTCGGCGCGAGAGGCCTTGTCGGTCTTGAACTGTCCGCGCACCGCCGACGTCGTGGTGACCGCGCCGGGTTTGCGGATGCCGCGCATCGCCATGCACAGGTGCTCTGCCTCCACCACGACGATCACACCGCGCGGGTCCAGCCGGCGCATCAGCGCGTCGGCGATCTGCACGGTAAGGCGTTCCTGCACCTGCGGCCGCTTGGCGTACAGGTCCACAACGCGGGCCAGCTTCGACAGGCCGGTGACGCGGCCGTCCTCACCGGGGATGTACCCGACATGGGCCACCCCGTGGAACGACACCAGATGGTGCTCGCACGTCGAGTACATGGGGATGTCTTTGACCAGCACGAGCTCGTCGTGCTGCTCGTCGAACATGGTCTTGAGGACCTCATCGGGGTCGACGTACAAGCCCGCGAAGATCTCCTGGTATGCCCGGGCCACCCGGGCCGGGGTGTCCCGCAGCCCTTCCCGGTCCGGGTCCTCCCCGATCGCGATGAGCAGTTCGCGCACAGCTGCCTCGGCGCGCGCCTGATCGAAACCGGGGGTGGTGATCGTCGCCGAATTGTTGGACGACCGCGTCATCGAGATCTCCGTTCCGTGTCAGCCGTTCGAAGGCGGAGCGCTCCGCCCGTTCTCCCCGCCGCTGTCGTGGCCGGGATCCTCCTTCGGAGTCGGTGCGGGTGCACCGCCATGCGGAGAATGCTGCCCGGGCTGCGGGTACGGCTGATACGGGGGATACCCCGGATACGTCGGAGCGGGCGGCGGTCCGCCCTGCCACCCCGGCTGCGCCGGGGGCGGGTACCAGTAGCCCTGCGGCTGCTGCTGCCCGGGCGCGCCGGGCCGGGGCGGCCAGCCGGGGGCGTGCCAGCCGGCCGGAGCGCCGTAATCGGGCTGGGTAGGACCGCCGGGCGCCCCGTTGGCGGCATGGGAAGCCTGAGCTCCATTGCCTCCGTTATTGTGCACGCGCTCGGCGGCAGCCTTGGACGCCTGCGCGATCGCGGCCTTGAACGCGGGCTCGGGGACCGGCTTGGGCCACGGTTCGCCGCGTTCGATGGCGAGCTCGCCCGGCGTCTTGATCGGCGGCTTGTCCGACGGCACGCGACCGCCGAAGTCGTCGAACATCGTCAGGCGTGGGCGCTTCTTCACGTCGCCGAAGATCGCCTCCAGCTCGACGCGGTGCAGCGTCTCCTTTTCCAGCAGTTCGCCGGCAAGAGTGTCGAGCACGTCGCGGTACTCGGTGAGGATCTCCCACGCCTCGGTGTGGGCGGCTTCGATGAGCTTGCGGACCTCGTCGTCGATGATCTGGGCGACCTCGTGGCTGTAGTCGGCCTGGGTGCCCATCGTGCGGCCCAGGAACGGGTCGCCGTGCTCGGTGCCGTAGCGGACCGCGCCGAGCTTGGAACTCATGCCGTACTCGGTGACCATCGCACGCGCGATCTTGGTGGCCTGCTCGATGTCGGAGACCGCGCCCGTGGTCGGCTCGCGGAAGACCAGTTCCTCGGCGGCGCGGCCGCCCATCGCGAACACCAGGCGCGCGATCATCTCCGAGCGCGTCATCAACCCCTTGTCGTCCTCGGGCACCGCGACGGCGTGGCCGCCGGTGCGCCCGCGCGCCAGGATGGTGACCTTGTAGATGGGCTCGATGTCGGGCATCGCCCACGCGGCGAGGGTGTGCCCACCCTCGTGGTAGGCGGTGATCTTCTTCTCCTGCTCGCTGATGATGCGGCCCTTGCGGCGCGGCCCGCCGACCACCCGGTCGACGGCCTCCTCGAGCGCGGGGGCGGTGATGATGGTGCCGTTCTCACGGGCGGTGAGCAGCGCCGCCTCGTTGATGACGTTGGCCAGGTCGGCGCCGGACATTCCGACGGTGCGCTTGGCCAAGCCGTCGAGGTCGGCATCGTCGGCGATCGGCTTGCCCGCCGAGTGCACCTTGAGCACCGCGCGCCGGCCGGCCAGGTCGGGGCTGGACACCGGGATCTGGCGGTCGAAACGGCCCGGACGCAGCAGCGCGGGGTCGAGGATGTCGGGCCGGTTGGTGGCGGCGATCAGGATGACGCCCTGCCGGTCGCCGAAGCCGTCCATCTCGACGAGCAACTGGTTGAGGGTCTGCTCGCGTTCGTCGTGGCCACCCCCGAGGCCTGCCCCGCGCTGGCGGCCCACCGCGTCGATCTCGTCGACGAAGATGATGCACGGGCTGTTCTGCTTGGCCTGCTCGAACAGGTCGCGCACGCGGGATGCGCCGACGCCGACGAACATCTCGACGAAGTCCGAGCCGGAGATCGTGAAGAACGGGACGCCGGCCTCGCCGGCAACGGCGCGTGCGAGCAGCGTCTTGCCGGTGCCGGGCGGGCCGTAGAGCAGCACGCCGCGCGGGATCTTCGCGCCGAGGGCCTGGTAGCGGCTGGGGTTCTGCAGGAAGTCCTTGATCTCGTAGAGCTCCTCGACCGCCTCGTCGACGCCTGCGACGTCGGCGAACGTGGTCTTGGGCATGTCCTTGGACAGCTGCTTGGCCCGTGACTTTCCGAAACCGAAGCCCATCCGGCCGCCGGTCTGCATCCGGGAGAACATCACGAAGAGGCCGACGAGCAGCAGCAACGGCAGCATGTAGATCAGCAGCGTGCCGAGGATGCTGCTCTGGTTGACCACGGTGTTGGTCTTGACGTTCTTGTCCTGCAGCGCCTCGAACAGCGTCGCGCCGTACCCGGTCGGGTACTTGGTGATGATCTGCGTGCTGTCCTCGGTGTCGCCGTTACCGTTCTTCAGCTCCAGCCTGAGCTGCTGTTCGCGGTCGTCGATCTGAGCGCTGTCGACGTTGTCGCCGTTGATCTGCGCTATCGCGATGGACGTGTCGACGGGCTTGTACCCGCGGGTGTCGTCGCTGAAATAGAAGAACGACCAACCCAGCAGCAGCACCACGGCGATCACCGTGAGTGTGCGGATCACATTTTTTCGGTTCATGAGGGAAGTCGGTCCATGCCGGGGTTGCGGTCCATCTCGGGTGTCCGGTTCATCAATTATGTGTACGGCCGTCGTTCGGTTCGCCGGCCAATCCTTCCAATACGTGCAGCTGGAATAGTCAAGGCTACCGCTAGACCAACGTTCGGCAGTTCCCGACGTTCACGCAAGCGACGATCAGGCCGGCAACGATCTGGGCGAAAGTGGGGCCATGCGGACGCGGCAGGTGCGGACCAACGGTGTGACGCTGAGGGTGACTGAGGCCGGGGACCCCGGCGCGCCGGTGGTCGTGCTCTTACACGGCTTCCCCGAGCTGGCGTTCACCTGGCGCCACCAGGTGCGCGCGCTGGCCGACGCCGGATATCACGTGCTGGCCCCTGACCAGCGTGGTTACGGTGGCTCGGATCGGCCATCGGCCGTGGCGGCCTACACCGTCGCCGAGCTCACCGCCGATGTCGTGGGACTGCTCGACGATGTCGGTGCCCAACGGGCGGCACTCGTCGGCCACGACTTCGGCGCCGTCGTGGCGTGGGGCGCGCCGTTACTGCGGCCGGAGCGCTTCTCGGCGGTCGCCGGGCTCAGTCTGCCGCCGGTGCCCCGGCCGAAGGTGCCGACCACCCAGGCGTTCCGGCGGATCTTCGGCGATCGCTTCTTCTACATCCTGTACTTCCAGGAGCCCGGCCCCGCCGACGCCGAGCTGGCCCGAGATCCCGCCGCGACGTTCCGCAAGCTGTTCACCATGTCGGCCACGGGCACGGCCGAAACCGGGGGCCAGGGATTCCTCGACCGCATCCCAGACCCCGGGCGGATACCCGACTGGATCAGCCACCCGGACTTCGACGTCTACGTCGACGAGTTCACCCGCGGCGGATTCACCGCGCCGCTGAACTGGTACCGGTGCTTCGATCGGAACTGGGAACTGACCGCCGATCCGGCGGCGACGACGATCGACGTTCCGGCACTGTTCGTCGGCGGTACCGAGGACCCGACGCTGGCCTACACACCACGCCACCGCGCCCGGGACCTGGTCGCCGGCGACTACCGCGAGGTGATGATCGACGGCGCCGGCCACTGGCTGCCCGAGGAGCGTCCCGACGACGTGTCGCGCGTGTTGCTGGAATTTCTCGCCGGTCTCGGCCAGCAACCCCGCCGACACGTGTGAGCCGGATCACTTCCGGGTAATCCGCGCGCGTCAATATCCGGTCACACCGCGGAGGCGCCACATGAAACGACTCAAGCGGACCGCCGGTGACCAGGCCGAGTCGCCCACCGCGCTGATCGCCGCGGCGCGTGCCGCCCTGGGCGACATCGGTCCCGGCGCCGGCATGGAGGACATCGCTCGCCATGCCGGCTGCGGAGTCGACGTGCTGTACCGGCACTTCACCGACCGGGACGAGCTGATCGACGCGGTGCTCGCCGACCTCGTCGCGTCCGTCGGCGACGACCACCGTGAGGCGGCCGGCGACGCGGCATCCCGCGGTCGGTCCGGTCTCAGGTACGCGGTCGCGCCGTTGGCTGCGCTGGCGGCGGTGACGACGGTGGCGGCTCCGACGGGCATGCCGATGACACCCTCGCCGGCCGCAGCGGCGGCCGTCACCGAACCTGTGGCAGCCGCTGAGTCGCCGGTCCCCACGGTGCTGACGCTCACCCCGCTGTGGCCGGTGTGGCCGCTGGAGTTTGCGCTGCAGGGGTCGCTGTGCCAGTCCGGCGGCTGCGACGCCGTGCCGTATCTGCCGTTTTCGACCGCAGCCGGCGTCAGCCTGCTCAACACACGCCTTTCCTCCCCTACAGACGCCGGCCGCCTCGCGAGCGACACCGGCACGGTCGTCTTCGGCTACAGCCACGGCGCGGTGGTGGCCGGTCGATGGCTGGCCGAGTACGCCGACCAATCCTGGGCTCCCCCGGCCGACCGGCTGTCGTTCGTGTTGATCGGGAATCCGATGCGCGCCCACGGCGGCACGAAGCCGGCGCTGCCACACACCCGGTACCGCGTCGTCGACGTCGTCCGCCAGTACGATCCGGTGGCCGACTTCCCCGACAACCCGTTCAACCTGTTCGCGATGCTCAACATCGGCGCCGGAATCCTGTCGTCGGTGCACCTCGACTACACCGGCGTGGACATCGACGATCCGCGGAACACGGTGTGGACCGAGGGCAACATCACGTATGTGTTCGTGCCGACCCAGAACCTTCCGCTGCTCACGCCGCTGCGGCTGATCGGGCTGGGCCGGCTGGCCGATGCGCTGAACGAACCGCTCAAAGAGCTCGTGGAGCAGGCGTATGACCGCCCGTATCTGGCAAAGACGGAAGCAGCCGATGCGGCCGACTCCTCGTTCGCCGAGCCCGCTGCCGAGGCCGGCGTGGCCGACACGCAGGCGCGGGCGGACCGTGAGGCCGGCGCTGCGGCCGACGATCCCGACGTTCTCGGCGAACACTCCGCGCCGATCGGTGAGCAGACCTCCGCCCTCGAGGAGGACTCGGCTGATGCCGAACCACCGCCGGAGGACCCAGAGGTGCAGGCCGACGACCCCGACGTCACCGCCGGGGAGACGCCGGCCCAGGACACGCCGGAGGGTCCGGCAGCGGCGGAAGCGAAGGCTCCGCGCACCACGGACGACGCCGTCGGAAGCTGATCCGGCCGGTCCGGGATCGCCGGACCGCGTGGTTACCTCTGACGGCGTGACCTACGCGCTAGGGTGCGACCCATGCTTACCGCGCGCGCGAACAGAGTCAGGAACATGCTGGTCACGGTCGCCGCGACAGGGTTGGCGGCCGCCGGGCTGACCGCATGCGACGCGCAGAGTTCGACGTCGTTGGAGCCGGGGGCCGACAGCCGCCAGGTCACCGTGGTCGGCTCCGGCGAGGTGCAGGGCACCCCCGACACCTTGACGGTGAACGCATCGATGGAGACCCTCGGCCCCGACGCGACCTCGGCGATGAGCCAGACCAACGACCTGCAGCAGACCGTGATCGACGCGCTGACCAGCCTGGGCATCGAGCGCGGGGACATCGCCACCACGGCGGCGGACCTGCAGCCGCAGTACGGCAACGACAACACCTCGATCTCGACCTACCGGGCCACCAACTCGATCAACCTGACGATCCGTGACCTGAACCTGGCCTCGGAAGCGATCGGCCTCATCGTCGACACCGGCGGCAATGCCACCCGGATCAACTCAATCAGCTACTCCATCGAGGACGATTCGCAGCTGGTGCGCGACGCCAGGGCCCGCGCGTTCGAGGACGCCAAGGACCGGGCCGGCCAGTACGCGCAGCTGTCGGGGCTCAACCTCGGCAAGGTCATCTCGATCTCCGAGTCCACGGCGCCCGCCCCGCCGATCCCGATGCAGGCGCCACGCGCGATGGAGGCCGCCGTGCCGCTGGAGCCCGGTCAGCAGACGGTCGGGTTCTCGGTGACGGTGATCTGGGAGCTCACCTAACCGACCTCAGCCCTGACCGGGCCCGACCACCACCGGGATGCCGTTGAGCACGGCGGTACCCGACAGCGGGTCCAGCGCCGATCCGTCGTTGAGCTGGTTGGCGTTGACTCCGGGCGCCTCGGCGGCCAGCCGCTGGCCGGTGCCGTCACGGTCGTGACCCCAGCCGTGCGGCAGGGACAGCACCCCGCGCCGGATCCCGTCGGTGATCTCGACCGGCACCACCAGCTCACCGCCGGGCCCCTTCACGACGGCCGTGTCGGTCACGCCGAGCTCGGCGGCGTCGTCGGGGTGCATCCTCAGCGTGCAGCGGTTGCTGCCCCCGGCCAGCGCCGGCAGATTGTGCATCCAGCTGTTGTTGGAGCGCAGGTGCCTGCGGCCGATCAGCACAAACCCGTCGCCGCGCCGGCCCAGCGCGGCGCGCAGCCGCGCGGCGTCGGCGATCAGCTGCGGCGGCGCGAGCTCGACCCTGCCGGACGGGGTGCGCAGCACCTCCGGCAGCCGCGGCTGCAGCGGCCCCAGGTCGATGCCGTGCGGGGCGTCCTTGAGTTTCTCCAGGGTGAGGCCGTCGGGCCGGGCACCGAACGCGTCGCCGTAGGCGCCGAGCCGCAGCATCATGTCCAGGCGGCGTTCATAACCCGGGCCGTCGGCCAGCATCGCGGTCAGCTCCTCGACGGCTCGCCCGGCCACCGGGGATCCGGCGTCGGCACTCTCCTTGGCCAGGGTCGCCGCGATCACCTGCTGGTCGACCAGATCCGGGTCGGCGCCGGGACCGGCGCCGTAGAGCACCAGCGCGATCCGCGACAGGATCTCGGCCTCGTCGGGCCTGCCGTCGAGCGGCAGCGCCGGCGGGGAGTACCGGGCGTTGTTGCGGACAGCCAGGTTGTTCAGCGCGAAATCGAAGTGCGGGCTACGTGACGGCGGCGGGGGCGGCAGGATCACGTCGGCGTGCCGGGTGGTCTCGTTCAGGTACGGGTCGACACAGAGGATGAAGTCCACCCCGGCCAGCGCCCGGTCGAGCCGGTCGCCGTTCGGCGCCGACAGCACCGGGTTCCCGGCGATGGTGATCATCGCGCGGATCTGCCCGTCGCCGGGGGTCTCGATCTCCTCGGCCAGGGCCGCGGCCGGCAGTTCGGAGAGCACCTCCGGGTGACCGGACACCCGACTGTGCCAGCGGCCGGTGCGCCAGCCCCGGCCCGGCCGGTGGCCGCGCGGCGCGGGCGCCACCGGGGACAGCGGGAACATCACGCCTCCCGGCCGGTCCAGGTTGCCGGTCAGCACATTTGACGACGTCGACGAGCCAGCTGCCCAGCGTCCCGAACTCGACGGTCGAGGTGCCGATCCGTCCGTACACCGCCGCCGTCGGCGCCGCCGCCAGCTCGCGGGCCAGGATCCGGATGTCCTCGGCGGCCACGCCGCAGTACCCGGCCACCTCCTCCGGATCGAAATCTGCTGCGAGAGTGCGTATTTCGTCGACGCCTGCGATGTACTCGGAGACTGCGCCGAGATCCACCAGATGCTCGGCGAACAGCACGTGGACCACGGCCAGCAGCAGCGCAGCATCGGTGCCCGGCCGCGGCGCGAGATGCCGGTCGGCCAGTTCGGCGGTACGGGTGCGGGCCGGGTCGATCACGACGAGCCGTCCACCGCGTCTGCGTAGTGCGCGCAGCTTGCCCGGGAAATCTGCCGCGGTGGCGAGGCTTCCGTTGGACACCAGCGGGTTGGCGCCGATCACCACCAGGTAGTCGGTGCGGTCCAGGTCGGGGACGGTGAACGCGACCGGGCTGCCGAACATCAGCCCGAGCGACACATGCTTGGGCATCTGGTCCAGCGTGCTCGCCGAATAGACCTGCCTGGTGCCGAGCGCGCGGATGATCAGCGGCGGATACAGCGCACCGGCGACGGTGTGGGCGTTCGGGTTGCCCAGATACACCCCGACCGATGCCCCGCCGTGGTCGCGCACCGCTGCGCCGAGGCCCTCGGCCACGGCGGCGAACGCCTCGTCCCACGTCGCCTCGGTCAGCACGCCGCCCCGGCGGACAAGAGGGGCACTCAACCGGTCCGGGTCGTTGTCGAGCCCACCGAAGCTCGCGCCCTTGGGACAGATGAAGCCGGCGGAGAACACGTCGTCCCGGTCGCCGCGTGCACCGACGACCCGTCCGTCGTCGATGGTCAGCGTCAGACCGCAGGTCGCTTCACAGAGCGGGCAGATGCGTAACGCGGTCTCGGCCATGCCTGCATTCTGCGCTCAGGAGTTCTCGTAGACCTTCGGATCGAGCGTGCCGATGTAGGGCAGGTCGCGGTAGCGCTCGGCGTAGTCGAGGCCGTACCCGACGACGAACTCGTTCGGGATGTCGAACCCGATGTACTGGATGTCGACGTCGGCACGCACCGCGTCGGGTTTGCGCAGCAACGTGCACACCCGCAGCGACCGCGGCCGCCGCGTCGCGAGGTTGCGCAGCAGCCAAGACAGCGTGAGCCCGGAGTCGACGATGTCCTCGACGATCAGCACGTCGCGGTCGTTGATGTCGCGGTCGAGGTCCTTGAGGATGCGGACCACACCCGACGACGACGTCGACGAGCCGTACGAGCTGACGGCCATGAACTCCAGTTGCGTGGGCACCGGAATCGCCCGAGCGAGATCGGTGACGAACATGACCGCGCCCTTGAGCACGGTGATCAGCAGCAGGTCCTGGCCGGATCCCGACACCTCATAGTCGACGGCGATCTGCGCGGCCATCTCGGCGGTCTTGGCTTTGATCTGTTCTTCCGACAGCAACACCGATTTGATGTCCCCGGGATACAAGTCCGCAGCATGCGCAGGCACGCCCACAGCCTAGCGGTGCCGCTCGGCGACCGGTTCGCGGTACAGGGTCAGCACGTCGCGGCGGCGGCCGGCGAACAACCGTTCGCGGGGAACTCCGCCGGGCACCGCCACGCCGCCCTGCCCGCGCCAGTCGGTGACCAGCGCGTCGACGGCGCGGATCTGCTTGTCGGTGAGCTCGCACGCGCCCCCTGCGAGCAGCCAGCGCCGGATCACCCTGCGCCGCACCGCAGCGGGCAGCGGCGTCAGCGCGGCGACGGGCAGGCCGGCGCCGCCCGCGGCGACGAAGGTCTGCGCGGCGAGGTTGTCGAGGGCATCGGTGTCCTCACGCAGGGCGGTGGCCGTGCGGGCCAGCGCTTCGGCCACGCCGCCGCCGAGCACGTCCTCCAGCAGCGGAAGCACCTCGGCGCGCAGCCGCACCCGGGTGTAGCGGGGGTCGCTGTTGTGCGGGTCCTGCCACGCGGGCAGGCCGAGCTCGTCGCACGCCCGGTGGGTGACCTCGCGCCGGATCCCCAGCAGCGGCCGGCACCACGGCGGGTCGTAGGGGCGCATCCCTGCCAGGGAGCGGGCGCCCGAGCCCCGGCCCAGACCGAGCAGCACAGTCTCGGCCTGGTCGTCGAGCGTGTGCGCGAGCAGTACCGGCGCGCCGTGCCGAGCGGTGTCGAGCGCGGCGTACCGGGCGGCGCGGGCCGCCCCCTCCGGACCGCCGTGCGTGTCGACGTCGACCGGGAGTACCTGTGCCCCAACACATCCCAGGCTCAGCGCCTGATCGTGCGCTGTCGTGGCGACGCGGTCGGAATCCGGCTGCAGCCGGTGATCGACGATCAACGCCGTGGTCGGCCGCACAGCCGCCGCGACCGCCGTCAGAGCCAGCGAATCGGGGCCGCCGGACAAGGCGACGCACCACGGCCCGGACACGTCGGGATGGTCACCGAGGAAACCGGTCAGCGCGGTGCGCAGCGCGGCTACAGCACCCTGTCGATCCATCGCTGCGGTTCGTCGATCTCGGTGGGCAGCGGCAGGCTTTCGGCGTCGGTCCAGACCGCGTTGAAGCGGGCCATACCGACCCTGCCCACCACGTGGTCGACGAACGCCTTGCCCCTGGTGTACTGACTCAGTTTCGCGTCGACACCCAGCAGTGCGCGCAGCAGTCGTTGCAGCGGTGGCTGTTTGCGTTGCCTGCGCTGATCGAACCGGTGCCGGATCGAGGCCACCGACGGCACCACGGCAGGGCCGACGGCGTCCATCACGTGTTCGGCGTGCCCTTCGAGCAGGGTGCCCAGCACCAGCAGACGGTCCAGCGCCTGCCGCTGCGGCTCGGATTGCACGGCCCGCAGAAGACCGAGAATCCCACCCGAATTCGGTTCCTGCTCATCGGCTTTGGTGCGGCGGTCACGCACGTACTCGGCGAGCCGGCCCGCCATCTGGGGCAGGTCGTCGCCGGCGTCCTCGGTCAGCACCGCCAGCGCCTTCGACATGTGGTCGGCCAGCCACGGATTGGCCCGGAATTGCACCCGGTGGGTGACCTCGTGCAGACACACCCACATCCGGAAGTCCTTGGGCAGCACCCGAAGTTGACGCTCGACGGCGATCACGTTCGGGTACACCAGCAACAGTTCGCCGCCGCCGGCCGCAAACGGGTCGTACTGGCCGAGGATCCCCGATGACACGAAGGCCAGCACCGCCCCGGTCTGCGCGCCGGCGATGCGGCCGGTCAGCACGTGGGGTCTGACGTCGTCGCCCTGCCCGCCTGTCATCACCCGCATCGATTGCGCCGCAGCGCGGATCCACTCGGGACGGTTGACCACCCGCGCCTCGGGGATCTCGCCGCCCTCGATCAGGCCGGTCGTCTCCCGCACCGGCAGCTCGGAGGCGCGGGCCGCCTCGGCGAGCTGGTCGACGACCTGCCTGCGGGTGTACTCGGTGGCCGGCGGCTCAGGACGGGCCAATTTGCCGCCGAGGGAGGCGGCCAGGTTCCAGTCCACCGCGCGACCGACGGTGAGCCCGGACTTCGACGCCGCGCTCATGAGCGGCATCCGCAGGTCCGCAGCGTCGCGGCGAACGCGTCGAGTGCGGTGCGCCCCGTCGGGCCGGCGTCGTTGGACAGCAGCACGAAGGTCAGCACCCGCCCGCTCTCTCCGGTCACGATCCCGGCCAGTGAGTTGGTGCCGGTCAGCGAGCCCGTCTTGGCCCGCAGGTATCCCGCTGCGGCGCGGCCGTCCTCGCTGTCGAGGTACCGGTTGGACAGGGTGCCGCTGCCTCCGGCGATGGGCAGCAGGTCCACGAGCGGGCGCAGCGCGGGCTCGTCGTCACCCGCCGCGGCCTGCACCACTTCGTCGAGCGTCTCGGCGGTCAGCCGGTCGTCGACCGACAGACCGCTGGAGTCCAGCAGCCGCGCGCCGGCGGTGTCGATACCGGCGTCTTCCAGGGCGCCCAGCACTGCGCGAGACGCGCCGGCGAAGCTCTGCGGCTCACCAGTCGCGGCGGCGACCTCGCGGCCGATCGATTCGGCCATCACGTTGTCGGAGAAGTTCATCATGTCGCGCAGCCGTTGCATCAGAGGCGGCGACTGCACCGATGCGATCTCGGTGCCGCGGGACGCCGAGGTCGTCACCGTGACCTTGGCCGGATCGAGCCGCAGCGCCACGGCCAGCGCCCGGCCCGCGTCCAGCGCCGGTGTCCTGGACCGCCGCGATTCGACACTCACCGGCTGTGTCCGGCCACCGTCGAGCATGATCGACTCGATCGGCGCGATGTCGCCGCCGTCGATGTCCAGCGGGTCCCAGCCGGGTGCCATCGTCGGTCCGGTGTAGGCGCTGACGTCGACCTGGACGGTCGTGACGTCGACGCCGCTGCGGCGCACCTGGTCGGCCAAATCGACGATCCGCGCCGCGTCGCGATACCAGGTGTCGACGTTGCGGGGCGCGGCCGACAGGGTCTGGTCGCCGCCGCCGACGAGCACCACCACGCCCGGCGTCGTGGAGAGCACGCGCGTGGTCAACCTGACGTCGCGGTCCAGGGTCAGCAGCGCTGCGGCCGCGGTCAGCAGCTTGTTCGTCGACGCGGGCTGCATCGGCACCCCGGCGCCCTGCGCCCACAGCTGCTCACCGGTCAGCGCGTCGGTGATGCGTCCGGTGAACCTGCCCAGATCGGGATTGGCCAGCACCTCGCGCAGCGCGCGGGTCAGGCCCTCAGGCGTGGGTTTGTCGGCGGAATCCGAGACCGGTTCGACGGCCGGTGCCGCGGTCGCCGGGGCGGGCGCCGGCTCGACGGCGACCTGGTCGGCCCCCTGCCGGGTGGCCACCAACGCGGCGGCAGCGACGACCACGACGACGAGCAGCAGAACCACCGCCCCGACGACCACATACGTGGATCGCCGCCACCGCGTGGGCCGCATGTTTCTCCTGATCTCGATCGTCTGGCCGAGCCACCCCTGTAGAGCAGCGTATCCCTCGTTTAGGGTTAACCCGCGTCGTCAGCCGACGCCCCCGCCCCAGCACAGTAGGAGTCACGGCGTGCAGTTCGATGTCCTCATCGAGATCCAGAAGGGTTCCCGCAACAAGTACGAGGTGGACCACGACAGCGGCAAGGTGAAGCTGGACCGCTACCTGTTCACCTCGTTCGGCTATCCGACGGACTACGGCTACATCGAGGACACCCTCGGCGAGGACGGCGATCCGTTGGACGCGCTGGTGTTGCTGCCCGAGCCGGTGTTCCCGGGGTGCATCGTCGAGGCCCGTCCCGTCGGCATGTTCCGGATGGAAGACGAGAAGGGCGGCGACGACAAGGTGCTGTGCGTGCTCGCCGATCCCCGCTGGGACCACATCCAGGACATCGGCGACGTGTCGGACTTCGAGCTCGACGCGATCAAGCACTTCTTCGTGCACTACAAGGACCTGGAGCCGGGCAAGTTCGTCAAGGCCGCCGACTGGGTGGGCCGCGAGGAGGCCGAGGCCGAGGTACAGCGCTCGATCGAGCGCTTCAAGGCCGAAGGGCACTGACCTCCCCCTCGCGAGCAGACACAAACTCGCACCATCGGACCCGATTTCGTGCGATTTTGTGTCTGCTCGCGCAGGTGTGGCGGCGCCCCTGCGCGAATTTGCGTGGCTGTAACACGGTGTAACGCCTGCGCCGCTTGACCGGCCGATCATTGCGGTGTGTTGCTGCATCAGGGGATCGGGCTGGACGCTTTCAACGCCCTTCCGATGCGCCGCGCCGTCCACGCGGTCTTCGAATGCTGTTACAGCGTGCCGCTGGCCGCCGACCTGGCCCGCGCCCGGCCGTTCGACACCCACGACCGGTTGTTCCGCTTCGCCGACACCCTGCTGTTCGGGCTGAGCGAGGAGTCGATCGACTCGATCCTGCAGGCCTACCCGGACGTGGGCAGACGGCCGGGCAGCGAGAAGTCCCAAGCCGAGCAGTGTGCGATCACCGACGAACGTCCCGAGGTGATGGCCGAACTCGCGACCGCGTCGAAGAAGTACCTCAATCATTTCGGGTTCGGCTTCGTGATGTTCATCAACGGCTACGGCGCCGACGTGGTTCTTGAGACCATGCGGGACCGGCTACACAACGACTACGAGACCGAACGCAAGGTGGTCCGCAACGAGCTGGCGCGGATCAACCGGACCCGGCTCGAGCGCATGCTGGGCCCTGAGGGCGGTTACGACAACTGGTGAGCTCGCCCCAGGCCCGGCGGGTGCGCCTAATGTCTCTGCCATGGGTGAGGTGTCCGGCCGCTGGAATCCCCGCTTCGACGCGCTGGCCGAGGCGTTGGCCGACGAGGTCGCCGCCGGGGAGGAGCTCGGGGCGTCGATCGCCGTCGACGTCGACGGCGAACTGGTCGCCGACATGTGGGCCGGCCACGCCGACCGGGCGAAAACCGTTGACTGGCAACAAGATACGATCGTCAACTTCTGGTCCTGCACCAAGACGCTGACCGCGCTGGCGGCGCTGATGCTCGTCGACCGCGGCGAACTCGACCCTTTCTCCCCCGTCGCCCGCTACTGGCCGGAGTTCGCCGCCAACGGCAAGGCCAGCATCGAGGTGCGCCACCTGCTGTCCCACACGTCCGGGGTGTCGGGGTGGCAGACACCGTTTGGGGTGGAGGACATCTACGACTGGGCCACGGCGACGGCGCACCTGGCCGCGCAGGCGCCGTGGTGGCCGCCGGGGACCGCGTCGGGCTACCACGCCATGAACTACGGCCACCTGATCGGCGAGCTGGTGCGCCGTATCACCGGCACGACACTGAAGGATTTCGTCGCCGAGCAGATCGCGGCGCCGCTGTCGGCCGACGTGCAGATCGGGGCGCGGCCCGAGGACGCGTCCCGTATCGCCGAGTTGGTCGCCCCCCACCGCGCGACCGCGGCGTGGGCAAGCTGCCGCCCGACCACCCGGCGGTCAGGACGTTCGCGGCGTTCCCGCCCGGCGCGTACGGCGTGGCCCACGCCGAGACCGACGCGTGGCGACGGGCCGACATCGGCGGCGCCAACGGCCACGGCAACGCCCGCGGGCTGGTCCGTGCGTTGACTCCGGTCTCGCTGGGCGGCAGTGCGCACGGGGTCCGGCTGCTCGGCCCGAGCACCATCGAGCTGATCTTCACCGAACAGTCCCACGGCATGGATCAGGTGCTGTTCGTGCCGCTGCGCTTCGGCATCGGATTCGGCCTGCCCACGCCCGAGCGCGTGCGGGCTGTCCCGGCCGGCACCGTCTGCTGGTGGGGCGGCTGGGGCGGTTCCCTGGTGGTGATGGACCTCGACCGGCGGGCGACGTTCGCCTACGTGATGAACAAGATGGGCGAGGGCACCACCGGCACCGCCCGCACGGTGCGCTACGCGGCGCTGATCGACGCCGCGCTTCAGGACGCGCGCGGCTGATCGCGCGCGGCGAGGCGGCCGAGCACGTCGCGGCCCACCGTGCCGAGATCCTGACGGGGAGTGGCCGGAATCAGAGTCACGCCGTCGGCCACCTCCGCCGACGCGATGTCGGCGATCAGTCCTGCCAGACCGTCCACGGTGCCGGCGTAGTGCACCGTCCCGGAATCGGCCGGACCCAGCACCTGCTGCGCCGACCGGAAATCGCCTGCGACGGCGACGGTGACGTCCAGGATCACCGCGACGTCGTCGGCGCCGGCGCGGATCCGGGCCCGCACCCGCCGGGCGTGCTGCAGGTCCTTGGCCGCCACCCGGACGATCTGCTGGTCGCCGTCGGTCAGCTCGCTCACGCCACCGTCATCTGCCACGAATAGCCGCACCCGGCCACGCTATCCAGCGCTGCCGGGCGCGACCCAGCGTTGTGATCAGCGAGAGTGCAACAATCGCACGCTCAGCGGCTCGGGTCGTGATGCGGATCCGGCACGGCCTTCTCCTCGGAGACCCCGTTTGAGCTGCCGTTCTTGCGTACGTCGTGCACGCGGGTCTTGTACAGGCTGGCCGCAGTCGTGATCAGCAGCGTGACCACGATCACGCCGAGGGACAGCAGTGTCGGGATCTCCGGCACCGGCACGTGCTCGCCGCCGTTGATGAACGGCAACTCGTTCTCGTGCAGCGCGTGCAACAGCAGCTTGATCCCGATGAAGCCCAGGATGAACGCCAGCCCCTGCGAAAGGTACACCAGCCGCTTGAGCATGTCGCCGAGCAGGAAGTACAGCTGCCGCAGCCCCATCAGGGCGAACACATTGGCGGTGAACACCAGGTACGGCTCGCGGGTCAGACCGTAGATCGCCGGGATGGAATCGAGCGCGAACAGCAGGTCGGTGGTACCCAACGCGACGATGACCAGGAACATCGGCGTCATCAGCCGCTGGCCGTTCTCTTTCACCCACAACCGCAGGCCGTCCCACTGGTCGGTGAACTTCATCCGCTTCTGCGCGAAGCGCACCACCGCGTTGTCGGCGTCGTCGTCGTGGTCGGTGTCCTTGACCAGCTTGATCGCGGTGTAGAGCAGGAACGCGCCGAAGATGTAGAACACCCACGAGAACTGGTTGATGGCCACCGCGCCGAGCGCGATGAAGATGCCGCGGAAGATCAGCGCCAGGATGATGCCGACGAGCAGCGCCTGCTGCTGGTAGATCTTCGGCACGTTGAAGCTGGCCATGATGATCAGAAAGATGAACAGGTTGTCCACCGACAGGCTGTATTCGGTGAGCCAGCCCGCGAAGAACTCCACACCGTACTGGCTGCCGTGGAAGAACCAGGTCCACAGCCCGAACGCGATCGCCAGGCCGACATAAAACGTCAGGGCCGTGGCCGTCTCACGCCGAGGCGGCTCGTGGGGGCGACGCCCGATCACGATCACGTCGAACAGCAGGATCGCGATTGTCACGGTGAGCGTGATGCCCCACTCGAGACCACTTACGTTCATCAAACCTCCGGTCGTCGTCAAACGCCGGAGGTCTCTTCCACCACCGCCTGCGGCGGTAGGCCCACGGCACCGGTCATCCCAGGTGGGACGACGTGATGACGACACCGTGGCGAAGGAATACTCCCCTCCAAGCGGCTCATTGTGCCAGTCGGTCGCCCGACACGCGAAATGAGCGGCCCAGGGGCGTGAGGCGACTCCGAACGCTGAGTAGTTTGTACCCGTGACGGCCGCGGATCGAACTCCTGAGATCCCCACTCAATACCTGCTGTCGGAGTTCGCTCCCCCGCCCCGCACGCTCATCGACATCCTCTACGACACCGCGCGCCGGTACCCCGACGCGCCGGCGCTCGATGACGGGACCGTGCAGCTCACCTACGCCGAGCTCGTCGCCGACGTCGAGGACAGCGTGGCCTGGCTGGGGGCCCGCGGGATCGGCCGCGGCGACCGCATCGGGATCCGGATGCCGTCCGGCAGTTACGCGCTCTACGTCGCGATCCTGGCGACCCTGGCCACCGGCGCGGCGTACGTGCCCGTCGACGCCGACGATCCGCAGGAGCGCGCCGACCTGGTCTTCACCGAGGCCCAGGTGGTCGCGGTGATCACCGAACGCGGCCTGGTGCGCGGGCCCGGCTCGTCGCGCGGCTGGCGCGCGACGGCGCCACTGACCCGCGACGACGCATGGATCATCTTCACGTCGGGTTCGACCGGCACGCCCAAGGGGGTGGCCGTCACCCACCGCAGCGCGGCGGCATTCGTCGACGCCGAGGCGCAGATGTTCCTCAAGGACAATCCGCTCGGCCCGGGCGACCGGGTGCTGGCGGGCCTGTCGGTGGCGTTCGACGCGTCGTGCGAGGAGATGTGGCTGGCATGGCGGCACGGGGCCTGTCTGGTGCCCGCGCCCCGGTCGCTGGTGCGCAGCGGGATGGACCTCGGACCGTGGCTGGTGTCCCGGGACATCACCGTCGTGTCGACGGTGCCGACGCTGGCGGCGCTGTGGCCGGCCGAGGCACTGGAGTCGGTGCGGCTGCTGATCTTCGGGGGCGAGGCCTGTCCGCCCGAACTCGCCGAGCGGCTCGCCGCCGGCCCCGACTCGGCCGGCCGCGAGGTGTGGAACACCTACGGGCCGACCGAGGCGACCGTCGTAGCGTGTGCGGCACGTCTGGACGGTTCCGGCGGGCAGGTCAGCATCGGGCTGCCGCTTCCCGGCTGGGACCTGGCCGTGGTCGACAAGGACGGCCGGCCGGTCGGCCTCGGCGAGGTCGGCGAGCTCGTCATCGGCGGTGTCGGCCTGGCCCGCTATCTCGACCAGGACAAGGACTCCGAGAAATACGCGCCCATGCCCACTCTGGCCGGACACGGGCATTGGAGTCGCGCGTACCGCAGCGGGGACCTGGTGCGGCTGGAACCGGACGGTCTGTATTTCGTCGGCCGCGCCGACGACCAGGTCAAGGTCGGCGGCCGCCGCATCGAGCTCGGCGAAGTGGACACCGCGCTGGTGCACCTGCCCGAGGTCACCGGCGGCGCCGCGGCGGTGCGGCGCACCGCGTCCGGGACACCGCTGCTGGTCGGCTACATCGCGGTCGCCCCGGATCTGGACGGCGAGTTCGACGTCGCCACCGCCCGGGCCCGGCTGGCGGAGTCCCTGCCCGCGGCGCTGGTTCCGCGTCTGGTGGTGGTCGACGAACTGCCCACCCGCACGTCCGGCAAGGTCGACCGCGACGCGCTGCCCTGGCCCGTCGGCGACGCGGATGCCGAGCAGGGTACCGACTTGGGCGGCGGCACGCTCGGCTGGCTGGCCGGGGTGTGGCGGGAGGTGCTCGCGGCGCCCGTCGACGGGCCCGAGGCGGATTTCTACGCCCTCGGCGGCGGTTCGCTGTCGGCTGCCCAGCTGGTCGCCGCGCTGCGACAACACTATCCGCAGGTCACCGTCGCCGACGTCTACGACCATCCGCGGCTGGGGTCGCTGGCCGGTTACCTCGACGAGTTGGAGCCGCCCCCGGTGGTCACCACTCGCGAGGTCGCGCCGGTGCCTCGGCTGACGCAGGCCGCGCAGGTGGCGCTGACCGTGCCGCTGGCGCTGCTGACCGGCATGCAGTGGATGGTGTGGCTGGCCGTCGCCAACAACGCCGCGGCGGCGCTGCACCTCGCCGACTGGGTGCGTCCGGTCAGCTGGTGGTGGATCCTGGCCGGCTTCCTGCTGTTCGTGACCCCGCCGGGCCGGATGAGCATCGCGGTGTTCGGCGCGCGGGTGCTGATCGGCAACCTGCAACCCGGCACCTACCGCCGCGGCGGGCCCACCCATCTGCGGGTGTGGCTGGCCGAACGACTGGCCGAGGCCAGCGGCGCGGAGAACATGGCCGGGGCGCCGTGGCTGGTCTACTACGCCCGGGCGCTGGGCAACAGCGTCGGCAACGGCGTCGACCTGCACTCGGCGCCGCCGGTGACGGGCATGCTGACCCTCGGACACCGCTGTTCCATCGAGCCCGAGGTGGACCTGGCCGGTCACTGGATCGACGGCGACCAGTTCCACGTCGGCCCGATCACCGTCGGCAACGACGCGACCGTCGGGGCGCGGACCACGCTGCTGCCCGGGGCCGTGGTCGGCAAGAACGCCGACGTCGCACCCGGTTCGGCCGTGGTCGGCAAGGTGAAGAACGGCCAGTACTGGAAGGGCTCGCCGGCGGTGAAATCGGGCAAGGCCAGGCATCCGTGGCCGGATCACCGCCCGCACAGGGCGCCGCTGTGGGTGGCCGTGTACGGCGTGACGTCGGTGCTGCTGGCTGCGTTGCCGCTGGCGGCGCTGGCCGCCGGGCTGGCCGTGATCGGCTGGGGTGTGCGCGGCACCGCGACGGTGACGGCGGCGATCGGGCCGGCACTGCTGTGGCTGGTGCCGGCCACCGCGGCGGCGCTGCTGGTGTACGCGGTACTCACCGTGCTGGGGGTGCGGATGCTGTCGGTCGGGCTCGACGACGGCTACCACCCGGTGCGCAGCCGCCCGGGCTGGCAGCTGTGGGCGATCGAACGTCTGATGGACGGCGCGCGCAACTACCTGTTCCCGATCTACGCCAGTCTGCTGACCCCGTGGTGGCTTCGACTGCTCGGCGCGAAGGTCGGCAAGGGCACCGAGATCTCGACGGCGCTGGTGATCCCGAAGTTCACCGTGGTCGAGGACGGCGCGTTCCTGGCCGATGACACCATGGTCGGGTCCTACGAACTCGGCGGCGGCTGGATCCACGTCGCCCCCGCCACCGTCGGCAAAAGGGCGTTCCTGGGCAACTCGGGGATCACCCAGCCCGGGCGCCGCGTGCCCGACGACGGTCTGGTGGCCGTGCTGTCGGCCACCCCGCACAAGGCCAAGGCCGGTTCGTCGTGGCTGGGCAGCCCGCCGGTGCGGTTGCGCCGCAAGCCGACCGCGGCCGACGCGCTGCGCACGTTCCATCCGTCGGCGCGGCTGAAGGTGCTGCGCGCCGTCGTGGAGACGTTCCGATTCGTGCCGCTGGTGGTGACCTTCGCGATCGGGATCGCGGTGCTGCTCGTGCTGCAGTATCTGGTGGTGACGTTCGGATGGGTGTGGGCGGCGTTGGCCACCGCACCGGTCCTGCTGGGCGCCGGCGCGGTCGCCGGAGCTGTCGCCGTACTCGCGAAATGGCTTGTGGTGGGCCGGATCGGCGCGATCGAGCACCCGCTGTGGTCGCCGTTCGTGTGGCGCAACGAGGTCTCGGACACCTTCGTCGAGACGGTGGCGGCACCGTGGTTCGCGCGCGCGGCATCGGGTACGCCGGTGATGAACCTGTGGTTGCGGGCCCTGGGCGCGAAGATCGGACGTGGCGTGTGGTGTGAGACGTACTGGCTGCCCGAGGCCGATCTGGTGACGCTGGCCGACGGCGCCACCGTCAACCGCGGCTGCGTGGTGCAGACCCATCTGTTCCACGACAGGATCATGCGGATGGACACCGTGGCGCTGGATCGGGGTGCGACGCTCGGGCCGCACTGCGTCGCGTTGCCGGCGGCGCGCATCGGGGCAGGCGCCACCGTCGGGCCCGCGTCGCTGGTGATGCGCGGCGACGAGGTGCCCCCGTCGACCCGGTGGCAGGGCAATCCGATCGCACCGTGGCTGCCGTCACGCAAGAAGCGTTCGGAGACTTCGGAATCCAAGTCCAAGAAGTCTACGGCCGCGTGACGGCGCGCAAGAGGGCCGCCAAGAAGGGCACCGCGCCGGTCATCGACCCGTACCTGCCCGGCTCGGGCAACTTCGGCTACCGGGTGTCGCGCTACGAGCTCGAGCTGGAGTACAAGGTGGCGATCAACCGGCTCTCGGGCACGGCCACCATCACCGCGGTCACGCTGGCCGAGCTCAAGACGTTCACCCTGGACCTGTCCGACGCGCTGTCGGTCGCGAAGGTCACCGTGAACGGCAAACGGCCGGCCCAGTTCCGGGCCTCGCACGGCAAGCTGCACATCAGCCTCAGCGACCGTCTGCCCGCGGGGGCGGCGTTGACCGTCGGAGTGCGTTACGGCGGTACCCCGCGGCCCATCCGATCCCTGTGGGGCGAGGTCGGTTTCGAGGAGCTCACCGAAGGGGTGCTGGTCGCCGGCCAGCCCAACGGTGCGTCCTCGTGGTTCCCGTGCGACGACCATCCCAGCGCCAAGGCCAGCTTCCGCGTCCAAATCGCCACCGAGAGCCCCTATTTCGCGCTGGCCAACGGCAAGCTGCTGGACCGTCGGGCCCGTGCGGGAATGACCACCTGGGTCTATGAACAGGCCGAGCCGACCTCGACATACCTGATTACGTTGCAGGTCGGCATGTACGGGCGGCACCGCATGGCCAAGAACGGCGTGGAGATGTTCGCGGTGCTGCCCGACCGGCTGCGCGAGGAGTTCGACCACGACTTCGGCCGCCAGCCGCAGATGATGAAGCTGTTCACCAAGCTGTTCGGGCCATACCCCCTGGCCACCGGCTACACCGTGGTGGTCACCGATGACGACCTCGAGATACCCCTTGAGGCACAGGGCATTTCGATCTTCGGCGCCAACCACTGCGACGGCAACCGCAGATCCGAGCGGTTGATCGCCCACGAGCTGGCGCACCAGTGGTTCGGCAACTCGGTCACCGTGCAACGCTGGCGCCACATCTGGTTGCACGAAGGCTTCGCCTGCTACGCCGAATGGCTGTGGTCCGAGCACAGCGGTGACCGCACGGCCGATCAGTGGGCCCGCCACTACCACGATCGGCTCAAGAACTCTCCGCAGAACCTGGTGCTGGCCGACCCCGGCCCGCGCGACATGTTCGACGACCGCGTCTACAAGCGCGGCGCGCTGACCCTGCACGCGTTACGCCGCCGCCTCGGCGACACGGCTTTCTTTGCGCTGCTGAAGGATTGGGCGAATCGGTACCGGCACGCCAGCGTCGTCACCGACGACTTCGTAGGCCTGGCCGCCCAGTACACCGACGATTCGCTGCGCCCGCTGTGGACGGCGTGGCTGTACACACCGGAGGTCCCTGCGCTGGACGCCGGGACGTGACCGACGCGACGGCTGGACCTTCCGGCGCGGTCACCCGGGGCAGCGTGGTCCGGGTGGGGGTCGCGACGGCGCTGTCGGCGCTGTGCGGCTACGCGGTGTTGTATCTGGCGGCCCGAGACCTCGAACCCGCCGGGTTCTCGGTGTTCGGGGTGTTCTGGGGCGCGTTCGGGCTCGTGAGCGGCGCCGCGTTCGGGCTGCTGCAGGAGACCACCCGCGAGGTGCGGTCACCGTCGGCGGCCCCGGACGGCAAGCGCACCCACCCGATGCGGGTCGCCGCGGGCGTCGGGCTCGGGGCCGCCGCGGTGATCGCGGTGACGGCGCCGGTGTGGTCCGGTCACGTGTTCGCCGACGCGCGCACACTGAGCGTGCTGCTGCTCACTGCGGGCCTGGCCGGCTTCTGCCTGCACACCACGCTGCTGGGCGCGCTGGCCGGGATGAACCGCTGGTCGGAGTACGGCGCGCTGATGGTCGCCGACGCGGTGCTGCGGGTGGTGGTCGCCGCGGCGACCTTCGCGCTGGGCTGGGGCCTTGGCGGTTATCTGTGGGCGACGGTCGCGGGGGCGTTCGCCTGGCTGCTGATGCTGCCGGTGTCCCCGGGCGCCCGGGCGGCGGCCCGGCTGCTGACACCCGGAGGGACGGTCACCTTCCTGCGCGGCGCCGGACACTCGATCGCCGCGGCCGGCGCCAGCGCGGTGCTGGTGATGGGTTTTCCGGTACTGCTCAAGGCCACCTCCGGCGACCTCGGCGCCGCCGGCGGAGTGGTGATCCTGGCGGTGACCCTGACGCGGGGGCCGCTGCTGGTCCCGCTGACCGCGATGCAGGGCAATCTGATCGCCCACTTCGTCGACCAGCGCGCCCACCGGCTCAGGGCGCTCGTCGCCCCGTCAGCGGCGGTCGCCACGCTGGGGGCCGTCGGCGTCGTGCTGGCTGGCGCGTTCGGGCCGTGGCTGCTGCGCGAGGCGTTCGGGCCCCGGTACCACGCCGACGGCAGCCTGCTGGCCTGGTTGACCGCGGCGGCGGTCGCGATCGCGTTGTTGACGCTGACGGGAGCGGCCACTGTGGCAGCGGCGCTGCACCGCGCCTATGCCGCCGGGTGGGTGATCGCGACGGTGGCGTCGGCGCTGTTGCTGCTGCTCCCGCTCGATCTGGAGGTGCGCACGGTGGTGGCGCTGTTGTGCGGTCCGCTGCTGGGCATCGCCGTGCATCTGGGCGCACTCGTTACGGTGGCATACCGACCACTCGATTCCCCGCGAGCGACGACGAAGGAGACACCGTGACCTGGTTGGTGACCGGCGGCGCCGGATACATCGGCGCACATGTGGTGCGGGCACTGCGCGGCGCCGGGCTGGGCGTCGTCGTGATCGACGACCTGTCCACCGGCCTCGCACAGTTCGTCCCGGACGGGGTGCCGTTCGTGCAGGCGAACCTGCTCGACGCGGCTGCGGTGCGGGCGACGCTGGCCGAGTACGGCGTGAGCGGAATCATTCACATCGCCGGCTACAAGTACGCCGGCGAGTCGGTGCACCGGCCGCTGCACACCTATCAGCAGAATGTGTCCGCGATGGTCACGCTGCTGGACGCGGCCACGGCCGCCGGAATCGAGAAGGTGGTGTTCTCCTCGAGCGCGGCGACCTACGGGACCCCGGACACCGAGGTCGTCGACGAGACCACCGCCACCCGGCCGGAGTCGCCCTACGGGGAGAGCAAGCTGATCGGCGAGTGGCTGCTGCGCGACATCGGCATCGCCACCGCATTGCGCCACACCAGCCTGCGCTACTTCAACGTCGTCGGGTCCGGTTCTGACGACGTATTCGATGTCAGCCCGTTCAACCTGTTCCCGAAGGTGTTCGACATGCTGTTGAGCGGCCAGACCCCGCGGATCAACGGCGACGACTACCCCACCCCGGACGGCACCTGCGTGCGCGACTACGTCCACGTCTGCGACATCGCCGCCGCCCATGTCGCGGCCGCCCGCCGCCTCGACGACGGGCAATCCGTCGAGCCGGTCTACAACCTCGGCAGCGGGTCGGGGACCTCGGTGCGGGAGATCATGACCACGATGCGCGCGGTGACCGGCGTCGACTTCGAGCCTGAGGTCGCGCCGCGCCGGCCCGGTGACCCGGCCCGCATCGTCGCGGTCGGCGAGCTGGCCGCGCGCGATCTGGACTGGCGGATGCGGCATTCGCTGACCGACATGGTGGCGTCGGCGTGGTCAGCACGCCGGGCAGCCGGGCCGGCGTATCCCACTGCCGGGGCGGTCTCCTGACAGCCGCGCACAATTGGGTCGCCCGCACCGCGGTGGCGCTGATCGCGCTGCAGTTGGTGATCCGGGCGGTGCTGGCGTTCGGCGGCTACTTCTACTGGGACGACCTCATTCTGGTGGGGCGGGCGGGCACCCAGCCGCTGTGGTCGCCGGGCTACCTCTTCGACGACCACGACGGGCACGTGATGCCGGGGGCGTTCCTGGTCGCCGGGGTGATCACCCGCCTGTCGCCGCTGAACTGGATCTGGCCGGCAGTGAGCCTGGTCGTCCTCGCGTTGCTGGCCTCGCTGGCACTGCTGCGCGCGCTGTATGTGATCCTGGGCTGGCGCCCGGTGTTGTTGGTGCCGTTGACGTTCGCGTTGTTCACCCCGCTGGCGGTACCCGGATTTGCGTGGTGGGCCGCGGGGCTGAACTCGCTGCCGATGCTGGCCGGGATGTCGTGGGTGTGCGCCGAGGCGATCCTGTTGGTGCGCACCGGAGACCGGCGCCACGCGTGGTCCGGCGCGATCGTGTTCCTGGGTGCGCTGCTGTTCTTCGAGAAGTCGGCGATCATCCCGTTCGTCGCGTTCGTGGTCGTGGCGCTGTACGGATATGTGACGGCC
This sequence comes from Mycobacterium sp. SMC-8, assembly GCF_025263565.1. NCBI lineage: Bacteria > Bacillati > Actinomycetota > Actinomycetes > Mycobacteriales > Mycobacteriaceae > Mycobacterium > Mycobacterium sp. SMC-8. The sequence goes on from NZ_CP079865.1 coordinate 860,817, forward strand.
ACGGCCACGGTCCGCGAGGTGTGGCGCCGCGGCCTGGCGCTGTGGACCGCGACGGCCGCGCTGACCGTGGCCTGGATCGGGGTCTATCTGCTGGTTGTCGACCAGCAGCGGTGGAGCTTCGACCTCGCGATGACGTGGGATCTGTTGTCCCGCTCCTTCACCCACGGCATCGTGCCCGGTCTGGTCGGCGGGCCGTGGGACTGGCAGCGGTGGGCTCCGGCGTCGCCGTGGGCGACGCCGCCGGTGACGGTGATGGTGCTCGGCTGGCTGGCCCTCGGCGCGGTGGTCGCGGTGTCGCTGTCACGCAAGCGGCGCCTCGGCCCGGTGTGGTTGGCCGCGCCGGGCTACGCGGTGGTCTGTCAGGTTCCGATCTATCTGATGCGCTCGTCGCGGTTCACCGCGCTGGAGTTGGCCCAGACGTTGCGGTACCTGCCCGATCTGGTCGTGGTGCTGGCGCTGCTGGCCGCCGTCGGGCTGTGCGCGCCCAACCGGGAGAGCCCGCGCGGGCTCGACCACTCCACCCGTCGAACCGTCATAACAGTTTGTGCGGCAACGGTTTTCGTGGCCAGCAGCCTGTACTCGACATCGACCTTTCTGACCAGCTGGCGTGACAACCCCGCGCAGCCGTATCTGCAGAACGCGCGGGCCGGGTTGGCGCAGGCGCGGGCGTCATCGGACGCGCCGATGCTCGATCAGGAGGTGGACCCGCTGGTGCTGCAGCGGGTGGCCTGGCCGGAGAACCTGGTCTCGCACATGTTCGCGCTGCTGCCCGACCGTCCCGAGTTCGCCTCGGCCACCACCGATCTGCGCATGCTCGATGTCCACGGGAATCTCGTCGACGCGCTGGTGACGTGGGTCCGCAGCATCCGTCAGGGACCCGACCCGCAGTGCGGATATCTGGTGCAGCCCGATTTCCCGGTCCGTATGCCGCTGGACGGACCGCTGCTGCCCGCCGACTGGACGGTCGAACTGAATTACCTGGGCAACAGCGACGGCTCGATCACGGTGTCACTGTCGGAGGGGGAGGACGTCAGGGTCCCGGTACGGCCGGGACTCAACCGGGTCTACGTGCGGGTGCCCGGCGCCGGCGACGCGATCACCGTCAGCGCCAACACCGCGGCCCTGTCGGTGTGTGTGGCCTCGGGCCCGGTCGGGTTCGTCGCGCCGGTCTGACCCCGGACCGGGCGCATCGACGCGGTGCGGGTGGAACATGGAGCCGCCTGGGGGAATCGAACCCCCGACCTATTCATTACGAGTGAATCGCTCTACCGACTGAGCTAAGGCGGCGCTGTCGGGCGGGATGAGTCTACGGCAGGGCCTCCCGGCGACCCAACTCAGCTGCGCAGCGCCTGCCCGACGGTGCCGACCATCGCGTCGACCGCGAACTTCGGCTTGACGTTGACCGCGAGCGCCTCGCGGCATTCGAGCACGGCCTCGATGCAGCGCAGCAGCTTGTCCGGCGAGGCGTGCGCGGCCATCGCGGCCACCTTGTCGGCCATGTCCGGGTGGTTGGGGGCCACGTCGGTGGCACCGGAAGCCACCAGCAGGGCGTCCCGGAAGTACGTCGCGAGGTCGATCAGTGCGCGGTCCAGCGCGTCGCGCGACGCCCGCGTCTGCCGGGACTTCTGGCGTTTCTCCAAGTCTTTGAGTGCGCCGGCGGCGCCGCGCATGGTGCCGGCGGTGCCCTTGCCGGTTCCGCCCGCACCCAGCGCGGTGCGCAGCTCCTCGGCCTCGGCCTCGTTGCGACCCTCGGTCAGCGCCTTCGCCTCGGCTTCGGCGGTGGCCACCAACTCCTCGGCCGCCGCGTACGCCCGCGACGGCGTCGCCGCGTCCCGCGCCAGCCCGAGTGCGCGTTTGCGTCGATCCCGGGCCTGGTCGTCGGTGGCCAGCCGGCGCGCCCGGCCGACGTGACCGCCACTGACCGACGCGGCCCACACCGCGTCGCGCTCCGGGAGTCCGTCGGCCTCCATCAGCACCTTGGCGATGGCCTCCACGGGCGGGGTGACCAGCGCGACGTGGCGGCAGCGCGACCGCAGCGTGATCGCGATGTCCTCGGGATCCACCGACGGCGCGCACAACAGGAACACCGTCGACGGCGGGGGCTCCTCGACCACCTTCAGCAGCGCGTTGGCCGCGCCCTCGGTCAAGCGGTCGGCGTCTTCGATCACCACGATCTGCCAGCGGCCCGTCCCGGGACGGCGCGAAGCGATCTGCACGATCGTGCGCATCGCGTCCACGCCGATGGACAGGCCCTCCGGGATGATGCGGCGCACGTCGGCGTGGGTGCCGGCCATCGTGGTCGAACACGCCCGGCACTCGCCGCATCCGGGGGTGCCGTCGGAGGTGCACTGCAGCGCGGCGGCGAAGCACAGCGCCGCGACCGACCGGCCGGACCCAGGCGGACCTGTGATCAACCACGCGTGCGTCATCGTCCCGAGCGCGGCGCTCACATCGTTACCGGCGATGTGAGCGGAATCACCGCGTGCCGCGCGAGCAGCCGCGATCAACTCCTGCTCCACAGCGTCCTGACCCACCAGTCGCGAGAAAACCCCGGCCATCGCGATAACAGTAATGCTGCGAACCGACACGTCCGTCCCAGACGCCCCTTCCGCGTCAGGAGAGCCCGATACGGTATTCGGGTGGCCGCCGAACCGATCGAAGTGGGACGAATCAGTGCATTCGTCCGCTGGGTCGCGCGTACACCGTGGCCGGTGTTCACGCTGGGCATGCTGCAGGCCGACATCATCGGCGCTCTGCTGGTCCTGGGCTTCCTGCGGTTCGGGCTCCCGCCGGAGGACCGCATCCAGCTGCAGGACCTGCCCGCCTACAACCTGGCGATCTTCCTCGGCTACCTGTTCATCTCGTTCACCGTGGCCTCGTACCTGACCCTGCGCATGCTGATTCCGGTGATGCGCTGGCAGCGCCGCGACATGCTGCTCGGCGACCGCGACCCCGCCGAAACCGAGGTCGCCCGCATGCGGGCGCTGAAGATGCCGTTCTACCGGTCGGTGATCAGCGCGACGAACTGGCTGCTCGGCTCGGTGGTCTTCATCGTGGCCAGCTGGCCGGTCGCCAGCAAGTCCGCGCCGGTGGTGGCGGTCGCGACGGGCCTGGGCGCCACGGCCACCGCGATCATCGGATACCTGCAATCCGAGCGGGTGCTGCGGCCGGTCGCGGTGGCCGCGCTGCGCGGCGGCGTGCCGGAGAACTTCCGCGCCCCGGGCGTCATCCTGCGCCAGGTCCTGACGTGGGTGCTGTCCACCGGCGTTCCGGTCCTGGCCATCCTGCTGGCGCTGGTCGCAAGCAAGTTCGACGTGCTCACCGCTCCCGCCGACCGGCTGAGCACCACGATCCTGCTGCTGGCGATCGTGGCGCTGGTCATCGGGCTGTCCAGCACCGTGCTGGTCGCGATGTCGATCGCCGACCCGCTGCGCCAGCTCCGCTGGGCTCTCGGCGAGGTGCAGCGCGGCAACTACAACGCCCACATGCAGATCTACGACGCCAGCGAGCTGGGCCTGCTGCAGGCCGGCTTCAACGACATGGTGCGCGACCTGGCCGAACGGCAACGCCTGCGCGACCTGTTCGGCCGCTACGTCGGTGAGGACGTCGCCCGCCGGGCCCTGGAGCGGGGCACCGAGCTCGGCGGTCAGGAACGCGACGTCGCGGTGCTGTTCGTCGACCTGGTGGGATCAACCCACTTGGCCGCGACCCGGCCCGCCGCCGAGGTGGTGAACCTGCTCAACGACTTCTTCCGCGTCGTCGTCGACACGGTCAACCGGCACGGCGGCTTCGTCAACAAGTTCCAGGGCGACGCGGCACTGGCCATCTTCGGCGCGCCGATCGAACATCCCGACGCCTCCGGGGCGGCGCTGGCGGCCTCCCGCGAGCTGCACGACGAACTGATCCGGGTGCTCGGTGAGACCGAGTTCGGTATCGGGGTGTCCGCGGGCCGGGCGATCGCCGGCCACATCGGCGCGCAGGCGCGGTTCGAGTACACCGTGATCGGCGACCCCGTCAACGAGGCCGCCCGGCTCACCGAGCTGGCCAAACTCGAACCCGGGCACGTGCTGGCATCGTCGATCGCCGTCGCCGACGCGCTCGACGCCGAGGCGCTGTGCTGGGATGTCGGCGAGATCGTCGAGTTGCGCGGTCGTACCGCCCCGACCCAGCTCGCCCGCCCGCTCAACCTGATCTCGCCGCACGACGTCGGCCAGGAAGTCGCCAGCGACGTCTCGCAGTAACCCGCCGACAGAGGCTCAGGCCTTCTTCGCCGCGGCCTTCTTCGCCGCGGCCTTCTTCGCCGGGGTCTTCTTGGCCGCCTTCTTCGCCGGGGCCTTCTTGGTGGCCTTCTTCTTCACCGGGCCCCGGGCGCGGCGGTCCGCCAGCAGCTCGGAGGCCCGCTCATCGGTGATCGACATGACGTCGTCGCCCTTGCGCAGGCTCGCGTTGGTCTCGCCGTCGGTGACGTACGGCCCGAAACGGCCGTCCTTGATCACCATCGGTTTCTCCGATACCGGGTCGACACCCAGCTCGCGCAGCGGCGGTGTGGCCGCGCCCTGGCGGCCGCGCCGTTTGGGCTCGGCGTAGATCTTCAGCGCCTCGTCGAGGGTGATCGAGAAGATCTGGTCTTCGGTGGCCAGCGATCGGGAGTCGGTGCCCTTCTTCAGATACGGGCCGTAGCGGCCGTTCTGCGCGGTGATCTCCTCGCCGCTGGCCGGATCGACACCGACCACCCGCGGCAGCGACAGCAGCTTGAGCGCGTCCTGCAGCGTCACCGTCTCCAGATCCATGCTCCGGAGCAGTGACCCGGTGCGCGGCTTCGGCCCGGTCGGCTTCTTGCCCTTCTTGGCCGTCGCACCGGCGTCGCCGTCGTCTCCAGGTCCGGGTTCGGGCAGCACCTCGGTCACGTACGGTCCGTAGCGGCCGTCCTTGGCGACGATCTCGTGCCCGGTCTCCGGGTCGACACCCAGCGATCGACCCTCTTGCGGGGTGGCGAACAGCTTTTCGGCCAGCTCCAGGGTCAGCTCGTCCGGCGTCAGCTCGTCTTTGAGGTTGGCCCGCTGTGGGGTCGGCTCGCCGTCCTCACCGACGATCATGCGCTCCAGGTAGGCGCCGTTGCGGCCCACCCGGACGTTGACCGCGCGGCCTTCGGCGTCGTCGAAGAGTTTGATGGAGTTGACTTCTCGCGCGTCGATCTCTTCCAGGTTGCCGCCGACAAGCTTCTTGAGCCCGCCCTCCCTGGCGATCGATCCGTCGACGCCGTGTTCGCCGCCGAAGTAGAAGTTGTTGAGCCAGTTGGTGCGTCGCTCGTTACCGGCAGCGATCTCGTCGAGTTCGTCTTCCATCGCGGCGGTGAAGTCGTAATCGACCAGGCGCGCGAAATGCTGCTCGAGCAGACCGATGACCGCGAACGCCACCCACGACGGGACCAGCGCGCTGCCCTTCTTGTGCACGTAGCCGCGGTCCTGGATGGTCTTGATGATCGAGCTGTAGGTCGACGGCCTGCCGATCCCGAGGTCTTCGAGCGCCTTGATCAGCGACGCCTCGGTGTAGCGCGCCGGCGGCGAGGTGCTGTGCCCGTCGGCGGTCAGATCCTTGGCGTCGACGCGCTGCCCCTGGGTCAGGTTCGGCAGCCTGCTCTCGGCGTCGTCGGCCTCCCCACCGGCCTGCTCGTCGAGGCTCTCGACGTAAGCCTTCAGGAAGCCCGGGAACGTGATGGTGCGGCCGCTGGCGTTGAACACGACCTGCTCGCCGGAACGGGCATTCCCGCCGATCCGCAGGCTCAGCGTGGTGCCGCGCGCGTCGGCCATCTGGCTGGCGACGGTGCGCTGCCAGATCAGCTCGTAGAGGCGGAACTCGTCCGTGTCGAGCTGGCTGTGCAGCTGACCGGGGGTCTGGAACACGTCGCCGGCGGGGCGGATCGCCTCATGCGCCTCCTGCGCGTTCTTCACCTTGCGGGTGTACTGCCGAGGCGTCGGATGCACGTACTCCTCGCCGTAGAGCTGGCGAGCCTGATTGCGTGCGGCTTCCACAGCGCTGGCCGACAACGTGGTCGAGTCGGTACGCATATACGTGATGTAGCCGTTCTCGTAGAGCCGCTGAGCGATGCTCATCGTGCGCTCCGACGAGAACCGCAGCTTGCGGCCCGCCTCCTGCTGCAGTGTCGAGGTCATGAACGGCGCGTACGGCTTGCGGGTGTAGGGCTTCTGCTCGACCGACGTGACGGCCAGCTGCGCGCCGCGCAGGCCGGTGGCCAGCGCGTTGGCGCCGGCCTCGTCCAGGACGAGCACCTCGTCGGGCTTCTTGACCGCGCCGAGGGAGTCGAAGTCACGGCCGGTGGCCACCCGACGACCGTCGACGGTGTTGAGCTTGGCGGTGAAGGTCGGCGGGCTGGCCGAAGCGTCGGAGACGCTGGCGTCCAGCTCGGCGGTGACGTCCCAGTAGTCGGCGGAGCGGAAGGCCATCCGCTCCCGCTCGCGCTGCACGATGATGCGGGTCGCCACGGACTGCACCCGGCCGGCCGACAGTTTCGGCGCGACCTTCTTCCACAGCACGGGGCTGACCTCGTAGCCGTAGAGACGGTCGAGGATGCGACGGGTCTCCTGCGCGTCGACCAGGTCGTTGTCCAGGTCGCGGGGATCCTCGGCGGCCGCCCGGATCGCGGGCTCGGTGATCTCGTGGAACACCATCCGCTTGACCGGGATGCGCGGTTTGAGCGTCTCCAGCAGGTGCCAGGCGATGGCTTCGCCCTCGCGGTCACCGTCGGTGGCCAGATAGAGCTCGTCGACGTTCTTGAGCTTGTCCTTGAGGTCTGCGACCGTGCTCTTTTTGTCCGGACTGATGATGTAGAGCGGCTCGAAATTGTGCTCCACATCGACGCCCAGGCGCGCCCAAGGCTCGGATTTGTACTTGGCCGGGACGTCGGCTGCGTTGCGCGGCAGGTCACGGATGTGCCCGCGCGAGGACTCGACGATGTAGTTCGAGCCGAGATAACCGGCAATCTTGCGCGCCTTGGTCGGCGACTCGACGATCACGAGTCGCCGCACACGTCCGCTGCCGCGGTCCTCGTCAGCCACCTTTGTCCAGCTCCAATTCTTCAGCTGCCCGCGAAATGCACTTACTCATGCGTCCCGCCCCGGCAAGTGACAATTTGGCACCCCGCGCCTGCCTACGCAAACCGTCCCCGCCCCGTCAGAGCTGTTCCGGCCGGTTACAGCCTCGGCCACTGCGACAACGCCCCATCCTGCTCCGGCGGTTCCCCCACGTTCTCTACCAGGCGCGATAGCCGTCGTCGTCCACTGATCCGCAACGCAGGATGAGCCCCCCGGGTGCCGATCAGAGTCGGTGCGATCCCGACCCTCATCATCGCCGACGCGAGCGCCGGATGCGTGTCGGGCGCGTGCGGGTCCAGCCCGAGCAGGTAGCGGTCGTCCTCGGGGCGCCCGGCGGCCAATGTCCAGGCCCGCAGCTGCCGAGGCCCGGGCAGCCACTGCGGGGGGACCGTCTTGACCGCTCCCCTGGTCCACTCGGCGGCGATTACGACCAGTCTGGCGTCGACCGCGGTGCGCACCAGCGGGGTGTTCTCGTCGGTCCGGGCGATCTCCGGGTCCAGGCCGGCCTCGGCGATCATCTCGGCCAGTCCCTCGGCCCGCCACAACGCGTCCACCACCACGGACAGCCGTGCGGCCGCTCCGGTGGCGCCGCCGACGAGCACCGCCTGTCCGGGCGCGGCCAGGATCCCCGTCAGGTCGGCGATCGCCGGGGGCACCGACTCGGCCGAGAAGAAGGACAGCTGGCTCACAGAACAGACACTAGGGCAGCCGGGCCCCACAGCCCCGTTACCCGGCCATCCCGGGCGTGCGTGAAGAGAAGAACGCCCCCGTGTCGTCCGGCAGGACGGCGCGGGGGCGTCTTGAGGTCTTGGGGGCCCGCTCAGATGGCGCGAACGCCGGTGGCCTGGGGCCCCTTGGGGCTCTGGCCGACCTCGAACTCGACCTTCTGGTTCTCCTCCAGGGTGCGGAAGCCGGAACCCTGAATTTCCGTGTAGTGGACAAAAACGTCAGCGGAGCCGTCCTCGGGGGCGATGAAGCCGAAGCCCTTCTCCGCGTTGAACCACTTCACAGTTCCCTGTGGCATCTTTCGTACTTTCCTTCTCTGTATTCACCGGGTGCGGCCCGCCGTCTTTCGGCAGGCCGGGCCCGTTCCGACCGCCATACCTTTGTGGAGTGCTCGGAACTCGACCCGACCTACAACCCTCGCAGGAACCGCGATCGCAACGTCGTTCCTGCGAGTGCTGATACACGAACACAGAAGCTGCGACCGTCGTAAGTCAATCATGTTCAGGCCAGCTGCGACAGTTCTCGCGGCCATCACGTAGTGAACAATTCACGTAGGACAACACCTGGAGGGACCGCCGTGACAGATCCGGGGCCGGATTTCGGCCGCGAACTGCTCGCGTGCGCCATCGACGGAACCGCCGCCGACGAGCATCCGCTGCGTCATGTCGCGGATCTGGCGCCCAGACGGGCCCGGCGGCAGGCGTGGCCCGCATGGGCGGACCCAGATCTGGTGGGGGCGTTCCGTGATCGCGGTGTCGAGGCGTTGTGGTCCCACCAGCTGGCGGCCGCCGAGCTGGCCCGCGACGGCCGGCACGTCGTGCTGAGCACCGGCACGGCCTCGGGCAAGTCACTGGCCTACCAACTGCCCATATTGACGGCGCTGAAGCAGAATCCGCGGGCGCGGGCGCTCTATCTGTCCCCGACCAAGGCACTCGGCCACGATCAACTGCGTGCGGCCACCGCGCTCACCGCCGCGGTGCCCGGCCTGGCCGACGTCGCGCCGAGCCCGTACGACGGCGACAGCCCCTCCGAGGTACGCCGCTTCGCCCGCGAGCGGTCCCGGTGGATCTTCTCCAACCCGGACATGATCCACCTGTCGCTGCTGCGCAACCACGCCCGCTGGGCGGTGTTCCTGCGCCATCTGCAGTACGTGGTCGTCGATGAATGCCATTACTACCGCGGCATTTTCGGGTCCAACGTGGCGATGGTGCTGCGCCGCCTGCTGCGGCTGTGCGCGCGGTACTCGGCCGCCGGCTCCGAATTCGCCGGGCCCACGGTCATCTTCGCCAGCGCCACCACCGCCCAGCCCGCCGCGACGGCGTCGGAGCTGATCGGCCAGACCGTGGTCGAGGTGACCGAGGACGGGTCGCCGCAGGGGGCCCGCACCGTCGCACTCTGGGAGCCGGCGCTGATGACCGATCTGCTCGGCGAGAACGGTGCCCCGGTGCGTCGTTCGGCGGGCGCCGAGGCGGCCCGGGTGATGGCCGACCTGATCGTCGAGGGTGCCCGGACGCTGACTTTCGTGCGTTCCCGGCGCGGCGCCGAACTCACCGCGCTCGGCGCACGGGACCGATTGGCCGACACCGCACCTGAGCTGGCGCCGCTGGTGGCGTCCTACCGCGCCGGCTATCTGGCGGAGGACCGCCGCGCGCTGGAGCGCGCGCTGACCGAGGGCGAACTGCGCGGCGTGGCGACGACGAACGCGTTGGAGCTCGGCGTGGACATCGCCGGGCTCGATGCCGTTGTGCTGGCCGGTTTTCCGGGGACGGTGGCGTCGTTCTGGCAGCAGGCCGGCCGCGCGGGCCGTCGCGGGCAGGGCGCGCTGATCGTGCTGATCGCCCGCGACGACCCGCTCGACACCTACCTGGTGCACCATCCGGCGGCCCTGCTGGACAAACCGATCGAGCGGGTGGTCATCGACCCCGGCAACCCTTACGTGCTGGGTCCGCAGTTGCTCTGCGCAGCAACTGAATTACCGCTCACCGAGACCGAGGTCCGGATGTGGGGCGCCGAGGCGGTGGCCGAATCCCTGGTCGACGACGGCCTGCTGCGCCGCCGCCCCAGCGGCTACTTCCCCGCGCCGGGCCTGGACCCCCACCCCGCGGTGGATATCCGGGGCGCCACGGGCGGACAGATCGCGATCCTGGAGGCGGACACCGGCAGGATGCTGGGCAGCACGGGCGCAGGCCAGGCGTCGTCCTCGGTGCACCCGGGTGCGGTGTATCTGCACCAGGGCGAGAGTTACGTCGTCGATTCTCTGGATTTCGAGGACGGCGTCGCGTTCGTGCACGCCGAGGATCCCGGCTACACCACCTTCGCCCGGGAGCTGACCGACATCAGCGTTACCGGTCCCGGTGAGCGCACCGACTTCGGGCCGGTCACAGTGGGTCTGGTGCCGGTGTCGGTGAGCAACACCGTCACGGGGTATCTGCGGCGGCGGATGAACGGTGAAGTGATCGACTTCGTCGAACTCGACATGCCCACCCGCAGCCTGGAGACGATGGCGGTGATGTGCACCATCACACCGGAGGCGCTGCAGGACAACGGGATCGACCCGCTGCGGACACCTGGTGCGCTGCACGCGGCCGAACACGCGGCGATCGGCCTGCTGCCGCTGGTGGCCAGTTGCGACCGCGGCGACATCGGCGGGGTCTCGACCGCGATCGGCCCCGTCGACGGGCTGCCGTCGATCTTCGTCTACGACGGCCACCCCGGCGGGGCCGGGTTCGCTGCACGCGGGTTCGCCACGATGGACCGCTGGTGGGAGGCCACCGCGTCGGCGATCGAGGCGTGCGAGTGCCCGTCGGGATGCCCGTCGTGCGTGCAGTCCCCCAAGTGCGGCAACGGAAACGATCCTCTGGACAAGGACGGCGCCGTGCGGGTTCTGCGACTGGTCGTGCGACTGCTCACGGCACGGCTGGACTGAACCTGACACCAACTGGCTCGGAGATCCCCGCGCCGCGAACCTTCCCCGCCGTCGGGCGCCTGCGGCCTCGGTAGGATCACCGGCATGACCCACGACTGGCTGCTCGTGGAAACACTCGGCACCGAGCCCGCCGTCGTCGCGCATGGCGCGTACACCAAGGACCTCGTCCCGATCGGCAACTACCTGCGCCGCAACCCGTACCTGATGGCCATCCAGACCGCCATCGGTGAGACAGTCCGCGCGGGGGCGGGCCTGAGCAGCATCACCCCCAAGAACGACCGGGTCATCCGCACCGAGGTGGTCCAGATGTCCGACGGCCGGATCCACGGTGTTCAGGTGTGGGCCGGCGCACCCGACGACACCCCACCGGAACGTCCACTGGTGGGGCCGCTGCTGTGGGATCTCACCAGTGGGACCGCCACCGACACCCGCGAGTCGCTCGAGGTGGGCGGCTGGGATCCGAACAAACAGGCCACACACGGTCGTGCCTTCGCCGACGACCTGCCCCGCCGCGACCTCAATCCGAACGAGGCCGAGGTGCTCACCATGGTGATCAGACCTGAGCCGGGGGTGACGTTGTGCAACACCTGGGAGGTCACCGACTACCGGGGTCAGCCCATCACGGTCGGGTTCGTGGCCCGCTCACTTCCTGAGGTGGCCGACGACGGCAGAGAGCGGTTGATCTGCCGCGCCATGAATTGGCGCAGCGTACGCGAAGGCCCGAGCATCCAACACGACCTGTTGGCCCAGCGCATCGTCGACGGGATGCGACAGCCCGGCGTGTACAGGGCGCTGGTGGATCCGCGGCACTGGACCTTGCTGAAGTGGCTCGACGATCCGGTCCCGTTCCTCAACTGGCGCGCGCACATGTCCAGTGAGGCGACCGTCCATCCGCACGACCGGGCTACCACGATGGTCGCGATGGCCGCCGACTTCGCGACCGGCGTCGCCAGCGGCGTGCTGCGCATGGTGGGCCCCGACGGGGGCTGGACGCCGGTGCACGTCACGGTGAACCGGGTCAAGCTGGGCAAGAACGCCTATGCCGGCTTGGCGTCACTGCGGCTGCCGACGGCGGCCGAACTCGCCGCCGCGGGACTTGAGGGTGCGGTCGAGAGCACCGGACGCCGAACCAAGGCGCTCTCGCGCAAGGACAAAGCCGGCCGCATGTAGTCGAGCGGCCGGTCGGCGTCAGTCGTCGCGACCCTTGTTGGCGCCGTTACCTTTTCCGTTTCCCTTCCCGTGGCCGTTGTTGCCTTTCTTGTCTGGGCCCTTGACGTCGGGCGCGGGCGGCGGCGGCTGCTGCGTCACCAGTGAGGCCGTGGGCGCGGGCGGCGGGGACGGGGGCTGTGTCGGGGGCGGAGCCGGCGTACTGGTGCTGACGGGTTGGACCGGCGTCGACGACGAGAACGGGTTCATCGCCACGGCGAGCGCCGCGACCAGGAAGGCCGCCGCAGCCGCGGCGATCAGAGCGTATCTGCGTCTCAGGGACGCAGGCCGTTGCGGCGGCGCGGCCCGGTGGTAAGCCGACGGCGGCAACGGTTCGGCGAGCACCTTGGTCGCCGGACGTGGCGGCACCCCGATCGGTGCCGCGCCGGCGCTCATCGCCGCGGCATCACCGGCGAGTGCGGCGCGCATCTGGGCGGCGCTTCCGAAACGCAACCGGGGGTCACGGCTCATCGCGCGGTCGATGACCGCGGCGAGGACCGGATCGGCGCCGGTGCGCAGCCCGGCCAGCGGCGGTGGCGGCGCGTCCATGATCGCCCGGGCCAGCGCCACGGGATTGTCGTGCGGGAAGGCGCGGCGGCCCAGTACCGCCTCGTAGCCCATGACGCCGACCGCGTAGAGGTCGTCGGCGACCGAAGCCGGCGCGCCGGCGACGCGTTCAGGACTCATGTAGCACAGCGTGCCGATGATCTGCCCGGTCATGGTGTGCGCGGTTCCGCCGCTCTTGGCGATGCCGAAGTCGGCGACCTGCATGCGGTCGCCGGTGGCCGACAGCAGGATGTTGCCCGGCTTGATGTCGCGGTGCAGCACCCCGCCGGTGTGCGCGGCGTCGAGCGCGGCGAGCACGTCGTCGAGCATGGCCCGCACCTGCGCTGCCGGCAGCGGGACCTCGGCGATGAGATCGGCCAGTGTGCGGCCCGGCAGCCGTTCCATCACGATGAACGGACGACCGTCGTGCTCGCCGAAGTCGTGGACCGCCACGATGTTGGGATGCGACAGCGCCGCCGCGGAGCGGGCCTCGTCCTGAAATCTGAGCCGGGCTCCCGGGTCGGCGTTGAGGTTCGGCAGCAGCAGTTTGACCGCCACCGGACGGTTCAGCCGCGTGTCCCAGCCGTCGCGAACCTCGGCCATGCCGCCGCACCCGAGCAGGCCCCGTAATTCATAACGGCCGGCAAGCGTCTCGCTGCCAGTCATGCCGGCAGCGTATCCGTACCCGCGGGGAGGTAAACCCACCGCGTCAGCTCCCCGATCAGCCGGCGACGGGACCGGCACGGGCCATCGCCGACGCCGGACCCAGGACGAATCCGCCGGTGCGCACCGGGACGCCGGTACGAACCACGACGTCAAGGTCGTCGAACGCGCAGCCGGTCAGCGTCGCGCCCAAGGACCGGGCCACGTGCTCGGCGACCCCGCATGCCGCGGCCTGCCCCGCCGCGGTCCGAGATGCGGCGCTGAGCGCGGCAAGGTCGGCGGCGGCTTGCGCTCGATGGCGGGCCGTCACCGCCGACCCGATCGCCAGCCCGCCCCAGGTGAGGGTCAGCAGGACCAGCACCATCAGCGCCGCGGTGACGGTGGCGGCGCCGTCCTCATCGCTGGCCGGGCTCGGCCACCGACATCCCTTCGGCCGCGATGACGATGCCGGGCAGTACCGCCGATCCCGCGGTGACCCGGGCGACGACGAAATCACCGTCGCGGCGCACCGCGACGACCGCCTCGGGCGGCGCGATCTGCCGCGCCGCGCGGGTGGCCGACGCGTGATCCCCGCGCGCCGCCAGCCGGGCCGCCTCACGGGCGGCATCGATGCAGCGCACCTGTAGCGACACCGCGGTGAGCCCCGCGACGCAGACGACGAGCACGGCCACCAGCGCGGCGATCGCGAAAGCGGCTTCGGCGGTGGCGATTCCGGATTCACCGCTCAGATGTTGGTGTTCAGCGCCCGGCTGATGATGTTGGTCAGCGCGGACACGATCGAATCCCCGGTGACCACGGTGTACAGGATCGCGCCGAACGCCGCCGCGGCGATGGTGCCGATGGCGTACTCGACGGTGGACATGCTGTCGTCGGCGACAGCCAGCACGAGCATCCTGGTGCGAATGTCGCGGATACGGTCTTTCCACATGCTTTTCCCCTTTTTCTCTGGTGTTCACAGCACTCCCGACTGCAGGACGTCTCCGGCCAAGCCGGCGACGACCGGCACGATGCCCAGGCACAGGAACGCCGGCAGATAACACAGCCCGAGCGGCCCCGCCATCAGCACCGAGGCGCGTTCGGCCTTCGCACCGGCTGCGTCCGCGGCTTCGGCCCGGAGCTGGACGGCCAGATCCTCGACGCCGCGGGCCAGCGCCGCGCCCGACGTGGCGGAGCGGCGGGCCATCCGCAGCACCGCATTCAGGGCGTGGCCGGGGGCCGCGTCGGGACTCGACCACGCGTGCGCAGGGTCGGCGCCCAGCGCCGTCAGATCGGCCGCCCGCCGCAACAGCGCAGCCAATCCCCGCGGTGCGGACTCGGCCACCGCGGACGCCGCGGCCGACACCGCCATGCCGGAACGCAGGCACGCCGCAAGCACGTCCAGCGTGGCTGCGACGGCGAGGACGTCATCGGGCCCCGGCCGTCCGCGCACGGGCCGCGCCGGTTGCCGGCCCCGGCGGACCCTGGCCTCCGAGGCGGCGGGCAGCGTCAGTACAGCGAGCGCCAGAAACAGTGCGGCCCAGGTCATGTCATGACGCCGGCCATGATGCGGTCGGACCACAGCAGTCCGGCGCAGACGAACGTCGTCCCGATCACCAGCAGCCATCCGCCCGCGCCGGACAACAGGAAGCTCAACGGATCTGCGCCGACCGCATGCCCGAGCAACACGCCGAGCACCGGCAGCCCGGCCAGGATCGCCGCGGTGGCGCGCGCACCGGCCAGACCGGCTTCGACACGGCCGCGGAAGCGCTCACGCTCGACGACATCGCATTGCGCGGCCTGAATCAGGCTGGCCACCGCCAATCCCTGCGCCTGCGCAAGACGCCAACACACCCCGAGCCGTTCCCAGTACCCCGGCAGCAGGGACCGGCGGCCCTCGGCGCGCAGACCTTCGGCGACGTCCGCCCCGAGCAGGGCTCGGGCCGCGACCGCGCCGAGCGACGTCGCCGTCCGGCCGGTGGACTCCTGCGCCGCGGCGCGCACCGCCGCGACCGGGTGGGCACCGACCCGCAGCTCGCCGAGGAGCACGTCGAGGGCGGCCTGCAGCGCCGCCGCTTCCGCCGCGCGATCCCGCCGCCGTGCGACGGCCCGGTTGCGCGCCAGCAGTGTCGCGGCCAGCAGGCCGAGGGACACCGCGGCGGCGGGCGTCGACGACACCGCCACGGCGACGCACACCCCCAACGCGCATACCGGCGCCGGGATACGCAGCCGGCGGGTCTGCGGCGCCGGGAACAGCACAGCGCGCCGGCGCGAGCGGACCGGCACCAACAGCACCGCCGCGGCCAGGGTCAGCGCGGCGACGGTCATGTCCTGCTCCCCCCCTGCACGAGGTCATGCAGCGTGTCGGCGGCCGGACCGAAACCCGTGTCGGCGTGCCAGCCGGTGAGGACCTCGACGATCCCGTCGTCTCGGCGCCGCAGCACCCCCACCTCGGCCAGGCGCCGGCGCCCGGTGCGATCACGCGCCACGTGCAGCACCACCCGTCCTCGTTATCTGTAACAAAGGGGGCCTAGCTGAGCTATCCGACTGTTCAGGACGAGTGTTACATGTGTACCTGGTCTAATCGGGCGCCGGATTGTCCTGCACATGTGTAGGACGCGGGTTGGCGATTGCTGTCGCGGAGAACCAGAAGTGCTAGACCCTACGCTGGGGTGGCTTTGTCACTGCCGAGGACTCGACGCCTTGGGCGCCGCTACTCTGTGGCGCTATGACTGCGGCCGTACTTCGCCATCGCGCGTGCCCGGAAGCCCGCCGACTGGCACCGCGCGGCACGCGGCGAAATCTATTTCAGATCAGCAACAACCTGCGACAGCCACAATGACGCCCGTGGCTGTCAAGTGTCCGATTCGCCGATCAGCTCCGGGCGAGTTCGGCGCGGGCTCGGCGCTCGACGAACAGCGGAACGAAGTCCCGGATCCGGCTGTGTTCAAACTGGGCGTAGGCGCTCTGGACGATGGAGTTGATGCGCTCGGCTGGAATGTCTGCGTAGCTGTCGGCGAGCCGACGCTCGACTTCTTCAACCATGACGTGCTCATCGACCTCCGGCATGTCGATAGCATGCCTGGGCGGCCAGGTGCCGTCAACCGAGGAATTGACGTCCGTTCACCTCACATCGTGGCTATCGAACCCGTGAGGTTCGGGAAGTGTGAAGATCTGTTAGATGAGCAACGACGAGTCCGACCTGGCGCAGGCCTTCCGACTGTTGTCAGCGTTGCACGAGAACATCACTCATACGACGAGGGCGATCGAGAAGTTCGAGCGGCAACGCCGCTTGGGGTCGCCCGCAGGACCGCAAGAGCAACTACTACGCCGTGAACTCGCCGAAGCCCACGGGCACATCAACCGCATCTACGAACGGTTCCCCGAGACACGGCGGTAGCGCCTTGATGTGAAAGCTCACAGGTCGCGCCAGACCGACGTCATCAACACCGGTGAGCCAGGCGATGTCCCCTGGGGTTTAGGACTCCGGTCGAATAATCGTCATGCTCATGTTGGGTGGCGTCGCGCCGCGCGAGGGGGGTCGCCCGGCGCGACACCGGCCAGATGGCATATCCCGTTTCCGAGGCTAGTCCCGGCGTCCAGGACTTTGCGGTGATGCGCGGTTAACGAAGGCTAACGACTAACCGGATCGGCGGTACCGGTCTGGCGCTGCGTGCGGCCCAGGACCGGTTCGCTCGCGGGCGGCGGGCGTGTTTTGTGGCGACGCAGACGCGATGACCTTGGTGAGAAGGTGTCGCAGGCGTGGTTCGGCGCTCTGTCCGTGGTAGCAGTCCAGCCAGCTGGCGGTGGCGGCCATCAGTTCGTCGTCGAGAGGAATGTCGTTACATGCGATGGCGGTGATCAGGGCCTCGATCGCGGCGAACGTCTCGCCGATGCCCAGGGTGATGTAGATGCGGTCGGCGTCGATTCTGCTGAGATACGGGCGCGCGGTGGCGGCCAGCTCCCAGGCCAGGGCGGCATCATCGGGCGCCTTACGCACCGGCGGTTTGCGCGACGTGGACACCCGGCCCCCCTTTTCCGATGGTCTGGTCTTGTCCGGTGCCTACGGTAGCGGGTGGGCAGGCCTGCCGCGCAGTGTTCGACCCGGCTACCGCGCCGAC
Source organism: Mycobacterium sp. SMC-8 (assembly GCF_025263565.1). Lineage (NCBI taxonomy): Bacteria > Bacillati > Actinomycetota > Actinomycetes > Mycobacteriales > Mycobacteriaceae > Mycobacterium > Mycobacterium sp. SMC-8. Next base: position 878,093 of record NZ_CP079865.1, read on the forward strand.
CAGGCACACCACATCCGGCAACGCCGATCTGTTTGCCTGCCATTCACTTTCCGTACCATTCACTGGGCCGCCAGCGGGATCGAGAACGTGGCAGGTCGGCCTCGGCGCACGGGTGATCGCATCTGCCGTGCCATCCAACGCGACACACGTGCACCAGCTCCCCGGGCGACGAGACCTCATGCGTCACTATCTTCACTGTGGCCACAGTGAAGGAACACACCGTTCGACCCACACAGGCCGACTGCGGCCATTCGAGCCGCCGGGACGCGGAGCGGCATGCGCGCAACGCTCTTCATGGCCAGAAAGCAGCGCGACACGCATGATTTGTGCAGCTCACAACCATTTATACATGTATACTTGCAGGATGCTAAGCAACGCAGAATTGCTGACCCGACACGCGGCGCGCCTCCGAAAGGGTGTAGGAAAAACCGTGCAGTATTTCCGCCATGGTGGTTCCGGTGGAGCTGGCGAGACAGCTGGTGGCCTTGCATCGTCTCGCGTTGGCGAGGCTGCTCGGCGAGATCGGTGTGGCATTCGACGCGTCGCTGGCGCGGTGGTTCGGCGTGTTTCCCGACCCGATGCAGATTCAGGGCGGGACGTTGTGTCAGGACGTGCGCAGTCATGTGCTGGCGATGAACGGCATCGACGCGCAGAGCGCGAAGGCCCCGACCCCGCCAGCGGCGCCAGAGGGCGCCTCGTGCGGGCCGGGGTCGACGTTGCGGATGTCGACGGGCCCGAGTTCGTCGGTGCGTATCGGGGATGCGGGGATGGCGTGGGCGCGGGTGCGTCACATCAGCCCGCAGCGGGCCGCCGATATCGGTGCGCTACCCCCGCAGTCGATGCCGAAGTCCAAGCCGGGCAAGCAGATGGCGCTCGACGCCGGCGAGCCCGAGGATCAGCGGGTGTTCGGGCCGGCGGGGATCGGCGACGATTACGAGCTGGTTGTGTACTGGTGGGAGACCCCGGGCCGGTTGTCGGTGGGTGGTGGCATCTTGGCGGTGGTCGCCGATCTGGATACCAGCGAGGAGCGGATTTTGGGGTTCGAGCCGTTGCCGCTGGCGATTCGGCCGAAGACCGTTGCCGAGCGGCAGATCGTGGCCGAGGACGACGAGGACGTGCGCGAGGACTTCGAGCAGTTCTTGCCCAGGAATGCTTCCGAGACCGGGGACGCCGAGGCGTAGACGATGAGCTGGTACCGGCCGGGCGCGTGTGGGGACGAGGTGGTCGGTGATGGCGTCGGTAGAGGTGTTCGGCACACGGGTCCGCCAGGCCCGGGTGTTGCGACGACTGTCAGGCACCGCGGTGATGGAGCATCTGGGGTGGCGCTCTCCGCGCCAGACGCGGTTGGAGCAGTCCGAGACCGCGGTACTGGAGTCCACCGATTTCGATCGGCTGACAGCGTTGTTGCGTTTCCCGCCAGCATTTTTCACGACCGCACCGGCATCGCGGGTGACGGCGCGGGATCTGTTGTTCCGGGCGCCCAAGTCCACCACGGTCACCGAGAAGGAGTACCTGGCGGTGTTCGCCAACGTCGTCGGTGATCTGCTCGGGCAGCTCAATGCGGTGGCCAAGCTGCCCCCGGTGCTGCTGGAGCCGTTGCCGGCGGGCACCGATGTGGTGACCGCGGCCGCCCAGGCCCGGCGCTGGCTGGGGGTGGCGCCCGGGGTGCCGATCAAGTCGCTGACCTACGAGCTGGAAGCTGCCGGGGTGCCGGTGGTGATGCGGATGAAGCACTCACGTTCCACCGGAGTGGTGGACTGGGACACCGATGAGGACGGGCCGGCCGGGTTGTTGACCGAGAAGCATCTGGGGTGCTCGGCGCGGACCGGGGAGTATCGAGAACGTCCGTTGGTGTTGTTGCGGGCGTTGGATTCTTGGGAGCGCACCCGCTGGACAGTCGCCCACGAGATCGGGCACTTGTTGTTGCACCGCTATGGCGATGTCAGCGATGACCAGGAGCGCGAAGCCTCCCGGTTCGCCTCGGAGTTGTTGGCCCCGACCGAAGTGCTCGCCAAAGAGGTGCCGCCGGTTCCCACGCTCAGCGATCTGGTCGACGCGAAGGTGAAGTGGCGGATTTCGTTGGGGGCGTTGATCATTCACCTTCGCGAGTCGAAGCTGATCGATGAGGTCCGCGCCGATACGTTGCAGCGCCAGCTCTACACGCGGATCAACTCCGAGACCGGGCACACCTGGGGCAAGACCGAACCGGGCTGGAATGCCCGCACACCGGAGCGGCCCCGGCTGCTGCGCCGGTGGATGGAGGAATGCTACGGCTCGGTCAGCGTGGAGGCCTTGGCCGCCCACGACCTGATCTACCCCACAGACTTGTTGGCCGACATCCTCGCCGGCCAGCGCGGCGCCCCCGCGAAAGTTGCCGCGGCCCCGGACACCGTCTCGACGGTGCTCGACGAGGAGGCGATCCTGGACCGCGGGGACACGGTGGTGGCGCTGCGCCGGCCCCGCCGGCAGGCCTAACAGGGAATTGCGGGGGCGGATCGGGGATGGCACGGACACAACGGATCGCGCTGACCGGCGCCCCCGACACCTACACCGTGCTGGGCCCCGATCACCTGCCGATCGAGGCAGCCGAGCAATACCTGCAGTTCCTGCGCGATGACGGGGCCTCACCGAACACGGTGAAGGCGTATGCGGCCGGCCTGGCGGCGTGGTGGACGGTGCTAGAACACACCGGCACCGACTGGCAGGACATCAGTACGAGCCTGTTCGGGCAGTTTCTGGCCTACCTGCGCACCGGGGACCTGCCGGGCACCGCCCGGATCGGCGCACCAGAGGTTTGGCTGGGCCCGGCGAGCACCCAGCTGCGGGCCGCGGCGGTGCTGGCGTTCTACCGCTACCACGCGGACGCCCATGGGCTGGCCGGCCCGTATCAGCGGCTGTTCACCAGCCGCGGCAAGCGATCGCGGTCACGATATATCCCGATGCTGGCCGGAGTAGGCGCACGACGCTCCAAGGACCGGCCCATCTACACGGTGCGCAGCGGCAACAAGTCCGCCACTCCGGTGCTACTACCCGCCCAAGTGGCCGCGATTCTCGACGGCTGCGCCACCCAGGCCGGACAGGACTGGTCGGGGCCGCCCTCAGGGCTGCGGGACCGGCTGTTGTTCGCGGTGCTCGCCGAGACCGGGATGCGACTGGGTGAAGCGTTGTCGCTGCGCCACCACGATTTTCATATCGGCGCCGGCGGGACACCGTTCATCGACGTGGCCTCCCGACAAGACCATCCGCGCGGGGCCCGCGGCAAGACGCTACTGGCCCGACGCATCTACATCGGTGATGATCTGGAGGCGCTGTATTCGGCCTACGTGTGGCATCTGGTCGACCAGGGCGCCGATCTGGACGTGCCCGACCTGGACACTCACTTCGTGTTCGTCAATCTCACCCACGGGCAGCGTTTCCGGGCCATGCGTGCCGAAACGGTCTACGCCAAAATCGATTCGGTGACTAACCGCGCCGGCGGGGTGCTGCCCGATCGGTGGTCACCGCACTGGCTGCGCCACACCCACGCCACCGCACTGCTGCTCTCCGGAACCCCGCCGCACGTGGTCATGCGCCGCCTGGGCCACGCCGATATCCAGACCACGCTCTCGACCTACGGATGGGTCACCGAGGACGCCGAGATGCGCACCCTGGCGCAATGGCGCAGCTACGTCGCTGGCTGGAAAGGGCTGCACCATGACCACACCGACTGACCCGCCCGCACCCACCCTGGCCCCCGCACCCGCTGCGGGATCATGGGCGACCCAGTGGGCCCAAGTCCCTGAAGCGTGGCGCCGGCCGATCTATGCGATCTACAGCGCCCCGTGTGATCAGGTGTTTCTGCGCAACCAGTTCTACCTGCAAGCACACCGCGCCGGAGCCACACACGATTTCACCCCCGACGCCCCCGCCCGATTCGGCGACGAGATCGCCTGGTGGGTCTGGACCTGCTGGGACCAGCAGCTACGCAAGATCGAACCATCCCTGCTGGCCTGGCTGACCCGCACCCTGCCGGCCGCGATCGCCGAACACCGCACCCGCACCGGAAAGACCCCCGCCAGCATCGCCGACCTGGACCCCAATGCCGTGCTCCGCCAAGCGGTCCTGACCTTTCAGCGCCGCAACATGCGACTCCCCTCGGCGGGATCGCGGCGCAACATCCGCCACCTCATCGAACACCTGCACCTGTGGGTATCGGTGCGCTGCACCGACACCCCGTGGTGGGAACACGACATCTGGGATCTGCGCACCGACCCTCGGATCCCACGCCGCGACCACGAACCCCGCCACGACACCGCCGTGCGGCTGCGCGATATCGAACCGGCCTGGCTGCGCGAAGGGCTGCGGTTCTGGCTGCGCAGCGCGTTGACCTACGACCTGCTGGTCTGGTCCTCGGCCGCCGACCGGGCCCGCAACCTGGGCTCGCAGCTGGGCCGGTTCGCCCACGACTACGGCCACCACAGTGATCCGCTGATCAGCACCGATCCCGACCAGCTGCGCACCGTGTTCCTCGACTATCTCGAGTATCTGCGCTCCCCGGCCGCAGCCACCCAGTCCGACCGCCTTACCGCCGACACCGTGGCCACCCTGCAAGCCCAAACCCAGGCGTTCTACACGTTCATGCACGACAACGCCGCCGACGCGGCGACCGCGACGGCCAACCCGCGCTGGCGCGACATCACGCTGACCCACACCGTGCTGTGGTCACCGCTACACGCGCCCAAACAGCGCCGCCGCGAACGCGAACTCACCTGGTATGCCACCGCAGACCTACAGCGCATGCTCACCTACCTCGACGTCCTGGCCGCCCCCGCCGGGCACAAGGTGGTGCTGACCAAAGCCGACGGCACGATCACCGTCGCCGCCGGCCTCGGTGACCCCCAGGCCGCCCGGATCTGGCTGCTGCAGGCCCTGACCGGACGCCGAGCCTCGGAGATCTTGATGCTCGACCATGATCCGCTGCAGGCCATCCCGGGCCAGGAACGCCCCACCGACGCCGATCCCGACACGTTCGTGGCCCGGCTGCGCTACCAGCAGACCAAAGTCGACGACGTCATTCCCACCATCCTCGTCGAGCAGGCCATCGTTGACATCATCACCGAGCAGCAGAGCTGGCTGAAGGCGACATACCCCGACCTGGCGCCCCGATACCTGTTCCTCGGCGTGAAGAATCAGCACCGCGGCCAGCAACCCCGCTCCTACAACACCTACCGCACATCGCTGGCCAAGCTCGACGACTGCCACGATCTCACCGACAGCGCCGGCCGACCACTGCGCTTCACCCAAACCCACCGGTTGCGCCACACCCGGGCCACCGAACTGCTCAACGATGGCGTTCCGTTCCACGTCGTGCAGCGCTACCTCGGACACAAGAGCCCCGAGATGACCGCCCGCTACGCGGCCACCCTGGCGGCCACCGCCGAGTCAGAGTTCCTCAAACACAAGAAAATCGGGGCCCACGGCACCGATATCTCCATCAGCCCCAGCGACATTTATGAGATGACGCAGCTCGGCGCCCGCACCGACCGGATCCTGCCCAACGGGGTCTGCCTGCTGCCGCCGCTCAAACAGTGCGACAAGGGCAATGCCTGTCTGGGCTGCGGTCACTTCGCCACCGACGCCACCCACCTCGATGAGCTACGCCAGCAACACGCCGCCACCGAAGCGCTGCTGGCCGCCCGCCGCGACCAGTATCGCCGACGAAGTGGACGCGAACTCGGCGAGGACAACATCTGGGTGATCGAACGCCGCCGCGAGCTGCGCTCGCTCGAAGCGATCATCGAACGCCTGTCGGCCACCGCAGACCAAGAGGCGGTATCCGGCGCCGGCACAGGGATAGGAAAACGGCTGCCGCTGCTGCAAATCCAGACCCGCGGCGCCCACCAGTCCGCCCTCGATAAAGCTCAGCGACCCCGCACCCCGGATCAATGACTGCTGCCCGCTCCACCGCCGGCCTCAGGAAAGCCAGCGCCAAAAGCCGCAACGACGCCCGACGAAAGATCAAGAAGGCGCTGCGCGAAATGCAGGTCGCCGGAATGGACATCAACCCCAATGCAGTCGCCCGCCACGCAGGGGTCGCCCGCAAAACGATCTACAACCACCGTGACCTCTACGACCAAATCCGCGCCGCCTCCGCCACACCACGACCAAAGATCGCCGCCAGCGAATCCGAGGCGCCCACCCGCGGATCCTCGGTGGATGCAGCTCTGCGTCAACAACTGAGGACCCAGAAGCGCCAATACGACAACGACATCGCCGCTCTCAAAGCCGAAATCAAAGAACTCAACCAGCAGCTCGCGGCCGCCCACGGCGAGATCCACCGCCTACGCGGCACTGGCAACGCCAACAACAGCTGATCGAGCCACACCATCCACTCGCACAGCGGCCCGCCACAGCGCCCCCACGCCGGTTGCACCGTTACAGATAACACTGTGTTCCTCGTTGATTCCGCACCCTCAAACCAAGGGCGGTCACTGTCTTACACACAGCGATTCCCGTTACAGATAAGATAGCCGCGGCGAGCTGGCTGTGCAGCGCGGCGCGGTCCAGACCGCCGAGGGCCGCCAGAGCCTCGAACCGGGCCGGCACCTCGGCGGGATTGTTCGCGTGTACGGTCCCGGCGCCGCCGTCATGGCCGGTGTTCAGGGCCGTCAGCAGGTCCACCACTTCGGCTCCACGTACCTCGCCGACGACGATGCGGTCGGGTCGCATCCGCAACGCCTGCCGGACGAGGTCACGCACGGTGACCTCACCGGCGCCCTCGACGTTCGCGCACCGCGCCACCAGTTTGACCAGATGGGGGTGCGCGGGCGCGAGCTCGGCGGCGTCCTCGACGCAGACGATGCGCTCCCGGCCCGGTACCGCGGCGAGCAGCGCCGCGAGCAAGGTGGTCTTGCCGGCACCCGTACCGCCGGAGATCACGAACGCCAGCCGCGCGCCGATCACGCCGCGCAGCAGCTCGGCCGCCTCTGGGCCGACCGCGCCCGCGGCGGCCAGCGCGTCGAGGTTCTGATTGGCCGGCCGCAGCACGCGCAGTGACAGGCAGGTGCCGCCGGCGGCGACCGGCGGCAAGACCGCGTGCAGCCGGACGTTGAGCGCGGCCCCCGGCTGTGCGGCGCCCAGTCCGCTCAGATTCCCGTCCACCCACGGTCGGGCTTCGTCGAGTCGGCGGCCGGCCGCCAGCGCCAGCCGCTGCGCGAGCCGGCGCACCGCCGCGTCGTCGGCGAACCGCAGATCGGTCCGTCGTAAGCCGGTGCCATCGTCGACCCACACCGCGTCGGGTGCGGTCACGAGCACATCCGTGACGCCGGGTGCCGACAGCAGCGGATCGAGGATGCCCGCGCCGAGCAGTTCGGTCTGAAGTTGGCGAAGGTTGGTCAGCACTTCGGCGTCGCCGAGGACACCGCCGGACTCGGCGCGGATCGCGGCGGCGACCACGCTGGGCCGAAGCGGGGACGACTGCGCGGCCAGCCGCTCCCGCACCCGGTCGATCAGCGGGGCGCTCATGCGGCGGCCTCGACGGCCGGCCCGAGTTGCGGATTCTGGCCGAGTACGGCTAACACCTCGCGGGCCGCGCGGGCCAGTGGTGAGCGGGTCCGCACACGCAACCCGCCACGCTCGAGCGAACTTTCGACACCGGGCTGCGGTCGCATCGCCGCGAGCACGGGCAGACCGACGATGCGCGCGACATCCAGCGGGCGCAGGCCGCCCGGGGACGGCCCGCGCACGACGACGCCGGCATTGGGGTTGATGGCCGTCGCCCACGTCGCGGTCACAGCGGCCGCGGCGCACGAACGGACATCGGCGGGCGTGACCAACACCACCAGATCCGCCGCCGACACGGCCGTGTCGCTCGCCGGGCCGGGCCGCCGCGCCACGTCGCAGACGACGGTCAGACCGGCGCGGCTGCCGGCCTCGACCACGGCTTCCAGCGGCGCGGCATCGATGTCGTTGCTGACAGCGCCACCAGACAACACCCGACTGGCAGAGAGGATGCTCACGCCGTGCCGCGACGGGAGCGCATCGCGGAGGGCGGAGAAGGCGATCCGCCCACCTGCCGGCGAAAGATCGGGCCACCGCAAACCGGGTTCGGTCTCACTGCCCAGGACCAGATCGAGCCCACCGCCCCACGGATCCCCGTCGATCAAAAGGGATTTCGCGCCGATCTTCGCCAGCGCGGTCGCGAATACCGACGCGCCTCCCCCACCGCGGCCGGCCAGCACGGCCACCACCGGTCCTCGCGCGCCGGTGTGCCGTGCGGCGTCGGCGGCGTCGGCCAGCACGGCCATCAGCGCGCGATCATCTGCGGGCAACGTCACAACGCGTTGCACACCGACAGCCACCGCAGCCTCCCAGTCGCTGCGCTCGGGCGCTGCTGCGCCGCTGATCAGAAGCACTCTGGGACGTCGGGGCAGATTACGCGCGGCACACCGGCGGGCGGCCGCGGCGTCGAGCAGCACCGCCGCCGCCCCGGACCACACCCGATGACTGGACGGATCCGCCGCGCGCACGACCTGCATGCCTGCGGCGGCGACGATCCGGTCGACGTCGGTGCCCAGCAGCGGGTCGTCGACCAGAACCAGGATGGCGTCGGAGGCGGACATGACCCCAGCCTCGACCGGTTCCGCACCGCAGGCCAGGGCCCTGGAGGGTCCTGGCTACGATCTGTGGATCGACGCGAGACTGTGAATAACCGGCGGACAGCACGTCCGTGCGCAGCGAAAACAGCATTCCGCAACGTCGTTTTCGGGACATTTTCTATCCGCTTTGCGAAAGCCGCCACGACTTTGCCAATAGCCCCCACAAAAGGGACGACCCCCGCCAGGGGGGGAGGAGGCGGAGGTCGTCGTGTATCAGCCCCGGGGGGTCGGGCTGATGCACACCCGGCATAAGCCGAGTAATGACAACTATACACACGCCGGACAGGGCCGGCGCAAGTATCGAAATGGCAACAACCCGGGCAGAGACCAGGAAAGATGCAGTCGCAGACAGGTGTCGTGATCTGCCAATTTGTACGATCTGCCGCAATCTGTCACACAGCCCACGCCTATGCTGACCATGTGACGTCACCCGAGCCGGCGACCGAGGGTAGCCAGGCACCGACAGCGGCGGCTCCGTCGGAGACTCCCGTTCGCACAGCGGCCTTCTTCGATCTCGACAAAACCGTCATTGCGAAATCGAGCACTTTGGCTTTCAGCAAACCGTTCTTCAGCCAAGGGCTAATCAATCGGCGCACCGTGCTGAAGTCGTCGTATGCGCAATTCCTATTCCTTATGTCAGGGGCCGACCACGACCAGATGGACCGGATGCGCTCCTACATCACCAACATGTGCGCGGGGTGGGATGTCGAGCAGGTGAAAGCCATCGTCGGCGAGACCCTGCACGAGATCGTCACCCCGTTGGTGTTCGCTGAGGCCGCCGAGCTGATTGCCGACCACAAGCTGTGCGGCCGCGACGTGGTGGTGGTTTCCGCGTCCGGCGAGGAGATCGTGGCACCCATCGCCCGTGCGCTGGGCGCCACCCACGCGATGGCCACGCGGATGGTGGTCGACGAGGGCAAGTACACCGGCGACATCGCCTTCTACTGCTACGGCGAGGGCAAGGTCGAGGCCATCCGCGCCCTCGCCGACCGAGAGGGTTACGCGCTCGAGCATTGCTACGCCTACTCGGATTCGATCACCGATCTGCCGATGCTCGAACTGGTCGGGCATCCGACCGTGGTGAACCCCGACCGGGCGCTGCGCAAAGAAGCGGCCGCCCGTGGGTGGCCGGCGCGCACGTTCTCCAAACCGATGTCGCTGCGCGACCGGATCCCCGCGCCGTCCGGGGCGGCCGTCGCGACCACCGCCGCGGTAGGGGTGAGCGCACTGGCTGCGGGCGCCCTGACGTACTCGCTGTTGCGCCGATTCGCGTTCTGAGGCAAGCCACCTGCACCGACACACCGGTTGCTGGACCGGGAGAGTAACGATCCGGGTTCGCACCCTGATTGGCACTTGATGTGACCGTGGTCACGGAGTACAAAGGAACGCAAGGCAGCCGGGTGAGGCCAAGGCCGAGCCGGAAGAGAAGGCTCGATCTCCCGATCTCGGCTCCTAGCACGGGTCCCGGAACCCACGCGGCGCACGCACCGCGGGAGAGGTGAAGGCGTTGCGGGCCTGCGTGATTGCGAAGATCTGACGGCCATTGCAGCCCTTTGGGTTGGGCTGCAGCCGTAGCGGAGCGCAATTACGCCGAGGCCACCCACGCAACCCGATATTGCACGCTTGGTAACCGGTGACCCGTGCTAGCGGGCGGTGAGCCGACTCGGTCGCAAGACCGATCGGAGCACCGCCCGCTTCGTGTTGCTGGAGGGCGCGGACGCCGGGTCAGGACGTCGCGGCCTGCGCAATCGAGAGCGCTTCGCGCGCGCCCGCGTGCAGCGCCTCGCTGCTTAACACCAGCCATGCCGCCAGACCGTCCGGCGTTCCGGAGGCGAATCCCCGTGCCGCAGCGCGGTAGTCACCGGATCGCCGCATCCAGTGCACCTCGGGCACCCCGAGCCCGTGCGGGTCCAGACCGGTGGCGATCGTGATGAGCCGCGAGACCGCCCTCGCGACCACACCGTCGGCGGTGCCGAACGGTTCCAGCGTCAGCAGTTCCCCGTGCGCGACCGCGGCCAGCACGGTCGCAGGCACCCGTGTTCCGCCGGTGGCGAGGTCGGCGAGCAGCTCCAGCCGGCGCCCCACCCCTTCCCGCGGCCGGCCCAGCGCGTCGTCGCCGACCAGGTCGGCCGCGGCCAACGCGTGCAGTCTGGCGATGGCCTGCAGCGGGGCGCGCCGCCACACTCCGACCAGTGCCCCTTCCCCGCCTTCGAGCGCCTCGGCGACCCGCAGCGCTCCGGCGAGCACCGGGTCGCGGTCTCCGTCCGGCGCGAACTGCAGTGGCCCGCCGTCGAGCACGGACGACGCGCGCGCGGCCCGCAGGGACGCCTCGGCGGCGTTCTTGGGCCAGCCGCGCAGGTTCGTACGGTGCCGGTGAGCCCTGCCCAGCGCTTCCCGGGCCTCGTCGCCGGCCTGCGCGACCCCGGGTAACGTCGTCAGCGGCGCCAACGGATCGCCGGCGGTCGGGCTCATCGAAGGGCACCAGGGGTCACGCGTGGACACGGTAGTCGACCAGTGACCGCGCGCGCCGTGACGTTCGTCGCGGCGAAAGCGCCGCCCACAGCCGTAGAAGTGAGTTGCCAACCTCTTTGCAACGTTGGGTGACTACCCTCACACACATGACCGAGACGCATGTGGACGCGGTTGCGTCCTACCCCCCGGCTCCTGAGTTCGCCGCGAACGCCAACGCCACCGAGGCACTCTACGAGGAGGCCGAGGCCGACCGCTTGGCGTTCTGGGCGAAGCAGGCCGACCGGCTGAGTTGGGAGACCCCGTTCACCGAAGTGCTGGACTGGTCGGACGCGCCGTTCGCGAAGTGGTTCGTCGGCGGCAAGCTCAACGTCGCCTACAACTGCGTCGACCGCCACGTCGAGGCCGGCAACGGCGACCGCGTCGCGATCCACTGGGAGGGCGAGCCGGTCGGCGACGCCCGCGACATCACCTACGCACAGCTCAAGGACGAGGTGTGCCAGGCCGCGAACGCGTTCGCCGAACTCGGCCTGCGGGCCGGCGACCGCGTCGCCATCTACATGCCGATGGTGCCTGAGGCGATCATCGCCATGCTGGCGTGCGCGCGTCTGGGTGCGATGCACAGCGTCGTGTTCGCGGGCTTCTCCGCCAGCGCGCTGAAGGCCCGCATCGATGATGCGCAGGCCAAGCTGGTCATCACGACCGACGGACAATATCGCCGCGGGAAGGCGGTCTCGCTGAAGGAGGGTGTCGACGAGGCCATCGACGGGCTCGGTGACGGCAGCCCGGTCGAGCACGTCGTGGTGGTCCGCCGCACCGGCATCGACACCCCGTGGACCGAGGGCCGCGACCTGTGGTGGGACAAGGTCGTCCCGAAGGCGTCGACCGAGCACACGCCTGAGGCTTTCGACTCCGAGCAACCGCTGTTCCTGCTGTACACCTCGGGCACCACCGGCAAGCCCAAGGGCATCATGCACACCTCGGGGGGCTACCTCACCCAGGCCGCCTACACGCACTTCAACGTGTTCGATCTCAAACCCGAGAGCGACGTGTACTGGTGCACCGCCGACATCGGCTGGGTCACCGGGCACACCTACATCGTGTACGGCCCGCTGGCCAACGGCGCCACTCAGGTGGTCTACGAGGGCACCCCGGCCTCGCCCGATGAGCATCGCCACTACCAGGTCATCGAAAAGTACGGCGTCACCATCTATTACACCGCTCCGACGCTGGTCCGCACGTTCATGAAGTGGGGCCGTCAGCTGCCCGCCGAGCACGACCTGTCGAGTCTGCGTCTGCTCGGGTCGGTCGGCGAGCCGATCAACCCGGAGGCGTGGCGCTGGTACCGGATGGCGTTCGGCGGGGACAAGACCCCGGTCGTGGACACCTGGTGGCAGACCGAGACCGGCGCGATCATGATCTCGCCGCTGCCCGGCGTGACGGCGTGCAAGCCGGGATCGGCGATGCGCGCGCTGCCCGGCATCTCGGCCAAGATCGTCGACGATGACGGCAACGAGCTCGAGCCGTCCGCTGACTTCGGCGAGCACGTCACCGGCTACCTGGTGCTCGACAAGCCGTGGCCGGCGATGCTGCGCGGCATCTGGGGTGATGAGGAGCGGTTCAAGGAGACCTACTGGTCCCGCTTCGCCGAGCAGGGCTGGTACTTCGCCGGCGACGGCGCCCGGTACGGCAGCGACGGCGAGATCTGGGTGCTGGGCCGCATCGACGACGTCATGAACATCTCCGGGCACCGGATCTCCACCGCCGAGGTGGAATCCGCGCTCGTCGGGCACTCGGGCGTGGCCGAGGCGGCGGTCGTCGGCGCCACCGACGAGCACACCGGTCAGGCCATCTGCGCGTTCGTCATCCTCAAGTCCAGCGCGCACGGCGGGCAGGAGGACATGATCGACGAGCTGCGCGCCGAGGTGGCCCGGGAGATCTCCCCGATAGCGAAACCGCGCGAGATCCACGTCGTGCCGGAGCTGCCCAAGACCCGCAGCGGCAAGATCATGCGGCGGCTGCTGCGTGACGTCGCCGAGGGCCGCGAGCTCGGCGACACCTCGACGCTGGTGGATCCGAGCGTGTTCGAGGCGATCCGGGCGAGCAAGTAGGCCGCGGGAAAGCTAGCCCGCCCCGACGGGTACGAAACCGCTGCCGGGCCGGCCCTTGGCGGTGATGTCGGCCAGCTGCGTGTTGAACGACATGGTCACCGCCGGGGTGTGCAGCGGGATGAATTTGATCACGCACGTCGGCAGGTCCTCGGAGAACGCGCCGTGGATCATGCCGACGAGCCGGTTGTTGACGGTGACGGGTGCGCCGGAGTCACCCGGCTGCCCGCACACCTGGTTGACGATGGTCCCCGGCTGTTCTCCGGGGCCCCAGGTGACTCCGCACGAATATCCGGTGGTGCGACCGAGTTTGCAGGCCACGTCGCCGAAGCGGGGATCTGGCGCCAGGCCGTCGATGCGGAAGCCGTTGACCGTGTTGACGGGTGTGACCTTGGCCGGGTCGAACTTGATGACGGCGTAGTCGAGGATGTCGTTGCCCGCGACCATCGTCCCGACGGGGCCCGCGTCCTGATCGGCCTCCGCGGCGACGACGGCGCCCGGGCCGCCGCAGTGCGCCGAGGTGAACCCGATCAGGCTGCCCTGGCTGTCGGTGCCGATGGCGGTCAGCGTGCACAGCGTCTCGCCGTCGACGACGAGCCCGGAGCCGCCACCGAGGGCCACCGGCGGTGCGGCGTGGGCGGGAACGGTGGCGAGGGTCAGCAGGGCGACCAGAGCCAGGAGCGCCGCGCGGACCGGCAGAAAGCGCCCGCTCGTGTTCAAATGTCAATCCCCTATCGAGGTGCCCGACCCGCCCAGCAAGGAACTCGCGCAGTCTATCCTCGGGCGGAATCGTTTAGTGGGACGCCACGTGGCAACATGAACGCGACCGAGAAGAGTGGCCGGAAGGAAGCCCCGCGTGAGCGATCGCAGAAACGGCGTGCCGAACACCGTGACGTCGATACCGCTGGTGGACCCTCACGCACCGAAACCCGACCCGTCGATCGGGGATCTGGTCAAGGACGCGACCGCGCAGGTGTCGACGCTGGTGCGGGCCGAGGTCGAGCTGGCCAAGGCCGAGATCACCCGGGACGTCAAGAAAGGGCTCACCGGCAGCGTCTTCTTCATCGCCGCGCTGGTCGTGCTGTTCTATTCGACCTTCTTCTTCTTCTTTTTCCTGGCCGAGCTGCTCGACAACTGGCTGTGGAAATGGGCGGCCTATCTGATCGTCTTCGGCATCATGGTCGTTCTCACCGGGCTGCTCGCGCTGTTCGGTTACCTGAAGGTGCGCCGTATTCGGGGTCCCCAGAAGACCATCGAGACGGTCAAGGAGATCCCGGAGGCGTTCACCCCCGGCCCGGACAAGAGAACCGTAGCGACCACCAACGGCGATCCGTCGACGCAAAAAGACCCCTCAGGCTGGTAATGAACCCACCCGATCCGTCGGTGGTGCGCATCGGCGGGCCGTGGCGGCATCTGGACGTGCACGCCAACGGGATTCGTTTCCACGTGGTGGAAGCGCAGCGCCCAGCCGAGCTCGACGACCGGTCACGCCCGTTGACGGACCGCCCGCTGGTCATCCTGCTGCACGGATTCGGGTCATTCTGGTGGTCGTGGCGCCATCAGCTCACCGGTCTGACCGGTGCCCGCGTCGTGGCCGTGGACCTGCGCGGCTACGGCGGCAGCGACAAGCCGCCGCGCGGATACGACGGGTGGACGCTGGCCGGGGACACCGCGGGCTTGGTCCGGGCACTGGGCCACAACAGCGCCACCCTGGTCGGCCACGCAGACGGCGGCCTGGTCTGCTGGGCCACCTCGGTGCTGCATCCGCGAGCCGTGCGGGCAATCGCGGTGGTCAGCTCCCCGCACCCGGCCGCACTGCGCACCTCGACCCTGACCCGGCGCGATCAGGGTCGGGCCCTGCTGCCGTGGATGTTGCGCTATCAGGTGCCGATGTGGCCCGAGCGCGCGCTGACCCGCCACGACGGCGCCGAGATCGAGCGGCTGGTGCGCAGCCGGTCCACGGCCAAATGGCACGCCAGCGAGGATTTCGCGGAGACCGTCGGCCATCTTCGGCGCGCCATCCAGATCCCGTCGGCGGCCCACTGCGCCCTGGAGTACCAGCGCTGGGCGGTGCGCAGCCAGCTGCGCGGTGAGGGGCGCCGCTTCATGGGTTCGATGAAGCGGCCGCTGGGGGTGCCGGTGCTGCATCTGCGTGGGGACGCCGACCCGTATGTGCTGGCCGATCCGGTGCAGCGCACCCAGCGCTACGCCCCGCACGGCCGGTACGTCTCGATCGACGGCGCCGGTCACTACAGCCATGAGGAAGCACCGGAAGCGGTCAACGAACAGCTGCGCGGCTTCCTGGGCCAGGTGTACGGCTGACGGGTCAGCCCGCGTTGATGCAGGTGCCGGTCGGGACGCGTTCGACGTTGCCGACCTTGGCCATCTGCCGGGCCACCTCGTCGGCGGTGAGCACGAATCCGGTGTCGACGTCGTCGACGGCCGCGCCGAACACCACACCGAGCACCTTGCCCTGCCGGTTGATCATCGGCCCGCCGGAGTTGCCCTGGCGCACAGTGCCTCTGATGGTGTAGACCTCGCGGGTGACGGTGGTGGACCGGTAGATGTCCGGCCCGTTGAGCTCGATGACCTCGCGCACCCGCGCCGGGGTCGCGGTGAAGTCGCCGCCGCCGGGATAGCCCATCACGATGCCGTCGGTGCCCGGCTGCGCCTCCGCGTCGACGAACTGCAGCGGGGCGGACGGCAGGTTGGGCACGTCGAGGATCGAGATGTCGGCGTTGGGGTCGTAGGAGACCACCCCCGCGTCGTAGGTCTGTCCGTCCACCTCGACGGTGACACTGTTCGACCCGGCCACCACGTGCGCGTTGGACATCACCCGGTTGGGGGCGATGACGAAACCGGTGCCCTCCAGCACTTTCTGGCAGCTCTGCGCGACTCCGCGCACCTTCACCACGCTCGACCGGGTCGTGTTGACCACCGGCGAGGTGGCCAGCGACGGGTCCGGCGGGTCGATCTCGGCGACCGGTGTCGGTCCGAACGGTTTGAGCACGTCGTGCAGTCCGGCGGTCTCCCACAGCGCCGAAAGCCGGTTGGGTACCGATCGCAGCCAGCTGGGAGCGACGGAGTCGACCTCGGCGATGACCTTGGAACCCTGCACCGCGGCGACCAGATTGGGTTGCGGCGAGGACACCAGCGCGGTGCCCAGCAGCCAGGCCGCCGTCAGCACCAGCACCAGCTGCAACGCGACCCCGACGACCGAGTCGACCACCCGCAGCCCGGGACTGCGGATCGCCCCGCGTACGGCTCTGCCGAGCACCACCCCCGCGATCTCGCCTATCACGACCAGCGCCAGAATCAGGAACAGGGTGACGAAGAGCTTGGTGCGCGGGCCGCTGATGTGGTCGACGACGTAGGGGGCCAGCAGGATTCCCGCCGCCGCGCCCAGCGCCACCCCGACAAGAGCCAGCAAGGAGCCCGGCGCGCCCGATCGCCAGCCGGAGATGGCGGCGATCAGGGCTAACGCCAGGATGCTGATATCAAGCCACTGAGACGAGTTCATCGTTGCGCATCACCGTAACTGCCCTGGGCGTCCAGCAACGCCATTGCGTCGTCGAGTTCGTACACGTTGTCGCTTTCCCACGGCACCGCCCAGCCCGCCACCTCCAGCAGAGCAGCGATCACCTGCCCGGTGAACCCCCACACCATCATCTCGTTGAGCAGGAATGCCGGGCCGGCCGTGCGGCGGGTGTTCTGCTTGCGGTACACCGAGATCCGATTCTGGGGATTGACGAAGGCGCGCACCGGGACCCGGGCCACGACGGCCGTCTCGGCCGCGTCGACCACCGCGACCGGTCCCGGATCCGGTGAGTACGCCAGCACCGGCACGACATGGAAGCCCGACGGCGGGATGAACATCTTGTCCAGCACGGCCAGCGGCTGCAGTCGGCCGGTGTCGATGCCGGTCTCTTCGGTGGCCTCACGCAGCGCGGTGTGCACCGGGCTGCGGTCCTGTGGGTCGGCGGCCCCGCCGGGGAAGGCAGCCTGGCCGGCGTGATGGCGCAGGGTGGAGGCCCGCACGGTCACCAGCAGGTCGGCGTCGTCGGGCAGGACACCCGGCGCCCCGTCCCGGGGGCCGGAGAACAGCACCAGCACCGCGGCGTCCCGGCGGGTGCCGGTCACCGCGGCCGTGGTGTTGGCCGCAGCGAGCCCGGCCAGCACCTCGGGCGCAACCCTGCGGCGGTAGGCGTTCTTGACCGCGCCGGGGTCTTCGACGAGCGGGACCAGCCAGGGCGGAGCGGCGGACGGGATCAGCTCGTCGTGTCTGCTGTCCCAGCTCACGCGACTCCAATCTTCGGATCGACCGCGGCGGCGATCTCGTCAACGGTCGCAAATGACCGGGGCAGGATCTCGGCAACGCTACCGTCCGGGCGTAGCACCACCGTGGCCGGCATCACGTTGGGCACCTGCAGCGCTGCGGCGATGGTCCTGCGCCCGTCCTGCACGGTCGGCAGGTGCACCCCCAACTCAGCCAGCCGCAGCAACGCCGCGCTCTCGTTCTCGTCCTGGTGCACCGTCAGCACGGTGACCGCCGGGCCGGCGCGGCGCTGATACTCGGCCATCGCGGGCAGCTCGTCGGCGCAGGGTCCGCACCAGTACGCCCACAGGTTGAGCACGACGGCCTTGCCGGCCAGTGCTTTCGCGACGTCGACACGCGATCCGTCCCCGGCGCACTCGAGCACGATGCCGCGCAGCGCCTCCGGGCCGGGACCGGGACCCGGCGACGGGCACGGCGCCAGATCGGCGCGGGCACGCGGACCGGTCAGCGCCTCCGGGGTGTCGGCGTCGCGCCGGTCCCGCGCAGACGGCACGTCGCGTCGCGCGCCCGGTTCGGAGTCGCCGGCACCTAGTTCGGTCCACAGCGCGACACCGAGGGCGATCAGGATGACCAGCGCCACGATGCTCCACCGGGTCGACGCACTGACGGACAAGACCTGCGCCTACAGCCCCGCCAGCGCCAGCAGGTGCTCGGTCTCGGGCCCCTTGACCAGCGGCGCGGCGATGAGCGGGTCGGTGGGGCCGGTCCCGTAAGACGGGCAGTCGTTGGCGAGCACGCACACCCCGCAGGCGGGCTTACGGGCGTGGCACACGCGCCGGCCGTGGAAGATCACCCGGTGGCTGAGCAGTGTCCACTCGCGGCGCTCGATGAGCTCGCCGACGGCGTGCTCGACCTTGACGGGGTCCTCCTCGGCGGTCCAGCGCCACCGACGGACCAACCGCCCGAAGTGGGTGTCGACGGTGATTCCCGGGACGTCGAACGCGTTGCCCAGGATGACGTTGGCGGTCTTGCGGCCGACGCCGGGCAGCGTGACCAGTTCGTCGAGGGTGGCCGGAACCTTCCCATCGAAGCGTTCCACCAACGCCTGGCCCAGCCCGATCAGCGAGTTGGCCTTGTTGCGGTAGAACCCGGTGGGCCGGATCAGCTCCTCGAGCTCGGTACGGTCGGCGGTCGCGTAGTCCACGGCAGTCCGGTACTTCTTGAACAGAGCCGGGGTGGTGAGGTTGACGCGCTTGTCGGTGCTCTGCGCGGACAGAATGGTTGCGACGGTGAGCTCCAGCGGATTGGTGAAGTCCAATTCGCAGTACACGTGCGGAAACGCTTCTGCCAGAGCGCGGTTCATCCGGCGGGCGCGGCGGACCAGGCCGAGCCGGGTCTCTTTGTCCCATTTCGCGGCGCGCGGGGCCCTGCCGGCCGGTTTCACGGTCACCAGGCCAGGGTACTGACGACGACCGACACACCCGGTGGTGGATAGGTCCTTAACGTGGACTTTTCGTGATCCCGCCGAGACCTTCACCGTGTTTACTTCTGCGTTGTGTCGTGGTTGCTCGTCGCGCTGATCCCTGGGTTGCTGATGTTGGCGACCTTCGGTCTGGAGCGCGTCGAGGCCGGCCTGCGTCGCGACGCGTTCTCCCCGGCCGACGTCGACGAGTTCCTGCGCCGGGCCGACACCGACCGCGCCGAGACTCCGGCATCGGCGAACGCCGACAGGGCGCCGCGCACACCGCCCCGGCGCGTCGAGCAGCGGGACACTCCGACGGACGGGTTTCTCGAACCTGTGTCGGCGCCGGGACTGACCGCCGGCGGGTACTTCGCTACGCTCGCGAATACTGAGTTTCGGCAGACCCGACATGCCGATCGTGTGTAGCGTGGGCAGGTCACACAGGGCTTGCCTCTAGACTGACGTCACGACTTTCGAGGTCGGCTCGCGCATTTTTTGATCATCGAACGCACAAACATCGAACGCACAAAGGGGCAACGTGGACGAGATCCTGGCCAGGGCCGGAATCTTCCAGGGTGTAGAACCGAGCGCCGTTTCCGCGCTGACCAAGCAGTTGCAGCCCGTCGACTTCCCGCGCGGACACACGGTGTTCGCCGAGGGTGAGCCCGGCGACCGCCTGTACATCATCATCTCCGGGAAGGTGAAGATCGGTCGCCGTTCCCCGGACGGTCGCGAGAACCTGCTGACGATCATGGGCCCGTCGGACATGTTCGGTGAGCTGTCGATCTTCGACCCGGGTCCGCGGACCTCGAGCGCCACCACCATCACCGAGGTGCGCGCGGTGTCGATGGACCGTGAAGCGCTGAGGGCGTGGATCGCCGACCGGCCCGAGATCGCCGAGCAGCTGCTGCGCGTGCTGGCCCGCCGTCTTCGCCGCACCAACAACAACCTCGCCGACCTGATCTTCACCGACGTCCCCGGCCGCGTCGCCAAGCAGCTGCTGCAGCTTGCGCAGCGCTTCGGCACGCAGGAGGGCGGCGCGCTGCGCGTCACGCACGATCTGACCCAGGAGGAGATCGCCCAGCTGGTCGGCGCGTCCCGCGAGACCGTCAACAAGGCGCTCGCCGACTTCGCCCACCGCGGCTGGATCCGCCTGGAGGGCAAGAGTGTGCTGATCAGCGACTCGGAGCGGCTGGCCCGCCGAGCGAGGTAGACCCTTTCCGCGGTTACTTCCGCAGGAAGTTCAGCTGCGCTTGCACCGACCATTCGGCGGCGTCCCACAGCTTCTCATCGACATCGGTGTACACGTGCTCGACGATTTGCCGGGCCGTGGCGTCCTCCCCCAATGCGCGTAGCGCGGCCCGGACCTGGTCGAGTCGCTCTTCGCGATGCGTCAGATACATCTGGCTGACGGCGACCATGTCGTCGAGTTCGGGTCCGTGCCCGGGCAGCACCCTACGGTGCCCGAGACCGCGCAGCCGGCGCAGCGACTCCAGGTAGTCCCCGAGGTCGCCGTCCTCGTCGTCGATGACGGTGGTGCCCCGCCCCAGGATCGTGTCCGCGGTCAGCACCAAATCGTCATCGACGAGGAAGGACACGGAATCGGCGGTGTGGCCGGGGGTCGCCATCACGGTGATCTTGAGACCGGCCGCGTCGATCACCTCACCGTCGGTCAGCGAGCCGCCGAGACCGCGCTGGAAACCGCTGCCCACCGACCGCACCACCGCACCGGTCAGGTCGACCAGTCGGTCGATGCCGCCGGTGTGGTCGCCGTGGCGGTGACTGATCAGCACCAGCGGAATCGGGCCGAGCGCGGCAAGCCGCTCGATGTGCTCGTCCTTGTCGTCGGGGCCGGGATCGATTACGACCATCTCTTCGCAGCCCGGTCCGCGCAGCACCCAGGTGTTGGTCCCGTCGAGCGTCATCAGCCCTGGGTTCTCGCACAGCAGCACCGACGCGGTGTCGGTCACCGGTCGCAGCACGTTGTACGCGGGGTGCTCCACCTACGCGACCTCAGCCCGATCGTCGCTCACGCGACCTCCACGATCACTTCCACTTCCACCGGCGCGTTTCGCGGCAGCTCGGACACCCCGACCGCGGAGCGGGCATGGGCGCCGGCCTCGCCGAATATCTCGCCGAACAACTCGGAGGCCCCGTTGATGACA
This sequence comes from Mycobacterium sp. SMC-8, assembly GCF_025263565.1. Classification (NCBI taxonomy): domain Bacteria; kingdom Bacillati; phylum Actinomycetota; class Actinomycetes; order Mycobacteriales; family Mycobacteriaceae; genus Mycobacterium; species Mycobacterium sp. SMC-8. The sequence goes on from NZ_CP079865.1 coordinate 899,209, forward strand.
CCGGGCTGCCCGCCGAAGCCGGGCGCGGAGGCGACGAAGCCCACGACCTTGACCACCTTGACCACAGCGTCGATGCCGACCAGCGCGTCGACGGCGGCCAGCGCGTTGAGCGCGCACCGGCGGGCCAGCGCGTGCGCATCCTCGGCCGACACCTCGGCGCCCACCTTGCCGGTCACGGTCAGCTCACCGCCGGCGATCGGCAGCTGTCCGGCGGTGTAGACGAGGTTGCCGGTGCGCACCGCCGGGACGTAGGCCGCCAGCGGCGCGACCACCTCGGGCAGCGCGATGCCCAGCTCGTCCAGTCGGGCCGACCAGGCGCTCACTTGGGTCGCTTGAGGTAGGCCACGTGCTGCTCGCCGGTGGGTCCGGGCAGCACCGAGACCAGTTCCCAGCCGTCTTCACCCCACTGGTCGAGGATCTGTTTGGTGGCGTGCGTCAACAGCGGGACGGTCGCGTACTCCCATTTGGTCGCTTCGCTCACGCCGCCCACCTCTTCTGTTCGCTCATGCGGCTGAGCTTATCCGGGATCGGACAGGCCTTGGCTAGCATGCTTGGGTGGCTACCACCCCTTCCGGGTCTTCCGGTTCTTCCGGATCGTCCCGCACCAAGCAGCCCGGCTGGCCTTCGCGCCTGACCAAGGCGCGGCTGCACTTCGTCTCCGGCAAAGGCGGCACGGGCAAGTCGACCATCGCCGCGGCGCTGGCGCTGGCGCTGGCCGCGGGTGGCCGCAAGGTGCTCCTCGTCGAAGTCGAAGGGCGCCAAGGGATCGCGCAGCTCTTCGACGTCCCGCCACTGCCCTATGAAGAGGTCAAGATCGCGACCGCCGAAGGCGGGGGCCAGGTCAACGCGCTGGCCATCGACACCGAGGCGGCGTTCCTCGAATACCTGGACATGTTCTACAACCTCGGCCTGGCCGGACGGGCGATGCGCCGGATCGGCGCCGTCGAGTTCGCGACGACGATCGCTCCTGGCCTGCGGGACGTGTTGTTGACCGGCAAGATCAAAGAGATCGTCACGCGTAACGAGAAGGATCAGCCGCGGGGCAAGGGCGCCGTGTACGACGCGGTCGTCGTCGACTCGCCGCCCACCGGACGTATCGCACGCTTCCTCGACGTCACCAAGGCCGTGTCGGACCTGGCCAAGGGCGGGCCCGTGCATTCGCAGGCCGAAGGTGTGGTCAAGCTGCTGCACTCGGATCTGACGGCGATCCACCTCGTCACGCTGCTTGAAGCGCTGCCGATCCAGGAGACGCTGGAGGCGATCGAGGAGCTGCGGGAGATGGGTCTGCCCATCGGCAGCGTCATCGTCAACCGCAACATCCCCGCCTACCTCGCTCCCGACGACCTGGCCAAGGCCGCCGAGGGCGTCATCGACGCCGATGCGGTGCGGGCCGGTCTGGCGAACGCGGGCATCACGCTCTCCGACGACGATTTCGCCGGCCTGCTCACCGAAACCATCCAGCACGCCACCCGCATCGCGGCGCGCAACGAGAGTGCCGAGCAGCTCGCCGAACTCGATGTGGCCCGGCTGGACCTGCCCTCGCTGCCCGATGGGGTCGACCTCGGCAGCCTCTACGAACTAGCCGAAGAGCTCGCCCACCAGGGCGTGCGGTGAGCGGGAGAGACACGATGAGCCACACCCCACCGGCCCTCGACATGGCGTCGATTCTGCGCGACACCTCCAACCGGGTCGTGGTCTGCTGCGGGGCGGGCGGCGTCGGCAAGACCACCACCGCGGCCGCGATGGCTCTACGGGCCGCCGAATACGGCCGCACCGTGGTCGTGCTGACCATCGACCCGGCCAAGCGGCTCGCCCAGGCGCTCGGGATCCGGGATCTGGGCAACACCCCGCAGCGGGTGCCGCTCGCGCCGGAGGTGCCCGGCGAACTGCACGCGATGATGCTCGACATGCGTCGCACGTTCGACGAGATGGTGATTCAGTACTCCGGACCCGGCACGGCGGACGCGATCCTGGACAACCAGTTCTACCAAACTGTGGCCACCTCGCTTGCCGGCACACAGGAGTACATGGCCATGGAGAAGTTGGGACAGCTTCTGGCAGAAGACAAGTGGGATCTGATCGTCGTCGAC